>NZ_LMME01000003.1:0-186531 GCF_001422125.1 Methylobacterium sp. Leaf85 | reverse complement strand
GATCTCGACGTGCACCTCGTGCTCGACAACGCGGCCACCACAAAACCAAGCTGATCCACGACTGGCTGGTGAAGCGTCCGCGTTGGCACCTTCATTTCACGCCGACGTCCGCATCATGGCTCAATCTCGTCGAGGGTTGGTTCGCCCTTCTCACCCGTCGACGCCTGCAGCGTGGTGCCTTCCAACAGACCAGCGATCTCGAAGCTGCGATCCACGCCTACATCGACCAAACCAACGCCGATCCAAAGCCCTTCGTCTGGACCAAACCCGCTGATGCGATCCTCGCAAGCGTCGGACGCTTCTGTCAGAGAACTTCTAACTCAGACCACTAGCCAGGTCTCGGCATGCGCGCCGGAGCGGTCGGGGGAGTAGAAGTAGGCTGCGACCGGCGGCTCGGGTCCGCCGAAGGGGCGGTCGTCGCGCACCACCGTCCAGAGCCGGCCGGTGCGGGTCTTCCCCTTGGCCAGGACCGGCAGCGGTGTGTCGTCGAGATAGAGGCGGTCGGCTTCTCGGACATGTGCCTCGATCCGGGCCACCAGCGGCGACAGGGCGGTGGTGACGGCCCCGACTCAGCCGGCCAGGGTCGAGACGTCGATCGGCACGCCTTCGTGGGCGAAGCGCTGGCTCTGGCGATGCAGCGGCAGATGCAGGCCGAACTTGGCCATCATCACCTCGGCCAGGATCATGGCGTGAGCGGCAGCGAGATCGGTGGGAAGCGGCGGGGGCTCAGGCGCGTTCGGCACACCCTGAGAAGAGCATATTCCTCAGCCTCGGTAACGCGTTATCCTCAACCAACGGCGCTCGGACGCCAGCTTGTCCGCGGCATTCGCCAGTCGATGCCCGAGAGTAGGTAGCCGAGCTGCGCCGTGGAGATCGTCACGGCTCCGTCCGCCACCGACGGCCACAGGAAGCGGCCGCGGTCGAGCCGCTTGGTGTACAGGCATGCACCCTGGCCATCGTGCCAGATTACCTTGATCAGGTCGCCGCGCCGCCCCCGGAAGATGAACAGGTGCCCGGAATGAGGATCGCGTTTGAGCGTCTCCTGGACGATCAGCCCGAGGCTGGAAAAGCCCTTGCGCATGTCGGTGTGGCCGGTGGCCAGCCAGACCCGGACGTTGGCCGGCAGCGGGATCATCGACCCTCCAGGGCATCGAGCACCCGGCGCAGCGCCGCGGCATCGACGTCCCGGTCGACCGTGAGACGCCGACCATCGCCGAGATCGATCGCCATGACACCGGTCTTGCGCCGCGCTCGGCGGGGCAGAGCCTGAACACCAGGATCATTCGACTGCAAAGCCGGAACTGCCGGCGACGGCTCCGGGGTGATCATGACGGGCACGAAGACCGGGGCCTGCTCGTCCACGCCCCTACGGCCTTGCCGAGCCTGGCGTCGCCACGTGAACAACAAACCCTGGGCGATCCCGTGCCAGTACGCCACCGAACGCACCGACACTCCCGCCTCGTACAAAGCTTCGACGATCCACACCTTGTCCTCGAACGACCAGCGCGGCCGTCGTTCGGCCCCCTCCAGTATTTCGACCCTCATCGCCCCGACCCGCTGACCATAACGCCAGCATTCAGGTCAGGCTTTGGCCGAGTGTGCGAGGCCGTCGAGCGCGGACGTTACCGACCGCGTACGATCCATGGTGTTCATGAGGGCGTACATGAGGCGGGCGATATCCTCGTGATTGGCCGGCTGAGGCTGGGGTGGGGCGGCGATTTGGTCGGCCCGTAGGGTCTGTGCCAGCGTAGCGGGGAATGCCCGGACGTGCCAACTTGCGATAGCGAGCACGGCATCGAGCTCCGGGTGCTGTCCGTAGACGTCGCCCAGGCAGATCTGCGGCGAGGCACGTTCTTCCTCGTCCATGTCGACGGTCTGGAGTGCTTCGCTCCAAACCTGGAGATAGAAAGTTGCCATAGACGCGTCCCAGCCGATGGCGAGGCTGACGCCCGGTTCCTCGAATTCGTATCGACTCATGGCGTCAGGTCCCAGGGTCTCAAGCGGCACGGACGGTCGCGAGGAACCGCTTCACCTCGGCGGTGAGGTGCTCGGATTGATGCGAGAGTTCGGACGCCGCCCCTAGAACTTGGCTTGCCGCGGCACCTGTGTCTTCCGCCGCTTGAGCGACACCCGTGATGTTGCTCGTGACCTCGCCCGTACCCGTCGCCGCTTGCGCCACATTTCGGACGATCTCCTGCGTGGCCGCCCCCTGCTGCTCGACAGCCGCTGCGATCGCCGTAGCCGTCCCGCTAATCTCTTGGATACGCCCAGTGATTCCAACGATTGCCGATACTGCCTGGCCTGTGGCAGCCTGGATCCTGTTGATCTGCCCGGAGATCTCTTCCGTTGCCCGTGCAGTTTGGCTTGCGAGTTCCTTCACCTCAGTCGCGACCACGGCAAAGCCCCGACCAGCCTCACCAGCACGCGCGGCCTCGATGGTGGCATTGAGTGCCAGCAGGTTGGTCTGACCCGCAATCGTCGAGATCAGTCCGACGACATCCCCAATACGGGTCGCAGCCTGGGTCAACTCCTGAACAAGCAAGGCTGTAGACTGAGCCTCGGTGGCAGCGCTTTGAGCCATCTGAGCTGAACTGCTCACCTGCCGACCGATCTCCTGAACGGAGACACCCAACTCCTCTGCCGCCGCAGCAACCGTGGTGACGTTCGTGGCTGCTTCCTCTGCGGCCGCTGCCACGGTCGTTGATTGAGAAGCTGTTTCTGTTGCCGTCGCGGTCATGGCTTGGGCCGTGGCCTGCAGTTCAGTCGCCGAGGACGACACCATGCCGATAATGCCGCCCACCGCCTGCTCGAAGCTGTCGGCCATCTGCCGCATCCCCGCCTTGCGCTGCTCTTCCGCGGTGAGTCGGGCCTGCGCAGTCTCCTCTTCCAGTTGGCGCGTGCGGATGAGATTGTCCTTGAACACCTGCACGGCCGCCGCCATTGCGCCGATCTCATCCTGCCGGGTCCGATAAGGCACCTCAGTCGCCGCCTCGCCGGCCGCGAGGGAGCTCATGGTCCCCGTTATGCCAATGATAGGGCGAGAGATGCGCATGAAACCGAACAGAGCAGCACCACCGGCAGCAAGTACTGCTAGAAACACAGCCACGATGGCGACGAGGGAGGCGACATCCGCACTGGCCACTGTCGCGTCAGCATCTTTCTGTGCGCCGTTCCGATTAAGCACGACAGCTTCGGCAAGAATTTCGCTCGCCTCCGTATAGATCTTGAGCAGATCGGGGCCGACAAGCTCTGCCATGGCTTCGTCGTGACGGCCGGACTCCATCAGGCCAAGCAGATGCTGGCTGGAATTTTCATACGCAGACCACACCTTTGAGAACCTGTCGTAGAGGGCACGTTCCTCGGCAGATGTAATTAGCGGCTGATAGCGTCTACGTGCATCGACCATGGCGGACACGGCTTTGTCGTAGAGATGCCGATTGCTCGCGAGGCTGGCTCGATCCGTGGACGTCGTCACGATCCGGTATTGCCGCAACCGCATCTGGCTACCGGCATTGTTCATTTCGTTGACCGTTGCGACAGAGGGCAGCCAGCTGCTGGCAATGTCGTTTGTGCCTTGTCGGATCGACGACAGTTCGACGAGCGAGATAGCTCCTTGTCCGGCAGTAATGAGAGCGACGCCGCCGAACAGAGCGACGAGGGTGGCCTTGAGGGTGAAACGCATCGGGTGGGTTCTGCGCGTAAGAGGCCAAACAGCCCGCCGCGCACGGGTTATTCAGATCATATGACAGTTATATATTATATTAAATTAGTTAATAGTAATATAACAGATGATCACGAAATGACGAATTGACAAGCGATAGCTTGATTTCGGCCTATCACGACAGCGTGATTAAGGGGCTAGCCTGGGGCTGTGCAGATGGCAGCGAAGTTCCTGCCGGTCTCGTCGTTTGGGAGACATCCACAAACCCTGCTGACGCCCAATCGCACGGCGCACGGAGGAGAGGGCCTGTGAGCAGCCGAAGATCGAGCATCGCATGACCAAGCCGCGCTGTCCCTTGACCAACGGTCAAGTCGAGCGGATGAACTCCACTATCAAAGGAGGCCGCGGTCAAGCGCGACCGCATGAGCGCCGGCCCTTCACAGGCAGCGGTCTCGTCTGTCACTTAGGCCGCGGATCGCAATACGTGAGCATCCGATAAAGCGATCGAAAGCTTCGCTCAAAGATCTTGCCACGCAGTATGGACTGAACCCCAAAACGGTCGTGAAGTGGCGTCGGCGAGCCTTCGTATATGACGCGACGATGGGGCCGAAGACGCAGCGCTCCACAGTGCTCACAACCTAAGTGGAGGCGATCATCGTTGCCTTCCGCCCACACACTCTCCTGCCGCTCGACGACGCCTCTACGCCGCTGCCGCCTTGTTCCTCGTTCGAAGGCATGGTCGACTGACATAATTTACTGAACGGGCTCTAATCAGCCTAGCAGGCAATATATCTTCTCGCAGTTTTAATGGAATCTTCATTTTAAACCGCGATCCTATTTTTAATAAAATTCTCTATCTCAAATATATGAAAGGACTCGTCATGACAAAGCGAAATTCCTTTTTCAGCGTACAGCGTTGGGCAAACGCCGACGCGCTCACTGAAATCGTGCCACCGCTCGAGTTTGAAGCGGTCATCAATGCACTCCCCGTCAATGTCCTTGTCCTCGATCCAGTCAGCGCTAACATCACCTATGCCAATAAGCGCAGCATCGAAACGATGCACGCCTTGCGGAAATACTTGCCCCAGGAGGTCGACCCCGATCTCATGGTCGGGACATCAATGGATGTGTTCCACAAAAACCCTCATCACCAGCGCAGTATCGTGGCGGATCCGTCTCGTCTTCCATGGCGTGCCAAGATCCGCCTCGGACCCAAGACTCTCGACCTCCACGTCTCGGCGGTGATGTCGCGGGGCACGTATATCGCCGCCGTGCTGTCCTGGGCCGACGTCACGCCGCTCACCGACGCGATCTCAGCCTTTGATACTGCGATCCAAACCGCCCTCGACGTCGCGGACAATGCCACGAACACCATGCGCGCCTCCGCAAACCTAGTTCTCGAGAAGACCGGCGAAACGTCTGATGCGGCGGCAACGGCGTCGACCGGGGCTGTCGGAACCTCGGCGAATGTCCAGACGGTCGCCCGGGCGGTGCGCGAGTTGAACGTTGCCAATGCCGAAATCACGCAGCAGATGAACCGATCCCGATCGGTCACTGGTGAAGCTGTGGAGGCGGCCCGTCAGGCCGTTGCCAACGTTCGGTCCCTCAGCGAGAACTCGGATCACATCGGCCAGGTGGTTGGAATGATCGGCCAGATCGCCAGCCAGACCAATCTCCTCGCGCTGAACGCCACCATCGAGGCAGCGCGAGCTGGACCGGCGGGGCGCGGGTTTGCGGTCGTCGCCAGCGAGGTCAAGGAACTCGCGGCCCAAACCGCCAGGGCGACGGAGGATGTTTCGCGGCAGGTGGCCATGATCCAGACTGCGACGAATTCCACGGCCACCACCATCGAGCGGATCGCTGGCATCATCGCGCGGATCGACGAAAGTGCGATCTCCGTAGGTTCGGCCGTCGAGGAGCAGTCGGCGACCTCCACGGAGATCAGCCGCAGCGTGGCGGAGGCCTCGGGCCGGACCGAGACAGTGAGCTCCAGCGTGGCCGCGATCGCGATGAGTGCGACGGAATCCGTGACTTCGGCCCAGAGTATGCTAAGCGCGACCGCCGACCTCAATCGCGAGATCGAAGCCGTTTCGTCCGCGGTCAACCTCTTCCTCGGCGAGGTCCGCAAGATTTGATGCTATAAGGGGGCACTACGCTCCTACAAGGGGTGGCTCCGTTTGGGTACGACGAAGACCGTAGCCAAGCTCGCGAACCACATCGCGAAGACGGTGCCGGAACTTAACGGCGTCTGCGATCTCACTGACCCCGTCCACTACGATCACTGGCTCTGTCGTACCCCGGTCGCAAAGCTCTGGGGTGTTGGCCGCGCGTCACTGGCGAAACTAGAGGCCATGGGCGTGGATACGGTGGCGGATTTAAACCGCACTGGGTCTGCCGGAGGCCTTGGGTTGTGAGTCACGCTGCCATATCGAGGTTGCTTGCGGCAGCATAATATTGCTCTTCGGCTTCGGCAGGCGGGATGTTGCCAATAGGCTCCAGCAGCCGACGATGGTTGAACCAGTCGACCCATTCGAGCGTGGCATATTCGACGGCTTCGAAACTGCGCCACGGTCCACGCCTGTGGATCACCTCCGCCTTGTAGAGGCCGTTGATCGTTTCGGCCAAAGCGTTGTCATAGCTGTCGCCGACGCTGCCGACCGACGGCTCGATCCCGGCTTCGGCGAGGCGCTCGGTGTATTTGATGGACACGTATTGCGACCCGCGGTCGCTATGATGGATGAGGCCGCCTCGATGGGCCGGCCGGCGGTCATGAAGTGCCTGCTCAAGAGCATCGAGAACGAAGCTGGCATGCGCCGTCCTACTTGCTCGCCAGCCAACGATCCGCCTGGCGTAGGTATCGATGACGAAGGCGACGTAGACGAACCCCGCCCAGGTCGCGACGTAGGTGAAATCCGACACCCACAGCATGTTCGGCGCTGGCGCGTAGAACCGGCGGTTGACGTGGTCGAGCGGGCACGGCGCAGCCTTGTCGCTGACCGTCGTGCGAACAGGCTTGCCCCGGATCACGCCCGCCAAACCCATCTCCCGCATCAGTCGTTGCACGGTGCAGCGCGCTATCGGGAAGCCCTCCCGCATCATCTGCCGCCAGACCTTGCGCACGCCGTAGACCGCGAAATTCTCGGCAAACACGCGCGCGATCTCGGGCTTCAGGGCGACATCCCGCTGCGCCCGTGCCGACAGACGTGTCAGGTCCCGTCGCTGCGCGACGTGCTCGTGATAGGTGGATGGGGCGATCGGCAGGACGCGGCAGATCGGCTCGACCCCATAAGCATCGCGATGATCATCGATAAACGCGATCATCGCCGGAACGGGCGGTCGAGCTCCGCCTGGGCAAAATATGCCGACGCCTTGCGGAGAATCTCGTTGGCCTGCCGCAGCTCGCGGACCTCGCGCTCCAGTGCCTTCACCTTGTCGGCGACCTCGGTCGGGACACCGGCACGCCTACCGCTATCGACCTCGGCCTTCTTCACCCACTCAAACAACGTCTGCGGAACGCAGCCGATCTTCTCTGAGATCGAAACGATAGCAGCCCAGCGTGACCGATGATCGGCCTCGTGATCCAGCACCATACGCACCGCGCGCTCGCGGACCTCGGGCGCAAATTTGTTCGTCGTCTTGCTCATACAGGCTCCACCTTCTCAGAGTTGGAGCCTCCGGCAAACCCGGTGCGGTTCAATCTGGCTGGCGTGTGATTCACTGGTTGGGCTTATGAGGGAGGATCACCATGCCTTCAGCTCTCTCTGTCGATCTGCGTGAGCGTGTGGTTGCCGCGATTGAAGCGGGCACATCGCGGCGTCAGGCAGCCAAACGCTTCGGTGTCGGAGCGGCCAGCGCGATCCGCTGGCACGACTGCTTTCGGCAAGAAGGGCGGGTCGCGCCCAAGCCCATGGGCGGCGACCGCAACTCGCAGCACCTGGAAGCGCAGGCCGCCCTGATCCTTCGGGCCAACGAAGAACACCCGCAATCCTTCCTGCGCGAGCTCCGTGACGTCCTCTCGGAACGCGGTGTCCAAGCGAGCACGAGCAGCCTGTCACGCTTCTTCGCCCGGCACCGCATCACCCGTAAAAAGGGGCTGTCCACGCGGCCGAGCAGGAGCGGCCGGATGTGAAGGCCGCACGCGAGAACTGGTTCGAGCGCCAACGCCGGCTCTCAAAGACGCATCTTAGGAAAATCGAATGCAAATAAGGGAAAAAATTACTGGAAAAGACAGCTTACAGCGTCTTATTGGCGTACCTTGCAAGCTAGATTTTTGCTACATTGATTTTAGCTTACGCGTTTTATTTTACCAATAGCAATTTCCTTTCCCTCCCACAGTGTGATCGAACGGCCAGGAATCAGATATGGAACGGCTAAGTCCCTAGAGAGAAACCAGATTTCCAAATCATATGCCTGGCCAAGCTCAATTGTTTTACCTTCTATACATATTCGACAATCAAAAACTTCGCCGTCGACGAATAAGGGGCATGAATATACGCTGCCGGTAATAGGCGTTTGCCTTCCTCCTTCTGTGGGAGTCTTGAATCTCACATGAATGACTGCATCTGGAATATTTCTCATGGCACACCAGAAAGCGGACTGTAATTCATAATATTCGGAGTAAGCCCTATAAGGTGCTCATTTGGAATAACATAAGCAGGTATTCCACGGTCAACGCTCACTGGCAATAGGTCTCTTAGTGCGCTGTTTGGGACATTTGTTTGAACGGTGGAATAAGGCTCGTCGCAAAATGCCTTCACGGCTTGGCGGTCATATGACGACGCCGCCTCGCCTGAATTGGTGAGGTATTTACTTTCGGCCGATCCCAAATTCCGTAACATTCCGGTGGCCTGAATACTCTTGATTTCGGCTGATCCGACCGCACGGTATAATGAAGTTACACCTTCCGCTTCTTTTGTGGCACGCGCACTACGGAAACCACTAACCGCCCGCATAATGCGAGCACCTTGGTAGCCTACAGCACCGGGCACGAACCCGGCAGGTGAGGATTGCTCGATCGCCATCCATAGACGGTGCTCGCCGAGCGGAGACCTTGCTACACTATCAACCCGTCCTTAGAACGGCCTTGCAAGCAAATTGTCAGAAATTGTTCCGCCGAAATGTATTGATGTGTGTCCATCATAAGAATTAAGTGACTATAGATGTACATCGTACATCAAAATTTTATCACAAAGAACTTGAAGTCTGCCCATTAGCATTTTGCAGTCAATCCCTCGCTCGACGTCTTTGGCAATGGAACGACAATCATCAAGCACTTCGTCAGAGAAGTCTAAGATATCGAGCATCCTATCTTTCGAAACTACCCCACCTTTAAGCGCACACACACGTGCGTTAAAATTTGCGTCAACAGATATTATAGTAGCCGCCAAGCGAGCGGTCGCGCTATCGATGGCTGCGTTCCGGATCACAACGACCATTGCATCGATTAGATCAGGTTCACCCGCACCGCTCATCGTCCAAGTCCCAAGAAATTTATCACGCCGCGTGTAGTGCCCGGTACTCCCTGAACGCCGCCGGCTCCAAGGACTTGACCACAGTAAGTTACGCAGCTGTTCGTCGAAAGATTGTACGGTGCTCCAGTCCCGATGGAGTTTCGGGCAAAGTTCATTGCGGCACTCCCATTCGGCAGGGCTACAACAACAGAACCCGTCGCGCCCTCCGCGCTTTCAGCAAAAACCGTCCCTAACCCCCTAACATTTGACAATCCTGTCGTAAACGACTCGCCTGCATAATTTACAGTTATATTTGCATGAGTGGCTCCAAAGGTATTTACGATCGCTGTTCCTGCTAAATCAGTATCCTTCACAGCGCGCGCACTACGGAAGCCATTGACGGCTCGCATAATGCGAGCGCCACCGTAGCCCAAAGCACCGGGAATGACACCGGCGGGTGAGGATTGCTCGACCGCCATCCATAGACCAGGATCTCCGAGCGGAGAGCTAGCTACACGATCAACCCCTCCCCAGAACGGCCGTGCGAGCAGATTGTCGTAGAGCGTTCCCGGCCCGAGGGTGTTGGTGTACGTCCATGAAGCACTGGTGCCGCTCGGGTCGGTCCCGTTGATCGGATCGTTGACGACGTAGGCGTAAAGATTGGTGCCGTCTGCCATACCCGTCGGGTCTGTCTGCAGGAGCCGACCCCAGCGCGGCGAGTAAGCACGGGCTTTGTAGTGATACAGCCCAATCTCCGGTAGCAGCATCTGCCCGGCGTAGCGGAGACGCCCGCTGTTGCGGTTGGCTGCAGCTAATCCAGGCTCGCCGAACGGGCCATAGGCGTTGATGACGCCTACGGCCCCGCTCGAACCTGCTGTGGCGATCACCGAGCCGAGCCGATCGGCATAATACCAATTCTTGGCGCTCCCCTCGTAGGTCAACGCCGTCTCATCCGTGCCGGGACCCGGTACATAGCGCTGCAACACAGTTCCGGACGCGTCGTATTCGGCAACCAACTGGTCGCCATCGTACTGGAAGCGTGTGTCGACGCCGCCGGCCTGGCTGCGTTTCAAGCGGCCAGCGGGATCATAGCTGAGCTTCGCTACGGTCCCACTGCCCAAACTTGCCTGCACCAACCGGTTTTCGGCATCATAGGCGTAGGTCCATGGGACGCCGTTGATGATGTCGGTCGCTAGATTGCCGCGACTGTCATAACTGGGACGAGCTGCGCTGACCCGCGTGTACTGATCCAGGGTATTGGTGACGAATGGTCGGGCAATATTGTAATTGTTCGTCCAGGCGTAAGTGTCGTTGTCACGTTTGATGCTCGTGGCCTGGAAAGCCCGATTGTAGTCGAAGCCGAACTGTACGTCGGCGGCTGAGCCTGCCAGGTTGTGCATCAGGGTATCAAGCGTGCCGTTAGCTTTATAGGTCCAGGTCGATGACGTTCCATTGCTGGGCGTCGCCGTCAGTCGGCGGGACAGATCATCATAGGTGTAGGCAATCAGGCGGCCGGTGCTTGTTGAACAGCCCGAGGCCTCCTTCAGCTGAACCACACGGCTGAGCGCGTCAGTGCAAGTCAGGAGCGTACCGGTGGCGGCAGGCCACCAGGTCATGGTCTTTGCCAATCCTTGAGCCGGAGTGCCGTAGCTGTAGCCTAGCGTGCGACCGTCGGCGGTCGCAGCCGTCAGGCGGCTGACCTTATCGTAGCTCCAGGTCAGTTCCGGCGTCGTCGATCCACCGAACCCACTCGAAAGCGGTCGCCCTAAGAGGTCGTACTCATATTCCACCGCATAGGCGGGCGCAGCGCTCCCAATCGCCGGCGCGGTCTTTCTCCGCAACCGGCCGAGGACGTCATAGCCGTATTTCAGGCAGGTTGTGCAGCTCGAGGAGGCGTCCGATGTGCCGCGTAAGGAGCGACGCATGAGGAACCCACGCCTGTCATAGGCATAGCTAACGCGGTCGGTCGTCGAAACACCACCGACCGCGTTCGGATAGGCGAGCTGGGCTAGCCGGTCGAACCCATCATAGGCATAGCCTGTCGTGTTGCCTCGCGCGTCGGTGATGCTGAGGGGCAAGCCGTTGTCGCTATAGGCATTGGTCGAGGCAATCTGTTCGAGGGAGGTCCCGGCAGCCTGAACCACCTGCCAGACGCGACCGTCCGCAAACAATTTGAGTTGCGTCGACCGCTCACCAGTGCCCAACTGGACTCGCGCACCAATAAGCCGATCGGCATCGTCCCGGTCATAATCCGTGCGTGGAACCGCCGTGTTCGAGGCAAAATTGCACCTGGTGGCGGCACCGGTCGTCCATGGACCGAATATCGATTTGGTCTGATCGCTTTTCGTCCAGGTCGCGCAGGATGTCAGCCAGTTCGTGCCGATCTTACGGGCGACCGTGACGAGCCGGCCGTCGTCGTCATAGGTCAGCTCCGTCGAGGGCGAGCCCGAACCCGGATTGGGGTCGTTGATCCGTAATGGACGGCGAGACCCATCATAGGTCGCGGTTGTCAGATCGGCCACATCGGTCCGAGGCCCATCGACGCCGGTGATATTACCTACTGGATCCGTCGTGAAGGTCGTCGTGAGGGCCAGACCGGCCGGATCGAGGGTGATGTCCTTCAGTGCATAGCGGTTAGCCGTATCGTAGCTGTAGTTCGTAACTGTGGTGTTGGTCGCGCTATCGATCCGGCGAGTGAGCGAGGTTCGCAGACTCACGACGTCCGAACCTATGGGAAAGGGGGTATAGCCATAGGATATGCTGGGATTTGCGGAAGCTCCTGACGGCCGGGCAAGCGTAGTAGTAGACGGGGTGCCATTCGAATTATAGGTAAATGACGTATCTATGCCTTCGGCATCAGTATATTTGGATGGTTGGTTGCAAGTGTTGCTGTTCGCGCACAGCCAAACGTTTGACCCTTCGTTGTAAATGATCTTTGTAATGATGTCCGAGGAGCCAGCATTATCGTTGCAGGGAGGTGCCTGGCTGCCGAGAGGCGGCTTGGCAATGCGGCAGAGTTGGACGGCATTCGAGCGCGCGTCGTAGGCGATCTCCGCGGCATTGCCTTCGGGGAAGATCGTACGCGTCGGTCGCCCAAGACCGTCATAGGTGGTGAGCGTGGCCAAACCTGTTCGCGGATCGAGGCTGCGAATGATCTGGCCAAGGCCGTTCTGATAGCGGACAATCCGAATGGGGACGTTGTTCGCGGGATTGGCTGCATCATAGACGGCGTAGGTCACGACTTCCGAGCGTGCACCCGCCAGATAGAGATCGCCGACATGGTTTTCCGCATCTATCTGCTGCTTGACGCGGCCAAGCGAGTCGTAGGTGTTGATGATAAACGGTCCGGCTGCCGAGCAATTCGTGCCCGCGGCTGCCGTCGGATGATAGTAGCGGGTCATGCGCCCCGCCGCATCATAGCAGAAAAGCATAACCTTGTTGCGCGTATCGGTAACCGTTTGAAGATCGTCGCCATTATAGGTGAAAGCGACGGAACGCGCCGTCCCTGATGCCACTTGTTCGGCGACGGACGTGATCTTTCCGCCTGTCCAGCTCAGCGTCAGTCCACGACCGAAACTGTTGACGACAGAGGTCAGTTGCCCGCTCCCGTCGTAGGTGAAGCGTACCTTGAGGCCGGTCGGGTCCGTCCACAAAGCAGCCTTTGACAGATTGTCGGTATTCGGTGACGCAAAGGCGATCTGTGAGCCGGTTGCGACCGTGTAGATCCAATTATTCGCCCCATCCTTAGCAAGGCGTCCGGTGGATAGAGGAGGTGGATTGTACGTGCCGTCTGCCAGCCTGACGAAGAGTTCGGTCAGGTTTCCGCTGGTGATGGCCGCGGTATTGCCGGAGAGCCTATCACCGAACCAGCGGTTTCCAACGGTCGCAACCGCTATCTTCGTGAGCGGCAGCGACGGGTCGGAGAGGAGATCGAGACTGATGAACATCTCAGTGATGATCTCAGCCGCATCCCAGGCGCTATCCTGGCCCAGCGCCTGGAACCCGTCGCTACCGGTTCTCGCAGTAATGTCGAGATTGTGCGTCCAGCCCCGGCCGAGTCCTCCCTTGTCGAGGACGGCACCAGAATTGTAGCTGCGGCTGAAGCTGAGCTCCGATGGAACGCCGCCTGTACCCGTCGTCAGGTCAGTTAGGTCATAAAGATAGTTGCCGAGATAAGCATCGACGGGGTCCAACAAGACGTTCATGGCACGTTGGCCATACGATTTCAAAGCCTGCGCGGCGGATTTCAAGCTGGAATCGGCATTCTGTACCGACTGCGCTGGTGGCTGGACCTGGCTCGCCATGCCGCCCATATAACCGCCGTTGATGAACGCTCCGAAACTGGTAACACCGTCGCCGGAGGATGCCATTCCATACCAACCTGCTCCGGTCCAACTTCCCGGTGGATCGGTCAAGTCGCCGTGGCGCGGTGCAATCGTGCGGATCGGATCGACGCCGCTTGTGCAGACATTGTTTTCAAACTGTATTATTAAAGATATCCTGTAGCCAGTCAGATTGCCTGCATTAGATCTATAGTCGTTGCAGGACTGAAAGTCATATAGCTGGTTTTCGTTTGCCAGGCTCATGCCAATATCGATGAGTTTTGCTGTCGATACGGCAGATGTCCCCATGATCTGTTGAATGGTGGACGATTCTAGGACGCTCGAGTGCATAAGGGCATGAACAAAGGCCTGTTGGTTTTTCGCGCTGTTCCTTGTCCCATCGGATTTCCGAGCAAGCGGAAAATGGCTGATGACATTACCGGGTAGATCAACATAGGGACCCCCTGTTGCTCCCGTATGGCCGGCAATGCCAACCTGGTGATGATAGAATGTGTCCACCCGGCCAATTTGTAGGATGAATTCGGCGACTTTGTTGGTCTGGGCGATCCAGGTGTAGGAAAGTGTCGCAAGCGCCTCGCCCATCACCGGCTCGTCGGTTGCCGCAGCTCCCGGAGCATTGCGGTTCTTCGTGAGCGCCTCGTGATGGTAGGCGACCATGTTGCTGCTGACCGGCCCCCAACCTGATGCGATCACGTAAGAGTCGCCACTTATCAGGGTCTGAATGAACTGTTGGTTCGCACCAGAGTTCACCCACGTGCTTCCATTCTCGCAGGTGGTACTGACGTAAGGGTGACAGATGGTGAGTGTAATAGTCCCCGTCGTGCCGATTGGAATCGCCGTACCGGCACCGCCAACCGCCGTGCCGTCGAGCCTCAGCTGAGGCGTTCCGGAGCCGTCAAAGAAGAGTGTCAGCCGCTTGCCGTAGATCACATCCGCCGACAGGATTTGATCGATGCCCGAGAACTGCACGCGGAGTGTCGGTCTATAGGTATTGTCGAGCACGAACGGAGTTGCCGTCGTGACTGGATATGGCAAACTGGACGGCAGCGCGGTTGCTGTTGTCGGCGGCAACGTCGCTCCGCCAATAACATCGGCCATATCGTAGATGTTATTTGCCTTCAGGTGGGCGAGCATCGCCTTGGCATATTTGGGGAGACTTGGCCCGGTTGCAGGGTTCTCAGCGAGGATCTGTGCACGATTGAGCGATGTAGTGATCTTCGCGGCACAGCTAACCCCGGTGCCAGTGCAGGCTGCATCAATGTATTCGGATCGATCGTAACCGAGGATCGCGCCGAGATTGGCAAGACCGCTTTTTATTGTATGCGTTTTGAAGCTCGGATCGATCTGGTAAGTCGTTCCGCCAGCGGTAAATCGAACCCAGACATGAGAGATCTGGATGGTGCTCCCACCGGTGCACACTGTGCCCCCAGCGCCCCCCGTGGCATCGGTACTGGTCGGTATTCCTCCGCCTACGAACCGGTCCGCCAGGGCACACGTCGATGTTGTATCAAGCCCGAGCCATGCACGGGCCTGTGCCGTCGTGATCTGGATTGTGCCTCGAACCAGCGTCGGAGCGTAACTTGGATTGGCTGCGGCGAGTAGCTCGACGGTAAGCTGAGCAATATCGATTGCGCTACCTTGGCCATCGATCAACGCGCCGGTCGAACCTTTCAGGACTCCCCAGATCGGAAGATAATCAATGTTATTAAGGACATGCTCGTATATGAGGAACGGGTCGTTTTTGAGACCTCGCGCCAGTTCAACCACGGAGACAGGTATCTGTGGTCCAGCCAGAGGCGATGGTGCGAGGGCTTGTTCTGCACCGGACTGCGGAACATTCGATGGAGATGGCCTGAGCGACGCCGGGAGACCGGAGTTGAGACTTGGATCTGGCCGCCGAGACTGAAGGACACGCTCGGCATCATCTGGCGAGATCGCCGGCAGCTCGATCTGCCTCCACCCAGGTGCGGGTGGCATATCCTGCGCCATTGCTGGAGTCAGCCAGGCGGTGGCGTGTAACGCCACCGCTGCCACTACCCCGATGAAACCACCCGTAGTCCGCTGCCTTGGACGCATGATCGCTCCCCGCTCGATGTCGGCAGTGTATGAGCTTGCCGCAGAATACCCTGTGGCAGGATCGAGGTCGTCTAAACTATTGATTAATCGGGATAACTTTGAAGCCGCCAATGGGTACGACAACCACGATTCGCTCGGGTGCACCCTTGTTCTCAGAGCCTGAAACTACGTAAGAGACTCGGTTGCCAACGGGATCGTAGCTGTAGGCTAGGACAAGGCCGCTATTCACCGACCCGCTGGACGATGACGCGGTGACACGGCCTAGGGCGTCATAAGCGTAGATCGTCGTTTCTGCAGCTGAAACGACACCCGTCATGCTGAGAAACATAACCAAGACAGCGAGCAATCTTCTCATTGCAAAGTCTTTCATGCCCTAAGGAAACGCCATCGAACTTATTTGCGCTTTTGTATAAATCCAAATTCGCTAATTATCAAAAGTATATATGCGAGCAACGTCTTCCGCTGTTCCAGCGACGGTACAGCTATTCGTGCCAAAGACGCGAACTTGAGTTCCCCGAGCCTGAGCTGTCAACAATCCCGCGTAAAACGTTTGCGCCCAACTCGTGGAAAGGTCGATCACACCCGCATATGACCCAGTTGCGCAAGCCGGCCGCGAGCCAGCGGGAGGAACACTAAGAGTAATCAGGACACGTCCCTGGTCAATGAAGAGCTGTGCCACCGTGCCGGTGGTATCGCCGGCGGCAAAACTCGGGGATGTCAACGCGATCACGAGAGCTGTGCCGGCCATCAAGCCACAGCGACCGATGTGCTTCATGAGCTGTCCCCTTCCGATAGAAGGCTGTGCGCCACTTGGGCGCAGCGCATAGTGCGCCACCTAAAGATGCGAATCACCTGCTTTATTCTTACAGTGATTCGTTTGATTTATCTACGCGTCAATTTTTATTTGTAAATCCGACCTGCATGGCGACCTTTGTATCGCATCGATTAAGATGACAAAGTCAGGTTTGAGGTAAGTCGTAAGAAATCGGACTGCGAGAGGTGCCTGAAATGCGTTTTCCCTAACTTGAGCTTGCAGGTATTGAAGAATATTTGCGGAGGCCTCCTACTGTGTAGCTTGATGATGTGCGCTGCTCTGGCCTGCATGATTGCGTGTGTGGCAGTGGGGTGATGCGATCTTCCCCGGTTTCACGGTTCTCCCGCAGTTTGCGTGGAAAGGTCACGGCGACGCGGTGTCGATGGGCTGATTCACGGCAGGGATGATCCTGTCTTCATCCCTGCCGGGCTGCGTCGTCGACCAAGTCATCGGCCGCTCCGGTCATCTCACCATCGTCGCCCATGTTCGCTGGGATCGTGGGCGCTGTCCCGACTGCGGCGCGCCAAGCTCTGCCGTTCATAGCCGATACGTCCGGCATCCCGCCGATCTTCCAAGCTTCGGCGAGGCGGTGATGCTGCGGCTTCAGGTTCGCCGCTTCTACTGCCATCATCCTGCCCCTGCCGACGGCGGACATTCGTCGAACCGCTGCCGTGGCTTCTCCCGCCACGCGCACGACGCACCTGTCGTCTCGCCCATGCACAGGCTCAAGTGGGCCTCGCGCTCGGTGGCGAGGCCGGCGCTCGCCTCGCCGGGCATCTGGCGATGGCCACAAGCCCTGATACCGTGATGCATCTCGTGCGAGGTCCCATAGACCTGTTGCCGGACCGATCCAGCACGACTGTTGCGGCGTGGCTACGTCGCCATCCTGGTATCGCGGTCATCACGCGTGACCGCTCGTCCGAATACGCGCGCAGCCACCATGGGCGCTCCCGTAGCACTCAAGGTGGCCGACCGCTGGCATCTTCTCCTCAATCTCCGCCAAGCTGTGGAGCGCTGGCTCGCTCACGTCCATGGACGCCTGAGATGTCTGCCGGACATCGCCATCGGAGACGGGCGGCAGCCCGGACAACGTCTGTGAGACTACCGCCGGAGCGAGTCCGAGAACGGCGTGAACCGTGACAGCCGCGCACGCCGTCTGGCCACCTACGAGGACGTGCGTCGGCGCTTTCAGCTCGTTGAGCCCCTGTTGGCGATCGTACGGGCGACGGGCCTCACACGCGGGATGGTGCGCAAGTATGCCCATGCCGAGACGTTTCCTGAGCGCGCAGTGCATAGCCACGGCTCCAGTCGCCTCGATCCCGATCTTGCGCATCTGGAGCAGCGTATGACTGAGGGGCGCGAGAACGCGATGGAGCTTTGGCGCGAACTCTGCGAGCGGGGCTTTGCCGGCTCGCACCGGCAGGTTCACTGCTTCGTCGCCAAGCGTCGCACGGAGCCGGCGCGGCGCACCGCCCACAAATGGCTGGCACGAAATGCAGCGCCGATCACTGACGCGATCTCTCTTCCATCTCCCAAGCAACTCGCCTGGTTCCTGACCCAGCCCATTGAGGACCTCGCGCCTCATGCAACCGCCGCCATCATTCGGATCGAGCAGGACCCGGAGGCGACCCGGCTCAGTGCACTGGCGCATCTCTTCGCCGCCCTGGTGCGACGTTGCTGTGTCGATGGCAGCCGACCCTCTGATCCCGCCGGCGAACTTGACCTCTGGCTCAACGCGGCGCGTCTCAGTGAAATTCCGGCCCTCAAGACGTTCGCATCCGGCCTGGTGCGCGCCACATTGACGACGTCGTGGAGCAATGGTCAGGTGGACCGTGTACGGACGCGCCGGCTTCCCCCTGCTCCGACGCCGCGTCCTCCTCGCTGCGTAATCCACGCAAACTGCGGGAGAACCGTGAAATCGGAGGAGGATCAGCATCGAGCGGTTCAGCGTCAGGTCGGCCACCAGTCGTTTGAGCTTGCTGTTCTCGTCCTCCAGCTGCTTGAGCCGTAGGATCTCAGGCACACCCATACCGACGAACAGCGTCTTCCAGCGGTAGAACGTCGGCTCAGAGACACCCATCTTGTGAAACGCTTGCGAGACATGGCATCCACCCTCCTTCAGGGTTCAGGATGCCCGAAAAACGTGCGCTCAGCGCGGACCAGTTTGCTGGGTCAGGGTCATACACTGTAATTGAATTTATTCCGTAGGTGAAGCGCACTATTCCGTATTCTATTGATTGATAAAATCCGATCCATGAAGATCTTTTGTCGCCAGCACTCCAATTTCTCGCGCAAAATTCCCGACCGCATCGTATGTTCTGGGGAGAGTAACCCCGTGCTTAAGTCTTAATCGACCCGATTCAAAATGTTCATAGACTATATACAATATCGGCAGCGGTCTGTTGTATCCATAATTTGTCAATCCAAATATACATGGCTGATAAAAACCAGGCATTTCCTCGGCTTGGCAGTCACCATCGCCATACCAAAGCCCCCAACTCGCATCCGGGTTATTGGATACGATGTAGTCGCCAACTAAGATTGCGACATCGTGGATAATGTTCAGCCCGTGATATTCCGCCTTCCAAACCGGCTCATATTCTGATAAAGCGTAAATAACGTCTCCACCATCTGGAAGAAGGTGCCCACCGTATCGGTGCACCCAACGATCAAGCTGAGTAAGTTCGCTTTGCTTAAGTCTTAAATGCACTGATCTATTAGACAAATATCGGATCAAAAGATCAACTCGAGCCGCCTTTACACTTTCGAAGTATTTGTAATTCGCATCGGCTTGTTTACGGCTGATAAAAATTTTGGAACTGCGAAATGGTGGCAAATATACAGGGTAATCGAGTAAGTTATCCCAGACCCGCCAGCGATCGATTGCTTTGAAAATAGTCCACATGACACACCCTGCCTTTTTAATGCACAACTTTGGCTTGAAGAATAATGTGCATATGTCATCTGAGACTTATCTGCTTATTGTGCTATCATAATAATAATTATTCCTGAATAACTGCATATTTATCCAATATATCATAGTAAGATACTCCACTACTCACATTTTCGTGATCCTGTTCGATTTGACTACCGCTTACGGCTCGTACAGGAGTCGTACCAATCAGGGTAGTTCACCCGCCAAAATTTAGTATGCGTAGGTGCTGGGATGGCTGTCCTCGCGACTAACGATGCAGGGCTTGCCAGTTTCATCACGGTTTTGCGGTTCCACGGCATTCCTGCGGATCCCAACCAGCTGTAGCATCGCGCGGGCGGCGTTCTTTTTGGGTGGGTGAGATTGTTCGTGGTGCACGCGAGCATGGCCTGAAGGCGAGGGTTCGCAAGACAGTCACTCGCCAACTGAACCGCGCCGGGTTTTCCGGAGGCTCCAACTCTTGCGAGGATGGAGCCATGACGAAGCGAACCCCGCCTTTTTCCCCTGAGGTCCGTGAACGCGCTGTGCGGATGGTGTTGGAGCACCAGGGCGAGCACGACTCTCAATACGGTGCGATCCGCTCGATCGCTGCGAAGATCGGCTGCTCGGGCGAGACGCTGCGGAATTGGGTACGCCAGGCCGAGCGCGACCAGGGCCAACGAGCGAGCCCGACGACGGACGAGCGCGAGCGGATCAAGGCGCTGGAGCGGGAGGTTCGCGAACTCCGGCAGGCCAACGAACCGAAGGACCGCGTAGCGAGATCCTGAGAAAAGCATCGGCGTATTTTGCCCAGGCGGAGCTCGACCGCCCGTTCAAGCGATGATCGCCTTCATCGACGATCACCGTGGGGCCTACGGGGTCGAGCCGATCTGCCGCCTGCTGCCGATCGCCCCGTCGACGTATCACGCCCATGCCGCGCGGCGGGTCGATCACGGAAGACTGCCGGCCCGAGCCTAGCGGGATGCGGTGCTGATGGCCGAGATCCGGCGCGTGTATGAGGCGAACTTCTGCGTCTACGGCGTGCGCAAGATCTGGCGGCAGCTCGCCCGTGAGGGGATCACGGCGGCTCGTTGCACCGTTGCACGGCTAATGCGAGCGATGGGTCTACAGGGCGTCGTGCGGGGCAAAACAGTCCGCACGACGATCCCTGATCCGGGGGCCCTCTGCCCGCTCGACCGGGTCAACCGGCAGTTCAAGGCCGCCCACCCGAACAGGCTGTGGGTCGCCGACTTCACCTACGTCGCGACTTGGAGCGGCTTCGTCTACGCGGCCTTCGTCGTCGACGTTTTTGCCCGTCGGATCGTGGGCTGGCGCGTATCGCGCTCGGCCCAGGCGGACTTCGTGCTCGATGCCCTGGAGCAGGCCCTGCACGAGCGCCGCCCCTTCGCCGGCGGCGGTCTCGTCTGCCATTCCGACCGCGGGTCGCAATACGTCAGCATCCGCTACACCGAGCGCCTCGCCGAGGCAGGTATCCCGCCAAAGTCCAACCGGCGCTGGAAGCCGTGCTTCTCGCCAGTCCTCTACAAGGGCCGCAATGCCATCGAGCGCATGTTCGGCCGCATCAAGGACTTCCGTCGCATCGCCACACGATACGACAGGCTTGCAACCCACTATCTCGCCGCCGTCTGCATCGCGGCAACCGTCAGCTATTGGTTATGAGTCCGGAGCCTACAGCGATTCATACCCCGCCCAATCTCGTTTGTTTTCGCGCTTACCGGGACGGAAGATGGTCTATTCGGATCTGCGCCACCCATCGGAGTTCACGCCGCTTGTCGCACCCCTGTGGCAGCGGGAGATTGCCGGCAAGCCGTTCCATCAGATCCATGCTGCCCGGTTCGAGTTGAGTGGCCAGACCTATCTGGTGAGTATCGCCTTTGCGGGCGAGATCTGCTCGATGGGAGCCAACACTCGCAATTCTGCCGCCGAGCTTTCGATCTGCCCGGCTCGCGTCGATTTCCTGCAGGATGGAAAGGTCATACGAACGACCCGCGAGTCGTAGTGTCAGTTTGAAATTTGACAGGATTAGCCCAGCCTTGGAACGGTTAGGGCCTCTTGGCATAGTGTCGCCATGCCAGACACAATCACATGCGACCGGTGCGGTGCTCTGTACGAAGTGACGTACACAAAAATCATCTTCCGCGACAAGGATACCGCTGAATGCGATGTTTGTGGGGATCAAATCGACTCATGGAATGGGTCACAGCTGCCACATCACAAGCTAGTGCATGGGGCTACCAAGCCTTGGCGTGAGGGCGAGGCAACTGAATGAACATCTAAGTCCATCCTTTGCTCGTCTCAGTGTATAGCTATGTAGTCCGCCGTAGATATTTGGCGGTCTCGATCAGACGTTGCTTTATCGCCCCAGTATCAAACAGAAACTCTTCCCCTCCAGGGCGGTACATTGCAAGCATCTCAACCGTTTGTTGCACATAATCGTCACTAGGAAAGCCATCGTCAAGGACTGTCTCGATGTAGTTTGCTGTTTCGATCGAGACGTCCATTCCCGAGACAAAGCGCTCAATCGCTTGTTCAATGGCATGATTCATAGTGACTTACTTCTCGGATTGATTGCAGCAATAAACCGCTGCCCAGTCGACTCGTCGACAATCACCCGTGGTCTTCCAGGCTTTGTTGCATTCTCGACTGTAAGGGTGTTTCCCTCAGGGTGGCAGCTCCTTTTGACCACTTTCGTGGCACCATCCAACACACTGTCGATCTTTCCTATATCACTATACTAATTCGGCCTGCGTCGCTGGTATCACAGAGAGCGAATCGCTCAACCCTTCTCTTTGGCGCGCGGGAACTAAGGATGTTCGATACGGTAATGGCCAGTATGTTTCTAATATCGCGCCTGGTACGAAGACACCAGCTCAGTTGTCGAGAGAGTTCCTCGGTCAGCCGTTCCAAGGCAGTCGCTTTACGCATTATGTCGAGATCGATGTGACAGGATTGGGCGCTGTGCAAGGGCGCTCGGGTGTCTATGTTATTCCTAACGAGAGGCCGCTTGATTTAACAGGCCGATTGCTAAGTAGCGGAATGGTTCCATTGAAATGAAATATGTCAAAACTAGATGGCTTCACTCTCTAAACGACACTCCAGTGTTACTTTACAGTGAGCTGAATCATGATCTATGGGAAGTTCGTAAAGTCGAAGTATATGCCGACGGTCGAATGGACTTCGCGCATCAAAGCGAGCGCTCTGGAAGCACGAGTCTCAGCATTGAACCGTTGCCGCCTTTGGAAGAAATAGCAGCTAATCCTGAATTCAAGCCTAGCACTATTTCTGCAGCGGAATTTGAGACTTTGTGGGAGCTGGCTAGAGCATAGCGGGTGCTTTGTGCGAGCCCCGGAGTGAGTGACCTGACTTGCGCCGGGGTATCGTCGAGATGAAGGCGGTCGGCTCTCTGGACATGGTCCTCGATCCAGGCAATAAGCGGTGACAGGTCGGTTGTGAAGGTCCCATCCCATTTTGCCAGTGTCGAGGCGTCGACCGGCACGCCTTCATGGTCAGAGGTACGCGTCCGATGATCGGCATGCTTGACGGCATCGTCCTGACCCATTGAGCTTAACGCCTCCAATAAACTTAGGCTTCAGTCAAGTGCACGATACTGACGCGCTCAGTCATCATAGGGCGTCGGCTGGGAAGACTATCTAAACTCCCAAGTACTGCGATATGCGCGCCTGCCGGGGTATGATCCAGTCCCAGGCTGCAGGCAATTGATTGAGGATGATGAAGATGCAGATTGAAGTTACTGCAGAGGAGCTACGCTACATAATTCGTTGCGGGGCGGCTTTGGCTCAGCTTTTACCGAATACCTCGCTGCCGACCTATTGTGGCTTCGATCGAGACCAAATCGTCGAGTTCTCGGCTCGCATGAGGAATGATCTGGAGAAAGAAGGCCTCGACATGTAGTTACCTCAAAGCCCGTGTCTAGCAGAGTTATTGTCGATCTGTGCTGGAGCAAATTAAGTTCGACTAGAATAAGGCCAAGAGTATATAATAATGCCGTGCCTAGAGTTCAAAAATAAGCTTGGGAGGAAAGCCAGAATCTGGCTCGACGACCTACCTGGCGATGCTCTTCTATCCAACGAGACGGCCCGCGAAACGCATATTTTCGAAGGAGGCTCCGCCATTGCTCAGTGGCGGCGTGTCGCGATCGAGGTCTTCCAGCCCTTTGGCGCTTCGTTCCATTACGGCTTGTTAGGCGGAGAGTATCAATCGACCGAGAGGGATGAATTTGAGGTCATCGTCCCGGTTAATACTCCCGACTCTAAGCGCATTTATGGGGACGCACTCGCTAGCTCGTTAGACTTAATAACGATCGGGGGCCTGCCGGAATATGCTGCTGCGATCTCTTCAGGCGTGGAGCAGGTAAACATAGATGCTCGTCCACGTGGGGTTCTTAACATAACTTGCATGGTGCACGGTGAAATCGGCTCGGCACCGAGAATATTCGGTTCGCTCGCGCTCGCGCTGATCATATCTCTTTGCCGCTCGGATCAACCTTCTTCGCTAGAGGAAGCGATGGCGCTCCTAACGGCCTAACGCGATGCGCAGTCAATCGAGCGGGCCAATTCTCGGGGATTAATTAGATGGCCGTGCATGCTCCAATCCGGACAATTCGATAAACATATGACGGCTTCGTTTATCACTACACTGCGTTCGACGGCTGCGTTGGATTGCTCGAAATTAGCAAATCTATCGTCTCGTCGCAGTCGATTTAGATCGCCGCAGGTGATGATGAGCAGCGCATCTACATGTTCGCGGCGCGCAAGCTCCTGAAGCAATTTCAAGCGGATGAGTTCTCCGAAGAAATTAGCTTGGCATCTTGAGGAATTTAAGCAAGGTAAGACCCAGCAAACTGGTCCGCGCTGAGCGCACGTTTTTCGGGCATCCTGAACCCTGAAGGAGGGTGGATGCCATGTCTCGCAAGCGTTTCACGAACGAASAGATCGCCTTCGCCCTACGGCAGRCGGAGAACGGCGCGACGGTGGGGCCATGTACAGGCAAACGACGTCCCGGACCTTATCGAAGGCGGGATCGGTCGACCGCTTGAAGGTCTGAGTCTTGTGGGCTGTAGCCCGAAAGCGCGCCAGACCCGCGAGACCATTCTCTGGTACATGCCGACCTGGCGGGCCATAGCGCGTGTCGACCAGTGCGTGGCGTTCTCCGACTGACTCTCCAGCGTGAGGGTGACCATCCCTTATATGGCCGTGTCCGCGACAGCACGCGACGCACCGGTGCGGGGCAGATCGACGAGACCATTAAGGCGCTGGGCAAGGAAGCGGGCACGCCATGTCGTGAAGCTAACCCTCCCCCGATTTCACGGACGCCCTTGATGCGCACCTTACGGGCGGCACACCCGTCGCCTTGCCAAGATCCCACGGAAGAAAGGTGCCGTCATCGACGGCATGGCGGATCTCCAGTTCGAGAAGCCGGTCCGGATCCCCCAACTTCGGTTCGAGGTCGATGAAGAGCGGGCGGCTCTGTACAGCCGGGCGGTTTCTCAGATGCTCGGCATCCGCCGCCGCCTGGACGTTGTAACCGACGTGCCCGCTGCCCTTGCCACTGGTCGCCATGGAGCGCGCGTCGGAATTGGTCAGCGAGACTTGGCCGTCGGGCCCAGCCTCGACCTGCTTGCCCATCGCCCGCAGAATCTGGATCTCCACGCACAGGCCCGCGATCTTCTCCGTGAGCCGTGTCGTACGCGCCTCGGCGACGTCGCTTTGTTCGCGGTCTGCCCGGTCCAACGCTTCGAGGTAACGACCGATGCATGAACCGAATGAATCACCCTCGGGCCCCACCATCGAGGGGGTTACTCGGATGCGCTCCTTGGTCCCCACCCGTCCCGATCATCCTGCAGCGTCGTTCCCGTCCAAAGAAGCAGCCAGATTTACGTATGCCTCGGGCAGGTAACCAAAGAACATTTACATCAATGCCCGATGTTGATCACGATAGAAAAAGATTGTGATTCGAAGGCTGCGTTCTGATAATAAACCGGCAAAACAACAAAAACGGACATAATTCTCCATAAGAGATTAGGGTATTTGAATCACATAATTGTGATTGGCCTTGTTACACAAGGCGATGCGACATAAACAAAATATAGAAAACTGATGAGGAGCTAAAATGCGCCAAGTTCTTTTCCTACTCTTAATGATGCAAATATCGATGTCGTCTATTGCTGTTGCGTCACCAGGTCAAGTTATTACTATCGCGAAAGTCGTAGCGGCCGGGCATACGTTAAAATTGGGAACAATGAGTTCTCTTGATCAAACTTGTAAATCACTAGGTGGTACGGCGGTAAATATCATTGATTCGCCGCATAATGGCGAAATATATGTTCAGCAAAATCGTGATTATCCTAGTTATCCGACCACGAACACCCGCTCGCGATGCAATCTGCAGAAAGTGCCAGTTACGCAGCTCTTCTATACGCCTAATCCAGGATTCAGGGGAGATGACACTGTTATAGTCGAGCTAATAACGCCGCTTGGCGATGTCTTGCGCGAAAGGTTTAATATTTCTGTCCGGTAACATAGCGACGGTAACATTCACTCTTTGGGATGCAGTTCATGCTGCGCGGCAAGATCTTTGGTCGGAGCTTTCGGTCGCTGTAGCGCTGCTCTGACCGCGTGCGTGGTCGTGGCGCAGTCGTGAATGACCAGTCCCATAACGTTTCCCGATGTACGGCAGCTTCAGCTAAACTTATGCCACCGCATCGCGGGAATGCACACCTAACCCGCGCAGCCCTGCCGAGTGCCAACGCCTAAGCGATGGTGTAGTAACGAGCCAAGGCGGTCGACATCGCCACGCGGATCGGCAACGAAACCTCACGGGCCACCGGCATTTCCGCCTAGCTGAAGGACGGCGGCACGCTGGAACGTGCCGCCGTGATCGCCCATGACGCCTCGATCCGCACCACGCAGCTCTATGACCGGCGCTCCGACGAGATGAACCGAGACGAGATCGAGCGCATCCTGATCTGAGCGGATTATAGGCGCTGTGATAGGTAACCGGCATCGTGGGGAAGCGTGACTGGACCACGAACATCGACGAGATTCCCACCGCGGTCGCGTAGGCCAACGAGTTATTGGCCCTTTCGTCGCGTCTATCGAGGGCATCTTCAGGCGGTCAATGCCGCCGACATTCCGGGGCTATGGATACCCCCTTTTTGCTCTGCCCTTCTGACAATAGGGCGAATTGCCGAACCACTTAAACTTTGTCGGCCACCACTTTCGCCCTATGATACGGACTGCGCCTAGACGAAGTATCTGCTCCAACTGACGCTCGTATTCATCGCGCTCAGTCATTCCGCCATGGGGCGACAGGAGGATAGAGCTATTATATGGAATAGACCGATGAACTCGAGTAAAAGCATCATGGCAAATTTATGTAATATATTTTACCGCGACAGCTCGGCTCATAAGAGTAAAGTTTTTGGTTTCTACCTGAAGACTTTATGCGTTCACTCGCTTATTTTTTGCGGGTCTTTTGTAGTCCCATTCTTTTATGCATTTCAAATTCCATGTCTATGTATTGTTATAGTAATTGTTGTGGCGCTATGTGTTTTTAGTGCAATAAAAACAGAACTTTTTTATCACTTAGCGATACCTGTGATAGTTTTTCTTGAGATTTTTTATTGGCTGGCGATGATTAATAGCATTATTACACTATTAGAAAGCGAGGATGATGGCATTAAGATTGTAATTATTGTTGTCGTCGTAGCTTTCGCTTTATGGAGATCTATCAGCTATCTACTTCTATTTTGCAAAGTCGAACTCGGCAGAAGAGATCTATAATAATGGATATCTATGTTTATTTCAAAGACATTGACAATACACATTCCATCGAATGTAAACTCAGCCGGAAACAACCAAAAGCGAAACACTGAAGACCATCATATCTCGCTCATCAAAATATCAAGTGAATTGATCTGACGGAAAAGTGATTCGAATGGCATGATAGATAAGTATCGATGGACATCCGCCAGAATAATGATCGCAACAGTGATATGCATCACCGCTTACGTCGGCTATCTTATTATAAATCTGTACGGTCTCCCTTCCGAATCGATCGAAGGAACAATAATCGCGACGTCTCGGTATACCGAAAGATCTGGCGGTCCCGGATGCTTGATTAAAATAAACACGAAACTTGGATATGCAGAAACTAGAGTTCATGATTTTTGTAATAGCTATTTAGAGAATGGCGACAAGGTCAAATTATTAATTAGCAAAGGCAGATTAGACGGAAGAATTATTATTCTATATGATTCCGTCCAGAGAGACATGTTTAATAGCCACTGGAATAAATAAATAAAATTACAATTTATCTGAGAAGAGCAGATCTATTTTAAAACTGTTCAATCAGAAGCTTGCTGAACGCAATGGAGCTATCGCATGAAATTTCAATTCGTTTACCCACATCTATGGGTCAGACATTTGCGGCTGCGGCGGGCATTAGCATCGTATCCACTTTACGATGTCCCGCATAAAAACAGCGAGCGGGATTTGCCGGAAGCTTCTGTTAGAGAGAACTTTGATTATTTTATGAGTTCTAAGAGCCAGAGGCTCAGTTACCTGACTGAATGGCTGTGGAAGCACTTCCGCGTGAAGATCACCTTTGATCCTCAAGGAATCGAAACCCTGAGCCATTGGATGGATAATTTCGCAGGCGGTCTGACTGCCGGAGAAATGAATGACCGATATGCATTTGAAACTTATAAACCGCTTTGGGTTGGGCAACTTGCTGGACACAACGCAATAATCGACATCGGGACGTTTATAGGAGAATACGTGATTGCGCGGCGGCCTGGGTATTATTGGGATATATATAGAGGGCATCTGGAAGAAGAAGCAACATTTTGTGGGCCTGGTTATTTGCGACCGACGATCTCTGGCCTGCCACGTGGCTGGAAAGCTGGCGTGATCACAAATACATTCAGGGCTGCGATGGATTATCGCAAGGCAAGTCTTATTGGTGCGACTAAAAGTGATAAAGTGCCAGGAAGAATCATAAGTATAATTAAGTCTGTCTTGTATATGGCAAGAGCTTCAGACGAGACCCTCCCCTTCATATTTGGAGATTCGAACAATGAGCCGCTATAATTATACCTCATCTGCAACGGTCGCTGGAGGGCTGGGTTCTTATTTTGTAGGAACAAATATAGTATATAATTATCCAGCTCAAGTATTCAATTATGCTTTTTATACAAGCCCCTATTCGCTAGCGGGCGGGCCGATTGAACAACTTCCGGATGCCCTGCGGCGAGCAGGAATATCGTTTAATGAAACGCCTTACCCAATAGCCCCCGGTTCAACAACCCCCACTCCGCGCACAATACGTGTTAATAATCAAAACGGAAACCTTGCCGTTATTGCTGAAGCTGCCCGGCAAAGCAATGCTCATGGGTCATCGATCACCAGAATGGAGATAAATCAGGGGAGTGGTTCAATTTTAAGAATGACCAGCACTCGTGGGAGGCCGCGGACGCTTGATCTTTACACAAAGCGAAAAGATTTTATTAAAGGCGCGATAGAGGAGTATACCGAAGTAAAATCCGGTGAAATGAAATTAGGGGGCACGACAGGTGGCACGACTGGAATTCAAGTGCCGTCTGACGCTGATAATTTCGCAATCCTAAAGAGCCAAGTACGCACACCGCGAGCAATAGGACAAGGTCTACGTCTGGGTGGCGCGGCTTTAGGTGCTGCGGGTATAACCATCGACGCGTTCTCGACCTACGGTCAGATTCAAGACCAAGTGGATAAGGATGATCAGTATGGGGCTGGGCTATCGGCTGCACAGTTTGTCGGACGATCTGGTGGAAGCGTGCTTATTGGTGCTATGGCGGGTGCAGTCACGTTTGGCGAGGGAGGCTTCTTAAGCGGCAGTGTTGCGCCGGGTGTCGGTAATCTAATAGGCGGTGCCATAGGCGTTGTCGCGGGCGGCGTGTTTGGTGGGATCTTTGGTGAGGCTGCCGTTGCGGGTGTATATAACGGAGTCGTATCAGCGATTGGTGGAAGCACTACGCAAGTTGATGCTAGCTCAGGGCTAACAAATACGGGCCCATCTAACGCTTTTGATTACGCTTCTCAAAGTACTAGCCAAACCTTTGCTCTGGGTATCAATCAAACCGGCGTAGCGACAGATAACACAGCCCTTGGCAACCCCACGGGGGCATCTGCGCCGATGCCTCAGCTTGAGGTCCCAGTCGACGGAAATAATGGAATGGCTAACACAGTGCCTTCCATCGATACGTCAGCTGCGGCAGGTTCCAATCAATTCGCTTATAGTGATCCAGATAATTCTTACATACTGCCTGACTCGACCTATGATTATTTCAATAATGCATACAACGGTAATGGATCTGGGTATTTTGGAAACGACTTCGGCGACGGCGGCTTCGGTGGCGGCGATCTCTTCGGTCCCATCGTTCTGGACCTGACGGGAAACGGTATTTCCGTCACTCCCTTGACCTCCTCGAATACGTTCTTCGATGTGGCGGGGGATGGATACCAGCACCAAACCGCCTGGGCGGGAGCGGGCAATGGTGTGCTGGTGATCGATGCGGATGGCGACGGCAAAATCACGCAGCAGAACGAGGTCGTTTTCACAGAGTGGGATCCCACCGCGACCACGGACATGCAGGCGCTCCGCGACATCTTCGATACGAACCATAACGGTCAGCTCGATGCGGGCGATGCCCAGTTTTCGTCCTTCAAGATCATGGTCACGAATGCCGATGGCACGACGTCCCTGAAGACGCTCGCCCAGGCCGGTGTTCGTTCGATCGACCTGACGTCCGATAAGACAAGCCAGGTGTTCACCGACGGCTCATCGGTTGACGGCGAAACGACCTTCACCAAAACGAACGGCACTACCGGTACTGCCGCCACAGTGACATTCGCCTATGACGCGACGGGGCATGCGGTAAAATCGACGACGACCCGGCCCGCGGATGGATCGACCGTGATCGACCGCAGGGCATTCAATGCCGATGGAAGCTTGGCATCGGAGACCGTATCGACCGTTTCTGCGGACGGGCTGAAGAGGACCCTTACCTTCGACACATCGGGTGACGGTGTCATCGACATCGTGCAGACCGACCTGACGGTGAACAACGCCGATGGGTCCCGAACCGAGACCCTCACCAACGCCAATGCGTCCGGCATTCTTCAGGACAAGGTGACGACGACAACGAGCGCCGACCGCAAGACGATCACGATCCTGCGCGATCCGGACGGGAACGGTGTGGTGGATCAGAAGGAGGTCGACGTAACGGCGTCAAGCGGAGCGAAAAGCCTGACCGTGACCGACTTGAACCCGGACGGTTCCACGGCCGACGCGGTGATCCACACCGTCTCCGCCGACGGCCAGACGGGAACGACCAACTCGGACGTCGATGGTGACGGGACGTACGATCTCACAACCGTGGACGTGACGACGACCGGAAGTGACGGATCACGTCGACAAGTCGTCACCGACATCAATGCAGACGCGTCGCTGAGGGATCGAACGATCACCACCACCAGCGCGGATTCGCTGACACAGACCATCAAGACCGATGCCGATGGCGACGGGGTGTACGAGACCACCCAATCATCGACCATCGTCCGTGCCTCCGCCGGGGCCACGACGACGACGGTATCGAGCAGGGGAGGAGGCGGTTCGCTGCTCTCATCCCTGGCAACCACGATGACCTCGGACGGCCTCAGCACAACGACCAGACAGGACATTGACGGAAGCGGCACTGCCGACGTCACACGGACCGATGCCACGGTCGTCGGGGCCGACGGGAGCCGCACCCAGACGATCACGGACACGAACCTCAAGGGTATCCTGCTCGACCGGACGACCATCGCGAAAAATACCGATGGGGTTACGAGAACGACAAGCACCGATGCCGACGGAGACGGGAATGTCGATAGCGTCGACCAAGTCGTGCTGAACGGCAGCGGCTCCGTCACCGAGACGGTCTCGAACTATACGCCAAACGGCGCGACCCTCTTGAACCGGGCCACGACGACCACGAGCGCGGACCGACTGACGAAAACGGTGAAGACCGATATCGATGGTGACGGGAAAACCGATGACGTGGCCGTTGTCCAGACGGTCGTCAACGCCGATGGTAGTTCGACCGTCACCACGAGCGACCGCAGCAGCTCGAACGCCCTTCTGAGCCAATCCATCGTCACCACAAGTGCGAACAAGCTCAGCACCACGACGCAGAGCGACATCAACGGGGATGGGACCTACGAGTTCACCTCGACCGCAACAACCGTAAATCATACGGCCGGTAACAGGGTCACGACGGAACTGACGAAGAGTGCCAACGGTGCGCTGCAGAGCAAAACCGTTACAGCGCTCAGCGCCGATCGTGACACCACCACGATCACGAGTGACGTGAATGGGGACGGTAAAACCGACACCGTGGAAACGATCGATCGACAGGCCGACGGTAGCACCATCGACACCACTAAGACCTTCAGCCCTGACGGCAGCGCGGTCGCGACCGCCATCAAGACAACCTCCGCTACCGGGCTGGCGACGACGATCCAAAACGACGTCAATGCGGACGGTACGAGCGATACGACGACAAGCGACATAACAGTGCTTCAGAACGATGGGAGCCGCGTCGATACCGTGTCGTCTCTCGGACAGAAAGGCGTCCTTCGCAGCAGAAATGTCATCACAACCAGTGCATCGGGCCTGTCGACCGTCACTCAATCCGATGCAGATGGCAATGGCATCGTCGATCTCGTGACGAACTCCGTGACCTCCCTGAACAAGGATGGAAGCCGTTCCACGACAGTGACACAAGCTGCGAATGGCACCACGTTGAACAGCACCGTTACGACAACGTCGGGAAATGGACTGTCGAAGACCGTTGTCGATGATTTTGATGGCGACGGTGTCGATGACTTGACCTCCGACGATGTCACAAATCTGAATTCGAGCGGAACGACCACGGAAACAGTCTCGGAGCGGAACAGTTCGGGGACGTTGATTGACCAAAAAACCGTGACGACCAGCGTAGACGGGAAGTCTATCACCACCCGTCGGGATATCGATGGCTCTGGTACGAATGACGACGTCGAGACGGTCGTGACGCAGGCGGATGGCACCCAAGTCGATACAGACAAATCCTACAGCACCTCAGGAGGTTTAATACAAGTCCTTACAAAAACTACGTCGGCAAATGGATTATCCTACACAGAGAATCTCGATATCGACGCCGACGGCAAATTGGATGAAACCCAAACCGATATCATCATCATCAACGCCGATGGCAGCAAAACCGAGACCTACACCGACACCAATATGAACTCGAAGATCCAACCGGACAGCCACGGAGATTTTAGCAAGATCATCACCCAAACCAGCGCCAACGGTTTATCGAAGGCGATTACGGTCACGGGATCAAATGAAGGAATCCCGATCGACCATGTCACAACCGATGTCGTCACCGTTTCGGCCGGCGGCGAAACGACGGAAACGAGGGTGCTAACATTCAATAGTGATGGCAATGGCCCCTATTTGCTTAACAAGATGGTGACGACGCAGTCCGCTGACGGACTTTCAAAATCGATGAAACTCGATGAATTTGGCCTGGGCATTTACAATATCACAGATGCAACCGTCATCAACGCGGATGGTAGCTCCACGGAAACGTACATTGAAAATTCCGAGACGGGCTCGCTGCAAGAAAAAGATGTTACAACGATCAGCGCGAATAAACTTAGTACGACAGTTCAACGCGATACCGACGGGGATGGTCATTTCGACCAATATAAGTCGACCTCCTTTACGACGGACGGAAGCCGTACTGATGTAATTTGGACGACCGATGCGGCTGGCCAGCTTCGAGATAAAACCAGGACGATAACGAGCGCAGACGGCCGATCACTGAATATCACCTTTGACTACGACGGCGACGGCGCAGTTGATGCCTCTCAGTCACAGGTATCGGTGATTAACAAGTCCGGGAGCACGACGCAAACACGAAGCGATTTCAACTCGAATGGTTCACTCCGAGATCAAATCGTCACAAATACGAGTGCGAACGGGTACAGCATCACGGGGACGATCGACGGGAACGGAGATGGGGTCGCCGACGAATCTTTCTCCAATAAAACCGTATTCAACGCCGATGGTTCAAGCGTGAATACCGTAAGATCTGCCTACTCAGACGGAACATTAAAAAGCAAAGCGATCACAACAGTATCGTCAAATGGACTCAGCATAAATATAAACAGGGATTTCAACGGAGACGGAAAGGTGGATGTGCTCGAGCAGGACGCAACTCTCGCCAGCGGCGTAAAAACGACAACCGTCACTTACTACGACTCTAACGCGAAGCTATCGGCTCGGGATATCAAGACCGTCAGCGCCGATGATCGCCAGACCTCCATCTTACACGACTTCAATGGAGACGGGGACGTAGATGCCATCGATCTCGAAGATCATATGGCGGATGGAAACGGATCTTACGATATTGCTGCTCAGGACGCTTATTCGACATTGTACGAAGGCAATCACACGATTGACGAAAACGGTGTGGATCATGTCAACTCACTCCCAGGCGACGGCGATGGGAATCCAATCTTGTATGTTAATACGCTAAAACAAGAAAGCAAAACTAACTCAATACTTGATGATATCTATGACGTTATCCTGGATCGTGATTTGACGAGTGCTGAACGGCAGTCGTTCTATCAGTATGGCAATTTTGTCAGGTTGGAAGACGCGGTCATCTCTGGCGTAGAATTCTACCAGAAATACGGAACGACCACGAACGCTGAATTCGTCGAGCAGATGTATCGCAACGCCTACGGCCGTTCGGCGGAGTTGTCGGAACTGAATGCATGGATCGATAAGGTTGGATTTAGCAAGGCCGGTCGGGTTAGTCTCGTGAATACATTAGCTAGTAGCGCAGAACATTTGACAATCGGGAACACGCACGCCGTCACCAACAATACGCAAAACTTCTCTGGTTCGCTCTCGATCGATCGCACGACGGATCGTGCCGTCGCTCAGAACATCGTCGACAGTCTTTATATTACCGGATTGGGCCGACATGCCGATAGCGACGGTTCCGCTTCCAATACGAATCTCTTGCTGAATGGGGGGCTGACAGACTATCAGATCGCGAATGCTTTGATCACCTCTCAGGAGTTTCAAGACCGTTACGGCACTCTGAACGATTCCCAATTTGTCGCCCAGATGTTTCAGAACGGTTTGAACCGTGCCCCCACGTCAGCGGAACTCTCGGCCTGGTCTCAATCGCTAACGGCCGGTTCAATCTCGCGAGCCGATTTCGTTTCGGACATCGCTGGTAGCCCTGACCACCTGGCAGCAACGGCGGTTACTCCACCTGCCTCCACGACCTTTTCGAGTACGACATCCACGGCAGACGACGCACACTCTGCGAGTGTCAACCGAATGATCCAGGCGATGTCGACCATGACGAGCAGCTCGAGTTCGTCATCCCATCTCGTGACGGCCGCTCAATCCGCCCATGAGCCGAGCTTGGCTGCTGCTCATCACTGATAGGCTTCAGAAGCGGCGGCTTTTCTGTCGGGCTGCCGCTTTTGTCCTGGATGTGAACTGTCAAGACGGCTAGGTCGGCCTTGAACAGCAAGAGAACCATGGACCATGGTCTCTCCAGTCTTCCAGAATATCTCGTTTGGAATTAATAGAAAATGGCAACGCCATGAAGGTCTTAATATGCGGCGGCTGATAAATTTTATTCGAGTTTCGGTCGGTTTGATCTCTTTTGCCGCCGCACAGCGATGTGACGCAGAGACCGTTAACGAATGGGCTCAAGCTACAGCTGAGCATATCCGCTGCCACCTCATGTATCCGCCAAATACACGTTTTTCTTCGCCTCTGAAGGTCATCGTGCGGTGCAACGTGTCGGCAGATGGAAGTGTCAGCGATATTAATATCGAGCAAAGTAAAGGAATTATTGCGTTCGATCAGGCTGTTATCGCGGCTGTTGAAACCGCTGACCCCATGCCAAATCCTCCCTTTGTCGGACCAAACGGGCTCATCGACGCGAAACTTCCGCTGGTCTTCAGCCCTCCGAGAGCGACTTTGGCTCGATCTGGACTGCCGCCGTCGACGTGTAGAACGTATGGTATGTGACCGAGCGGCAATCGGAGACACCTCACCGACGAAAGAATTATGCAGGCTAACCGTCAAACGTGGATGAACGTATTTTTAGAAGCAAGATGGTTGTGCTTATTGTTGCATCTACGTAGCCTTCCCTCAGGGATGTTGCGCCCGTATTGCGCTCTGATTGTGGTCCACCTAAGTGGTGGTTGCAGTAGCCGTCTGAGGGCAACAGGCCTCAATTTCGATTGACGACTTCCGTCGTACACGCTTGTCCCCTCAGGGCAAGCGTATGGTCCACTGACACACCCGGACGAATGCCGTCCATGGGCGAACAGAACGCAGCGGTTTTTGCCACCGGCTCGAACTGAACCCCAGTCGTGTCCCTTTGGTCTGATATCGTACCGGCACGGGCCAGGAGCGACGCCGTGCTGATGATCGAGATCCGGCGCGGGGCAAGGCACTCGCGGGTGAACTCATGGATGAGGTTCGACATCCGGTACTTGCGCCCGTTGTGCGTGCGATGTTCGACGAAGTCGTAGGACCAGACGTGCTCGGGACGCTTTTGCCGTAAGCGAAGGTAGGAGCTGTCGTTGAGCCAAAGGCGCGCCCGTTTAGGCCGGCGAGCCGGGACCTTGAGCCCCTCCCGTCCCCAGATCCGTCCGAGTCGCTTCACGTTTCCAGCCATGACGCCGGAGCAAGGCCGTGATCCGACGGTAGCCGTAGCGTCCGTACTGGAGAGCCAATACGACGACAGGGGCGGTCAGAGCAGCCTCGTCCTCGACCAGGACGGCAACCCTGCGCTGCGTCGAGGGATGCTGACCCAGGACACGGCAATGCGCAGACCCGCGAGGTCTAGCGGCTGCAGCGCCTCCTCAAGGCCGAGATGAAGTGGTTCGTGGCCGAGGTCGATGCCTCGCCCGGCCTGACCGATCGACTATCAGAGCGTCGAGGGCATCGGCCGGCGGCGCACCGCGCTGACCCTGCTGATCGACATGCCGGAGCTGGGGCAGCTGTCACGCGAGCAAGCCGCCTGCCTGGCAGGCCTCGCGCCGCTCGATCACGACTCCGGCACGCACAAGGGCCTACGCCGCATCGGTGGTGGACGCACCAGCGTGTAGCATGCCCTCTACACGGCAGCCCTGCCGGCCAGCTTCCGCTGAAACGTGGCGCTGTGCGAACTCTACCAGCGTCTGGTCGCCGCCGGAAAGCCGCACAAAAAGGCTCTGACCGCCTGCGCTCGTAAGCTGCTCATCTATGCCAACGCCGTCCTCCAGCGCGGGACCCCGTGGACTACGACAGAGCCACTTCTTAATGGTTGCTAAGCTTGTCGAAGGACGGCGCGACCTGCCCCGAAAAGGGCAAGGGGGCCGGCTTGGTCATGCCCCGTTGCGGCACGCCGGCCATGATGGAGCACCTCGCCGAGATCAGCCGAGCCGTTGATACGGGTCGCACGCCGTGCTGATCCTCGATGGCGCGGGCTGGCACATCGCTGGCGACCTCGTGGCCCCCGACAACATCACCTTGTTGCCGCTGCCGTCTCATGCTTGACGATGATGGCATGTCCTTCATAGCCTCTCGGGGTGAGGCTTCTGCGCAGACCATATAGGTAGATAGCTTATAATTAGATGTACTTTAACTGTTGAACATCATAATAAGAGAATTATTTGTCCAATTTAGAAATATGATACCTATCTAATCGTGCTAATACCTCCGAAATTTTCGCTCGGTTAATTGCATTTTAAGAACGAATCTCCTATTGGAACCAAGATAGAAGATTCCCTGCATATTGAAGGAGGTTTAGGAAAGCTCGCCCCCAAGGTCGGGCCGCCACAGGCGTCGGGCGGCTGGCGGTCCGTGCTTTCCATGCCCACGGACTTGGTCCCGATCGTCCGATCACGCAGGGCTTGATCGCCCCCAGCACAGCGCTGATCGCAGAGGCGGTCTGGGAGATTAGCATCGAGCGGGGGATGACGGGGATGCACCGTAGAGATCCCGCGTGCTCCAACCGAGTGCGACGGCTTCGTCCGACAGGCGCTTGAGGATATCGGTGTCCCTCAGGTGGGAAGCCTCTGAGGCCGGGGCCAGGCGAGGCGCAGGAGTATAGATCAAGGAAGCCTTTGCACCCCAGTTGCGGGTCGGCAGGCGTGATCGAGTGCGGGGTTAAGGCCGACATCCATTCCGACAGTGTAACGCGCCGGGGGGATTAGGGGATCGCGCGGCCAAGGCGCGAAGTCTTCAGGCCCGACCCGAATGGTTAGATGGTACGTCAGCGACGTGCCGTCTTTTGTAAACCGGTCAGATTCCGTGCGCTGGGGCGAGGAACCCGTCTGCCTTCCGATGCAGATGCTCTGCTTACCCGAAAGCCCGGTGTTCGACCAGAAAGACAGATATGTCCTAATGATGGGTATGAGATGACCAATCCAGCCACTTCTAACAAGCTGCTGACCTTGCAGAATTTCAGCATGATATTGCGCGCCAATCTGATCACTCTGGAGAAAATCAGGGGGACGGTCGAAGACGCTTTGGCAAGTGCCATCCAGGCAGAGGTCGCTGTCCGCAGGATGGGACTTCGCGAGGCGAACCAGCAGGTCGATAACAACTCGGATGCGCTGGCCGATGCCAGCCGCCTTCAACTGGAGAGCAACGAAGCGTTCCAACAGATTCGCGAGCAATTCGCTGAAATCTGTGCGTGCATCGAGATCTTGAAAGCGAGAATCATGACCCTGGATGCGGAGATACAATCGGCTCGAATGGATCGAGGCTCCTCTTAAAATGCGGGCTGCAACCATGCGCACGAAATTGTTCTTCTAGTTTCACCGGAAATGGACCATTCGATAGCTTTATGCTGCTAAAATATGCGGGTTGCTAAGGTAAGCCGTTGGTCCATCGTCGACTATGCTGCTTCCAAGGGAGCTGTTCGTCTATGCACAGGATCGGATGGGTCGTCGTGCGCAAGGCTGTCGCCATGCCACGGCGGGGATCGACATCTGGACTTGTGAAAATGCGGAGCTTCGAGCGGCGCTATGCGCAGAGTGCGGGCTCAAAAATCAGCTTGCCACGGTTTAGCGATCAATTTAATCCCAGTTGTGGAGGTTAACTGGAAGCAAGTATCATAAGTGCATAATAAGAAGAGGCATTTATAATAAGAATAGCTGCGATAATCAGCTATCTTAGTATATATTTTACGCCATATAACTTGACTTTAATTCAGTGATGATCGAGACGCCTAACGTTGGCATCAAGCTCGATGTGAATGACTGGATTGATCTATGAAACCTGAAATTAAGATTCGATTGGCGGCATTCGCGGCTATTTTTATCAGCATGAGTCTGCCGACTATTGCTCAGCCGAGCTCTGCGCCTCAGGATGGCATCGTATTCCGTAATACGATTACGGGGGAGGCTTTAGATACTAATGAAGGCAAACCCGGTGGGCGTGACACGCCTGCGGTGAAGGAGTTTTTCAAAACGGGAAAGAACCTTTATATTGATGATAAATCTTGCTTAAGAAATGGCGAGAGTTTATTCCTGACATCGTGCTCAGGTTGTCACGGGCATCTTGCTGAAGGTAAGGTTGGTCCGGGGCTAAATGATAATTATTGGACCTACCCTCTGAATACCGAAGATACAGGCCTTTTCTCGACAATCTTTGGCGGTGCCAATGGCATGATGGGCCCTCATTACGAGGATCTAAACCCGGATGAGATGCTTCAAGTCATTGCGTGGGTCCGGCATCTTTACACAGGGCCCGTAAAAGATGCAGCATGGCTAAATGAAAGTCAGAAGAAAAACTATACTCCATACAAAGAAGGTGAAGTTCAAGATAAAGACGCAAAGGGCCAATGCAAGCCTTTAGATAATTGATCATTATAACTTAGTGACATTATCTGTGTTGGCGTGTGGGTGGGCGGCCGCGGCTTTCCGAAATCGTCACTGTCGCGGATGCGAGTGGTGACGATGGAGATCTCCTGAAATGCGGTCGCCCGAACCGGCGAGTGCGCTCCCGTAGCATCCATCATCTCAGAAAACGTGTCGCAGGATGAAGAAGAGACGCCCGCCAGGGTTATGGCGGCCGGCAGCGTCAGGGCAACGGCCAGCGCCATGTTGCGAACGGTTGACATCTGCAGGCCCAAATCGTTGGCCGCCATGGTGCCGGCGGCGACCATCTCGGCGGAAGCGCCCTGCGCGTAGGTGAGATGGGTCTTGCCGATTCTCGCGACGACGGTGACGACGATGCGCTTCCAGCCAGCCATCGTGCCGAGGCCAACAGACAGTGCGACGCATACCTTGACCCAAGTTGGGATGTAACGTGTCCCATCGTTGAGGAGGCCTGTATGCGCGGCAGGCTATGACTTATAGGGCTGGCTCGGCGTCTTTGCTAGGGTTGGCCTGGCTGCCCTTGTACCCCTGTTGCTGGTGGCGGTGGAGGGGGATGCCCCGATCAAGTTAGCAATTCCTTGAGCCCCCGACGCGTTCAGAGTGCGCTTCGGTTTGCTGGTGGATTGGTCCCCTCATAAGGCGACGCTTGAGCGGCGGCGCAGTTTCCCGGCCATCGCAAGCGCGGGCCACCTCCCGTAAGTGCTGGCTTTCACGGATCAACGCTTTGGCGCGAGCCATACGATCAATGGTTGTCACGGCATATATCTCTCTATCAGGATCAACGCCCAAGACGCTCGCCCACGGGCGGGGAACCCTTGCCAGCCTTCTATGACAGGGATCTGTCACATCGAGAGATGGTTCCGACCGTCCTGACCTCTCCTAGAGCCGTGCCCGCTCAGGTTGGATCATAGGCATCGTATCCAGCAGCGGTGAGATAGTTGCTGCACTCCTGTGGCCGGAAGGCAGAGAAAGCCTCTCGAATGGCGATGGTAAGTGCGTTAGCGGTTAGTTTGGTTCGCGCTGCAACGGTCCGAAGGAGGGCTTTGGCTTTGACCAGGACCTGCCCGATAGGGTTCAAGTATGGACTGTAGAGCGGGAGGTAAAGCACCCGTGCGCCCACCGCCTCGATGGCCACGCACACCGGCGACCGTGTGGGCGTTCCAGATTGTCGCGGAAGACGGTGCCCACCGGCCTTGAGCACACCGTTCCCGCAGGCCCTGGAAGAGCACGGCCTGAGATGGGTCGTCGGGATCACTGGGCGCAACAAGGTCTACCCGGGCCGACGTGGCGATGATCGTTCCCGTCGCGGGGCGTGGATGACCGCGCCAGCATCCAGTGCCGGATCGGGTCTCGGTCTCGGCCGAGGTGATCCTGGCGGACATGACCGGCCGAGCGGTGACGTGGCGATACCAAGGGTCGGCTGCAGGCGTGCTTCTGTGCGTTGCGCGTCCGAATGGCCGATGGGCCGACGCAGCGGATCAGTGGAAAAGGCAATCAGCACCTGCCCGGTGACGAGGTGTGGCTTGTGCGCGAGGAGCGATGCTCGGGCGAGCGCGAGCTTTACCTCTCGAACCGGCCCGCCGATGCGACCCTCAAGCAACTGGCCGCCACGATCAAGGCGCGCTGGATCTGCGAGCAGGCGCATCAGCAGATGAAGGAGGATCTCGGCCTGGACCACTTCGAGGGCCGCTCGTGGACCGGGCTGCATCGACACGCGCTGATGACGATGATGGCCTACGCCTTCCTTCAGCACCGACGCCTCAGCGGCGGGTCGGAAGAAAACAATCGCTTGCCCATCGCCCCAGCCCTCGATGCCGGCGATTTGCCGAGGCATTCTGGATCATCTCAGCCAGCCGCCACCGCAGCGATGCCCACACTGTGATACCGTGCTCGATCGGTCACTGTGGAATCAGTCTGGCAAAGTAGTGTCAAGCCGCAAAGCGCGAGCACCTAGTGATTCACTCGCACCAGTAGCGCCGCGCATCGGAAGAGTCGCCCTTACTGAACGTCCGGAGTAGGATGCTCCAGAATGGCTGCCTTCTGCGGTGTTAACTGTAAATCGGTATTGTCGGCGACGCGCAGGGCGGTCGCTGATGGGGCAATCTGCTAAGGCGGCTGAATTTACAAATAAAGGGAAGGTGGTCTGCAGTGAGGCATCAGCGAAGGACGTTGCCGCCGCCATACTTGAGAAGAGTTTGGCTCAACGAAGAGGCAAATTGCGACCGCACGACATATCCTTACTGCCTGCCGCTCTTTAGAGATGGGAAATTTGAACTTGTGCTAGACCGCCCCATTGCCATCATTGCTGGAGAGAATGGTGTTGGTAAATCCACTCTTTTGGAAGGGATCGCGGTCCTGGCCGGCTTCAACGAGAGTGGTGGCGGTCAAGGATATCACGCCGTCGACAATTCCCAAGCGGTAGAGATCGGCGGTGGAGAACTTGCTCGATCCTTAAAAGCCAGTTGGCTTCCTAAAATTAGCCAAGGATGGTTCTTTCGAGCAGAAAGTTTCTTCTCTGTAGCTCGGTATCTTGATGAGATGGGTAGCCCATCCGCTAATTTCCTCTCTTATTCACACGGTGAAGGATTTATCCGATTTTTTGAAGAGCGCTGCGGGAGGCCTGGAATTTTCATCTTCGACGAGCCCGAGTCCGCACTGTCACCCAAACGACAGTTCGATTTTCTTAGACTGCTTTCGAGGATGGAGGCAGCAAATCAAAGCCAAATTTTGATTGTTACGCATTCACCCATCATCATGGGCTACCCAGGCGCTCAATTGATGCGGATGACACGATATGGATTGGACCCGGTTGAATTACAGAATACCGAACATTTTCAAATTCTGCGGGAGTTCGTGAGCGATCCTGACGGCATGATCAGGGCGATGATCAATGGATAAACCCTTTTAGAACGTGCCTGGCGTAAGCCGGATGGAGGCTTCGAAAGTATGCGCGTCACAAACGCGATCGCCCACTCGCACGACTCTGCCAAAAAGGTATGCCACCAAAGTGTGCGCCACTGGCAGGGAATGAGTCTGAGCATTCTGTAATCTCAGGTGCCTCAAAACAGAGGATGTTGACGCCGTCTTAAGCTACACGAAGGTCCATCAAGGCTCTTCAGGCGTGAGCGCCAAAATAGTATTAGGTGAAAAAGCTTTCTCTGCGGAAAAGGTACGTCATTTTTGATCAAAAACAGCAAGGGATGACATTTTTGATAACACAAGTATCAAATTTGGCAACTCTTGTACGTTATCAAAATGTTGTTTGACGATCCCATTGAGTTCAGTTGTGGAGAGCTCCGCCTCTCCAGATTCCCAAACCAATAAGTCTGCCTCAACCTCTCCTCGGCGCAAATTGATGCTGCAATAAGAATTAAGTAGAAACAGCGGCGAGCGCGCGAATCGACCGGATACTCCTCCTGCATTAAGTAAATCCTCGACGGAGCACCACCATACCTCAAGAAAGTCTAATACACCCACGCTCATGGATCTCCAATTATGCATGCTATAAAAGTCGCTGACGACATCTCATAGGAGCAAGTTCAAAAATTCGCGTAGTGACGTTGGGACCGGGTATGACAGACCAATCTGATCTGCCTGGCGGTCTAAATGAGGGTGTGAGAACATCAAGTTCCGCAATAACCGAGCCTGCCCGAGCACTCGGATAAGCGGCCTGTGTTTCGGTACGCACCTTTGGATCGAACTCACTTTTTGCATCAGGGGAGCTGACGGATCTTGGCTTCGGTCGTCGGAGATTCTGCCCTGCCTCGCAGCCTATCTACGGGGATGACGTGGAACCGCAAAACCGTCACAAGACTAGAAAGTCCAGCATCGTTCGTTGCCAATGCATCCATCCTGGCACCTTGAGCGCTGGGTACCGTTTGGCGAGTTGCCCGAATTTATACGACTCCTGCACGAATTTCGACCCGATGTCTAAATCGCATCCATCACAAAAACGTGTCTGGTGTCCGTTCGACAACTAGAATAGCCAATAGATAGATCGAAAAATGACATAAATCCGTAAAGCAAGATGACGAGCCATAGGACAGTAGCTCTATATTGCAGATAATTCATATCTATCTGGTTCTGAGCATGCAGAGAATGCGGTGACGCAGCGCACGTTGAAATCGGTACTAATTTTTGCAACATCATGCACAGTTTTGCTGTGCACTATCGTTATGCATTATCTTGGTCACGTCATCGTTTTCCCGGACTGCGTGTTGTCGATCCCAATTCATTACGTTTTTCCGATCGAATTTATAATGTTCCCAGCTATAAATTCGTCGAGCTGCGCGAAACAGATCGTCTTGTTTTCTGGCGTATCCGCAGTCGTCATCTCTATCCTCTGCGTCGCCAGGGTCTATGTCTCGACGGAAGATATCGACATATCTATTCGCCAGGATTATTTTGCGTATCAGCGAAGACATACGATTACGTTATGTCTTGGAGTTTATCTAAGATTTCAATCTCTATACTTTCTTATTGCGTTTGATTCTGTGGGGGGCAATGTCAGCTATGAGCGTTATAATACAGGACGGTTCCTGGCTTCAATAAGTCCAATCCTGTTGAGTTTAAGCAGCGTATTGATAGCGATTTGTATTGTTTGTAAAATATACGCTTATTTTTATAGAAATAAAATCAAGGCAACATAGAACGAAGTTCTGGCTGAATCTGCTGGTATAGGAGAAATGAAATGTCAGAAATCAATGAGTTTCAGGATTGATTAGGGTCGATTGGCTTCAGCTTTGTGTTAGCTGAACGAATGGATCGACCATTCATGACGGATCGCAGCAGGTAGATTCAATCATTGGCAGTGACACGCAATATGTCTTACGATTCTCAGAAAATAAATGTCATTATTTTAAGTTGTACGACGATTGTTGCGATTCTTTTTGCTGCGTATCTTACTTTGAACTTATACGGCACCCCTACAGAGCCGATTGAAGGAAGAATAGTCGGGATACTTAATTACACAGCACCATTTCGTGGCCCGCGATGTGTCCTTAAAATCAGCACGGAATTTGGTAAGACGGAGACTAAAATCTATGATTTCTGCAATAGTTATTTTGAGAATGGCGACAGGGTCAAGCTATTAATTCGCCGCGGCAGGATCGACGGATCAATATCCGTCATCAGCGGATCGGTACAAAGAGACATGTTTTATAAATAGGAATGTCAATAGAAAAGGAATACATCACCTAACATGGTGAAAAGTGCGTTGGCCTTTGAAAACGGCCTTGAGCGCGCTGCTTAAGCCACGCGGCAAGGGCGAACATGATGATAGGTGGCCTTCGGGCTGGGGAGCGCAATGCTGTTTTTTTTGGATAACGCTGGGAAAACAGCGAGGCGAACGCATTTGCGAGGTGTCCGTTGAAATATTAACGCCCGCGGGCCTTGCGGCTGCGAGCGTGCATCTCAGGGCAGTGGGATACCTTACCGGATCGCCCGCCCGGAGAATGGGATTTGCCACTAACGTCCTTCGAATCCAGGCTTTGTCCGTTCAATAACATTTTCAACATTGGAAGAGATTGTCGATTTGATATAATCGGGCAACACTATTACAATAATTGTAAAAAGGAATATAAATACAGTTAAAATATATCCAAATTTAGGGAAAATGTCTAAATTGCCCAACAAAAACGGCACCGAACTAACGGCCAAAGCCATCACAAGATTTTCGCTCAGGTAAAAAACACAAACAAAACAAAGAAGAGAAAAAACTATTGGCTTGCCGAACCGATTATAATCGAATTGCATAAGCGAAAACCTTCAATTTTGATCTAACTTTGCACGTCTAGTGCACTTGTGCCGACTAATGCACCATAGCGGTCTTCGCTAGTGCGCTATTAAAGCGACAAGCTATTAGATATGATGAGGGGCTTTTTCAGTGATTCAGTTCACTAGATGGCACTGTTGCCTCACATACATAAGATAGTTTTGACATGCAATAGTACGCGTCCGGTGATGGCCGCGCTCGACGGCATCGCGCACTCGGTCGAAGCCTGACCTGAATGCTGGCGTTATTTTTAGCGGGTGGAGGCGATGAGGGTCGAGGTACTGGAGGGGGCCGAACGATTGCGGCGCTGGTCGTTCGAGGGCAAGGTGCGGATCGTCGAAGCCTCATACGCGGTCGAAGTGTCGGTGTGTTCGGTGGCGCACTGGCACGGGATCGCGCAGCGTTTGTTGTTCACGTGGCGACGCCAGGCTCGGCAAGGCCGTATGGGCGTGGACGAGCAGGCCCCGGTCTTCGTGCCCGTCATGATCACCCCGGAGCCGTCGCCGGCAGTTCCGGCTTCGCAGTCGAGTGATCCTGGTGTTCAGGCCCCGCCCCGTCGAGCGCGGCGCAAGACCGGTGTCATGGAGATCGATCTCGGCAGAGGGGAAAACCCGGGGCCTGCTCGTACCCGCCCGGTTCAGCCAGGCGCTACCTCACCGCATCCCTCCTAAAAACCCAATCCACCAAACTTGGCGAAGGGCCACTTTTCAGGGGGAAGGCCACGGCCCGTGGTCGGCACTGTGACCGCCACATGATCGCGTTCCGATGAAAGACGAGCCTATATGCGACAGCGGACTTAACCCATGGGGCAGCACAGCCGTCATTCCGGCTTCATCTCGCGCCCGTCCCGCCGAGGACGACCCTCCGAACCCAGGTGCACCCGGCCACAATCTTTTACAGCGATTGGCCGCTGATGCTGTGCTCGTCCGCAAGGGCGGGCGCGCCGTTTAAAGATCGATCCACACGAGGCGTTTTTGCGCGCGCTGATCGAGGAGAACGACGACAGTGCTTTGGAAGTGATGCGCGCCTGACTTCGGGACGAGCAGCCTGTCCCGCTTCTTCAAACGACACGACATCACGCGTAAAAAACACCGACCCTGCAGCCGAGCAGAATCAAGAGGACGTGAAGGCGGCGCACCTTCCCTGGTTCAAGGGCCAGCCCGACCTCAATCCGGACAAGCTCGTGTTCCGGGCCGAGACGGCAACCAACACGAAAATTTCGCATTGCTACGGATGGCCTCCACGGCGCGAACGCTGCCGGGTGGCTGTGTCGTTCGGCCACCGAAAGGCCATCACGGTCACGGCCTGCCCGCCAGCGGTCTGGCGGCCATCTCGCTCCTCGACGGACCGATGAACGGAGCTCGTATCTGCGGCTACGTCGAAGAGACCTTGGTCCTAACTCTCAAGCATAACGGGGCCGCCGCATGCGGCCCCGGTCTCTGCCGTCATCGTGGTTGATCTATGCGGCTCGGACGCTCGCAAGAAAGCGGTGGACTTCAGCATTGAGGTGTTCGGATTGCCGTGAGAGTTCGGAGGCGGATGACAGGACCTGACTAGCCGCGACCCCTGTCTCTTCGGCAGCATTGGCCACGCCGCTGATCGTGCTCGTCACTTCGCCTGTGCCCGTGGCAGCTTGGGACACGTTTCGAACGATCTCCTGGGTGGCCGCACCTTGCTCCTCGACAGCTGCGGCGATGGTGGTTGCAACGGCATCGATCTCGCGAATCCGCGCGGTAATGCCGGTAATTGCGGAAACGGCTTGACCGGTCGCGTCTTGGATCTGTGCGATTTGGCTGGCGATATCTTGCGTGGCCCGCGCGGTCTGGCTCGCAAGTTCTTTCACCTCGGTCGCGACGACGGCGAAACCGCGCCCGGCTTCCCCAGCACGTGCCGCCTCGATGGTGGCGTTGAGCGCGAGCAGGTTGGTCTGAGCAGCGATATTCGAGATGAGACCGACAACATCGCCGACGCGAGCGGCTGCGTGGGACAGCGTCTGCACGAGTGCCGCTGTCTGATTGGCTTCCGATACCGCACCCTTGGCGAGGTTTGCGGATCCACTGACCTGGCGGCTGATCTCGAGCACGGAGACGCCGAGTTCTTCGGCCGCAGCAGCGACCGTGCTCACATTGGCGGCGGCTTCCTCAGCGGCAGCAGCTACGGTCGTTGATTGACTTGCCGTTTCCGTCGCCGTCGCCGTCATGGTTTGCGCTGTCGCTTGAAGTTCTGTGGCTGATGACGACAACACGCCGATGACGCCGCCCACAGCCTGCTCAAAATTATCGGCCATGTAGCGCATGCCGACTTTGCGCTGCTCTTCGGCTGAAGCACGCGCCAAGGCTGTTGCTTCCTCCAGGGCATGGGTGCGCAGGAGGTTTTCTTTGAAGACCTCAACGGCGGACGCCATCGCCCCAATTTCCTCGCGCCGATCTTGGAAGGGCACGTCCACACGAGTGTTGCCTTGCGCAAGCTCGCCCATCAGTCCGGTCATTGTCCTGATTGGCGCGGCGACCGCCCAATTGAGGAGGAGGAGGCCGAGACCAGCGACGCCGCACATGGCGACGAGACCGATGATGACGGCTTGGCGCGAGCTGCTCGCCGCTAAACCGGCGGTTTGCGTACGTTCCTCCAAGAGAGCACGCTCGATCTGTACAATCTCAGAAGCTTTGGTGCGCAAAGCGTCCATCAGCGCTTTTCCAGCACCAGATACTTCGAGCTCGCGCGCCTGCAGGCGGGTCTGTTCGTTGCGCATCAGCGCGATCTCGCGCTCGGCAATGGTACTGCGCCACTCTTGCCCCCGCTCATCTAGCTCAGCCAGGCGCTGCAGTTGCGCCGGGTTGTCGACAACGAGACTGCGAACCTGTGTCAGCGCATTGGAGTAAGCACGCCCACCCTGCCTGTAAGGCTCCAGGAATTTATCGTCCCCCGCCAGCAAAAATCCGCGCAAACCAGTTTCCTGATTGACCATAGAAGTTAGAATGCCTTCAACCTGTTCAAGCACTTGATAAGTGTGATCCCGCCACTTGTTCGCGTTTTCAATCGTGGCGAGGCTTCTCCAACTTATTATTGAGGCGATACTGACCGCGCCGATGAGCGCCGCAAAAACGATTGCAAGCTTTGTTACGAGACGAAGATGGAGAAAGGCACGCATTTATCTGACCCTGCTGGACTAAAAAATGCCATGTCGCGATACGGTTCGTATCTCATGGGAGTCCATCTTGCATTTGTTAAATTTATAGCCGTAAATTTTTAGTGTATGTTTGATAAAAACACGATATTCCGGAACTATAGGTCTTATTTTGCAGGATATGTAGAGTTAGATAGCGCGGCGGTGGACGTTAGCCTTACCGACACGCAACAGGTCACGGCGAGTGTTCCTCATCGCGCGAAAGCGGACGACGAATGAGCCCCATACGCAACCCACGGTGCCATAAACACAGCCTGTATGAAGAACGTCAAATCCAGAAATTATAACGCTCATCAAGTGGAGCTATTAAATGGTTGTCGAGGTGCAATTATTTAAGGTCCAATGAATACTAGATTTGATACTGGTGCAGAGAAAAAGTTTTCAGTGTCGGGGTGTTTGCTAAATGAACCCCTTTCCATATAGAAAAAACATTACGCCGCCGCCGATGATGATCATTCCGAAAAACCGGATGATCGGCCAGAAGACACGCACCAGGATCACGAGGATTCCAATTTGGCCGATGATGCTGATGAGGCCTTGTCCGATTTCCTGCATGTCCGTACCGAACGTGCTTGGCTTGCTGACGACGGCATCACCGCGCGTCCCTGACCGGAGGAATCCGACAAGGATGACCGTCAGCATAACGCTCATAATGATGACGAAGTCGCCATGCTGCTGCCAAAAGGTTTCAGGCTCAGCGTCCTGTCGGCTGGGATCGTTCGGCTGCATGGCACTAACCCTCCTCAATACGGCTCTGGAACGTGTTCTCTTCGCTGTCCAACAGATCGCATTGTGCACCGGCTGGCCGAAATCGCCCGACTTGTATTCGCAAGACAGCTAAGTTGTGTGATTCATCGGTGTCTAAATAATAGTCGAGCAATTGATATGTGATTCCGACCCCGGATCTTAAGTAAAAACTTCGCAAAGACATGCTCGACGAATCGCCTTTACAAGTCCCTCAATATCTCTGCCGTATCCGGCGGATCAACGGACGATGCGTCCTTTCCAAGGGACGCTCCGTCCTTCTTGGTTCCAAGGAGCATCGCGGCATGCCGCAGGCCGCCGGGGCTGCAACTGACACGCATTCCAGCGACACGGTCGGATCCGCGAAAGATCGGAAGGACAGAATTATTGTGTTGCGAATCGCTCGATAAACAGCGATTCGTGAAACAGAATTTCCGATACTGTATAAATAACTGATTCGATTTCAGAATTAGGCTTGATCATCGGACTGGCGCTGCCTACCTGCCGGAATATTGCTGGCTCGGCCGGAGGCGAAATGCGCCTTGGGCAGGGCATGCAACACAATCGGAAACAGCGTTTCAGCACGCCAGCGGCCCTGCGCCCGTGGCCGGCTCCAGGATTCGTCGTGATGGTTCGAGCGATGCCGACCGCGCCTCCCTCGCTCTACACCGGCGGAGGACGACGGAAATACCTCACGGCGCAGGAGCGAGAGCGCTTCGTCGCTGCGGCCGCATCCAGCGCTCCCGAGGTCGAAACGCTCTGCCTGATGCTGGTCTGGACGGGGTGCCGGATCTCGGAGGCCTTAACCCTGTCCATGGCCGATCTCGATGTCGAGGGCGGCATGGTCTCGGTGCATTGCCTGAAGAAGCGCCGCCTCGGGATCGTGCGCGAGGTTCCGGTGCCCCTCGCATTCCTGGCCCAGGTCCGGCGGGTCCACGCCGACAGACTGCCGGAGGACCGGCTCTGGCCGATCGCACGCTGCACCGCCTGGCGGCAGGTGAAGGACGTGATGATCGCCGCACGGGTCGGAGCGACTGCCGCCTCGCCCAAGGGCCTGCGTCACGGTTTCGGCGTCCACGCCCTGCGCTCGGGCGTGCCCCTCAACCTCCTGCAGCGCTGGCTCGGCCACGCGGACATCGCGACGACCGCCATTTACGCCGATGCGATGGGCCCCGAGGAACGCGCGATCGCCGCCCGGATGTGGACGCCAGCGATCTGAATGGATCGCCGAGAGAACGAAACGCGGTTCTTGCCCGACCACACCAAAGGCGACGTCCCTCCTCGAGCCGCGCGACCGCCGCGCGATGATCATCGATCACAGGTTCGATCACATCGCCGATGACGAGGCGCGCCGCCGTGCCTGGCTCGATAGCCTTTCCTCATTCTTCGTCACGCACATCGAACCGGACGCGGTCGTGCCTGCGAGCGCGTTCCACCGCTATCACCACATGAACCATCTGGTGTTCGGAGAGATCGAAGCCTCGCCGCAGACCATCGAACGAACGCCGGTTCTGGTCGCAGCCCAGAACATCGATCACGTCGTGCTGCGCCTCTACACCTCCGGCCGCACCAACATCTCGACCGGCGGCGATGCGAGCGAGATCGCCCAGGAATCGTTCGTCCTCTTCGACTTGTCGCAGCCGATCCGATCGGAGACCAAGGGAATGACGGGCCTCAATCTCGCAGTCCCGCGCCGCCTCATCGAGGGCGGAGGGGATCTCTCGGCCTGGCACGGTCAGATCCTCCCCTCCGCGAGCAGTCCGATCACGAAGCTGCTCGCTGACCATTTCCGCAATATCAGCGCCTGCCTGAAGACGGCGACGACCGCGCAGATGAATCACATCGTTCCGGCGACCACCGCGCTGTGCAACGCGCTGTTCCTGTCTGAGACCGACAGCGCCTACAACGGCCCGGCGATCACCGGCATCGCCATCCGTCAGTTCATCGACAAGAACCTGTCGAAGGTCGATGCGGGGATGCTGATGGCCCGGTTCGGCCTGTCGCGGAGCCCGCTTTACAAGCTGTTCGAGGCCGAGGGAGGCGTTTACGCCTACATTCGTAACCGGCGGCTCGCCCATGCGATGCAAGTGCTCTCGAGCACCCAAGGCAGCCGGCGGCCAACGATCGCCCAACTTGCCTTCAGCACCGGCTTCGAGAACGAGCGGGTCTTCAGCCGGGCGTTTCGACGAAAGTACGGAGTGAATCCAAGGGATGTGGACGGGACGGCAGCGGCTGCTGCGAGCCACGAGCAAACTTCGCAACTGCTGTACTGGATGAAGGATCTGTAGTCGTCCGTTCCGCAAAGAGAAGTCAATGATCGCGAGGTCATTGCATAGAGCGTCTGCAAAAATCTATTCAGAACCGCCGTTGACGTTAAGTCGGCTTATTCAGCAGCCTCACTGAAAAGCGTTGAGAGCAACTCCAAGGCGAAAACTTTGTTGGACTTCGCCCCATTCCTGTCTGTCTCTCTTACCCTTCCGTTTGGGAGTGGGTGCAACCGGACGCTCCTCGTCACCGCGCTCCTTGAGCGCGAAGTCGTAAAGATCGCCGGTCTGGCCAGGGTTCGCGTCGTACCCGTCAGAAAGAGAAAGGGTCGAGGCGCGCACGATCTCTCGTGGTGGTTTCAAGATGCTTTTCACGAACGGCAGCAATCAGATCCTTTGGCTTGATGCCTGGTGAAGCGATGTGACGGAGCGTGTGGGCGATCTCTGCGAGAGAAGGCATCATGCCTCATTCGATGTGAGCGAAGCCCTGTCGGTCGACTTCTCTAACGTATGCTACTACGAACATTGCGTGACGGTCTGCCTCTTGGGACATGTCGCGGCTCAATCAGCATCGGAGCCGGCGATCTCTCGTGTGGAGCTCCGGCTCCCCGAGACCGGAACACATCCTCATGGCCCGCTCATCGGTTTGACGGCGGGCCCTTTTTACGTTTCCCCAGACCGTCAGTGAGCCGATGCTGCCGAGCGTGTGGGCTCGCGGCGAGCTTCCATGATCTCGCGGATCAGATCGCGCATCTGTTCCTCGACGAGGTCGGAGAGGATGTCGTCTCCGTCTTTATCGATCACCGATACCAGGCGGATGGCGGGGAACTCCCCTTCGAACACGACCAGCGCTTCCGCTTGCGCGTAGGGGTCGTGGGGATCGAGGCAAAAATGGCTTGCCATTTCGCTGTCTGGCGCTCCTGCGATGGCCGGGTTCCATACACCCGGTTCGTGACGGCCAAAAGAACCTTCCTCACGTGAGCCGGTTTGACAATTGCGTGCCATGGGCTGCGGTCCTGGTAGCCCTCTTTCGGACGGCCGCAGCGCGAACCGCCGACGACCTGACCATCGCTATTCAGGCTGCCTTGGAGACCCGACGAATGACGCTAGAATCCCAACGCCGCTGCATACGACGCCTAACGATCCAAACTGAACGGAAATGGCTCTAAAGGGGCCGAATTAGACATTTGGTACCGACCGCGAGGGCATGCTTCCAACCCAGATACGACCCTCGGCACTATTCCAATCTGTCCGAGAACCAGACATCCCGACAAACGGCTACGGCAGTGTCGTCTGGCGCTCGATCCTCAATCAGCCACGCCGTGCTGATGGAGCGTGCCCGTAATGGGGTCGGCGTCTTGACGCAACATGCTGGGTCCGATGCGCCGACGCAGGGTATGAACCACGCCGATCCTAAAAGCTGAACCGTGAATCTCTCCTTGGCGCGCGTCATCATTAACGCGACCCCTAGATGCAGCGATGGCCGCCAGGGAAAGACGATGCGCCCGCCGGGCCGCAAGGCCTTCAACCAAGAACCGGGCGGTGAGACCACGCCTGCGTTGACGTAGATCAAGTCGCAGCCCGGCAGGGGCAGTTCCGTTGCATCGCCTTGCACGACGTTCACGCCCTCGAATGGCGCGAGGTTGTCGGAGGCTCGACGAGCCAGAAGCGGTTCGATCTCGAAGGCATGCACGTGGCCGTTGGGCAGAGCCAACATCGACAAGATCGCGGTATAATACCCGGTACCCGCCCCGATGTGGACGATGGTCTCTCCGCTCTTCGGGGCAACAGCGCCGATCCACAGGGCGTGCAGGAACGGTTCGCCATTGTTGATGCCCTTGGGAGCATCAAGGGCAACGAGGCTGTTCTGATAGAGAAAAACAGGATTAGCGCTCGGCGTCTCGATGTAGCGCTCGTTGAGCCTGATTTTCCAGGGGCCGGCACCAAGGAACGCCTCTCGCGGGACGCTTTCAAACACGCGTTCGAGCCGGTGGTCATCGGAGCCGCTGGCGACAGCCATCAGCCTCGCATAGAATGCACGCATCTCAGTGACGTTAATAGTCTGGTCCATGCGGCCTTCAACCTCTGCTTGCTCGCAAGCTTGCACGAAAGCTGACTGTCAGAAAACTGCCCAACCCGATCTTTCCCGATGTGCGCTGGCCTCAGCTAAACTGATGCCACCACACCGCGGGACTGCACACCTAAGGCCGCTCTATGACTCCGAACGACAGGTTTCTCCTCAATCCCCCCCCCGGTGGAGATCCACAATTATTTATTACTGGGATTCTCTCGGTTTTTCGATCGAGCATTGAGTAGAGCATCGTAGCTCAACAAGATTCCCACATCGCCCCTATCGTTTCGCAGAAACTCGATACCAGCTGTCTTCAGCGCTTCTACGATGCGTGCAACCGTCACGTCTTTAAGGCGCGCAACGCCGTTTTCATAATTCATGAGAGTACGCCGGTTAATACCAGTATGCCTTGATAGCTCTTCTTGGCTTAGTCCAATCATCGCGCGGGCCGCACGAACTTGTTCCGGCTCAATCATAAAATTGACAACAATCTGATCGATTCACATTCAATATAAAAATACACAATAAGTGACAAAAGAAGCTTGAGGTACGATTATAGGAACATGCAGCCAACAAGAGGAGGTTTGCATGTCCGCTTTTATCGACCTCGACTTTTGCGCCTCGGCGCTTGAGCATAGCGATCACTTCCGTGTTCTGCGACGATTAATACCTAAGCAAATTTACGGGTCTCATGATGATGCCGAAGTCCGAAGAGGATTGATCGTCGATGTCGAGACGACGGGCCTGGACCCCGCTTCCAGCGAGGTCATTGAACTGGGCATGGTCCCGTTCACCTACACCGATGACGGGCGCATCCTGTCAGCAGATCCTCCCTTCTCGAGCTTTCAAGATTCGTTTGGCCCCATAACGCCGGAGATCACACGGTTGACCGGCATCACCCGGGCCATGGTCTCTGGGTGCATGATTGATCTCGACGCCGTCAAGCGCATTGTCGAGCCGGTCGACCTCGTCATCGCGCACAATGCCGCTTTCGATCGCCAGTTCGCCGAGGATCTCTGCGCAGATTTTGCGAAAAAACGATGGGCCTGCTCGCTGGCTGACGTGCCTTGGCGGGACGAGGGTTTTGCGGGCGGCAAGCTCTCATACATCGCGCATGATTTCGGTCTGTTCTTTGACGCCCACCGAGCGGCCGAGGATTGCCAAGCGACCCTGGAGATCCTCTCGCGCCCCCTGCCCCGCTCAGGCCTGACCGGCTTCACTCATCTGCTTCGTCGGAGCGAAACCCCCGTGTTCCGGGTTTGGGCGTCAAACGCGCCGTACGAACGAAAGGCGCAACTCAAGGCGCGCCAGTACAGGTGGTCTGACGGCTCATCTGGCCAGCGGCGGTCTTGGTACCGAGACCTCCCGGAGGAAGAAGTAGGACTCGAGTTCGAATTTTTGCGGCGGCAGATCTACGAATATGACGCGGACATCTACGTCACGCCGATATCCGCATTCGATCGATTTTCGGCACGCGTTTGATCGCAAATTGGCCGCGCAAAGTTTTCTCGCAATTGGCTTCTGCAGCGATTCATAGTTAGCGATTCATGAATTGCAGCCAAAATCGCAGGTGCCAAAACGAAAATATCGGGAAATGCCGAGTCGGACCAAGAGGTTGACTCAATTGGGAATTTCTCGTGCCACCGTTTCGGTTGACCCGGTGCGGAACATCGCAGGAACGATGACGTGCTATTCTTCGAGGGGAAAGTGCGCCTAAGATTAGATCGAAGCGCGACGGCAGAGGGCCTCGCCGCGTCAAAGGAGTCCAAAATGGCGAACACAGTGTAGGTTCGAATCCCCAGGGAGCGTCCGAGTAGGACCGGACACTCCCCTTGGAGATTCGTTGAAAATCGACGCCTCCGGAAAGAGAGCAATCGTCGATTATCCATCCAGTCGGATGCTGTGTCCGCTGATTGCGATGAATCGCATTCGGCCGACACTGGCTGAAGAGTCGCATGTCAATGCATGCGGCGCAAGAGCCCGTACCGGGATGTCAGAGGTTCGATAGGCCTCGCACCGGACACAGCATCCTCTCCGTCACGTGAGCACCCAGTCGCCCATCCGACTCTGCGCCTAAGCGCGGATCCCTGGCGGCTGTCTACCTCCACCTTCCGACGCTGCCGACCGGTAGCGCGATCCCTGACGCACGAGGATTTCCAGTGAGTTCGCACGCTTCTCTCTCAAAGACACCAAACGGGGCCGGCCCGATCGTCTCATCACCTCATCCCGCCGCGCCGTCGCCTATCTATCCGATGAACCGACCTTCGGTTTTTCCGCCGAGGCCATCGCGATCGAGCCGGGATCTCGATCAGGCGATCGGGGGCCGGTGCCGCGGCAGCCTCGTAGGGCCCGATGGACGCATACGTGCCTTCGATTCGGACAGTGAGGCACGCACGACGGAATGGTTCCTTGCCCGCCCGGATGTCCGTGATGTCATCGAACAACCGCCTGCTATCACCTATCGCGACACGGATGGGAAAACCCGAAGCTACACGTTCGATCAGCTGGTCGAGTACACCGACGGGGAGCGAGTTCTGGTCGAGGTGAAGGCCCCTGCCCGCGCCGCTAGCCCAAACTTCCAGAAAAAGATCCGCCACCTCGCCGCGCAGATCCCCCCAGACGTGGCGGCACGCGTCATCGTCGTCACGCGCCGCGATCTCGATCGCGTTGCCACCGACAATGCCCGCCTGATTAACAGCGCCCGTAAGGATCGCGTGCAGCCGCTCGATGCCTCCGTCGAGACCTATGTCGCCGAGCGCTCCAACGTCATGACCATTGCCGAGATCGTGCGAGACCTTGGCGACGGACGGGCTTTTCGATCCATCGTCCGCCTGATCGGTCGCGGGATCCTCACACCGGTTTCCGGGGCTTCGATCACGCCGGCGCTCCAGGTCCGCTACACCGGCACCGAGGAGGCGCGCTGATGGCTTTCTCCTTTAATCCCGTCATGCAGATCGGCCGGTCGGACAGGATCGTAATCGGTTCGATCGCGCATAGCGTCCACTCCAAGCTGGACCGGGGTTACCTGTTTGTCCGCGAGGACAACCCGGCTCACAAGATCGCGTACACCTATGCGGACCTTTGGGAGGCGGCACGCGAAAACCGGCTCAAGGTGGAACGCGGCGCGTTCTCGCAATCCGCCGCACGCGCGCAGCTGCAGGCCGGGGTCGATGCCCTTGCCGATCTCGACGCCGAAGAACAAGCCAAGCTCCTGCATCGCGAATTGTGGTGCCAGAGTTTCCAAACACTCTATGAGCAGGACCGGAAATCCTACCCCAAGACGCGGACCGGTTTCGCCAAAGCCATCAAGGCCCTGAAGTCCCAGATCCAAGACTTGCTCGTTCAGGGAGCCCTGTCATCGGCTCCTGGGCCAAAGAACGCGGTCACCGCGAAGTCTAAATCGAAGTCGGTCCGGGCCGGTGTCAAAGTCGAAACAGCCCTGCCGCCGACGCCGAGCACGCTGGAACGTTGGGAGAGGCGGTATGAGGCCGGCGGCCGGCATATCCTCGCTTTGCGGGACGGCTACCGCCATTGCGGCGGCTCTTCCATGCAGATACCCCCGCGCGTTCGTGTCTTGCTGCATGAGTGCGCCGACCTCTATGCGGACGAGCGACGCTGGAGCAAGGAGGATTGCTACCAAGAATTAACTGTCAGGATCGGCCAAGAGAACCTCGCGCGTGTCGAGCAGGGGCTGAGCCCATTCAAGATCCCCTGCAAGAACACGATGATTGCCGCTATCAATCGTCTCGATCCCTACGAGACCTTCGCCGCGCGGACCGATCGCTCACGCGCGCAAAAGGCGTACTTCGTCAACTCGGGGGGCCTTGAGGCCGAATATCCCGGAGCACGCTGGGAGGTCGATGAATTCACACTCCCGTTGATGAGCCTTGTCAAGAAAAGCGGCTTGTGGGCCGACCTGACGCCTGTCGAGCAGGAAGCGATCAAAAGCATTGGCCGCGTGTGCGTCGCCGTCGTCCTCGATGTCGCCCCACGTGTCGTCATGGGACTGTCGCTCTCCCGCGTTGCCTGCGCCGAGAACGTCCTCAATGCGTTGTCCATGGCCACCCGTGACAAGACTCCGTTCGCTCGAGCGTTCGGCGTGCAGGCAGCGGCCGACATGCACAGCGGTGTCGACGAGGTCGCGACCGATGGCGGCAGCTCGATGGTCAACGGCACGGTTCGTGCCGCCATCCACGGGCTCGGAGCCCGCCATCTCATCGGGCCCAAGGGGGTTCCGCAGATGCGCGGTCACATCGAGCGTTTCTTTGGCACCCTGCATACCGGGCTGCTGTCCAACTTCAGCGGACGGACCTTCCACAATTCAGTGGCGAAAGGCGACTACCCGGCCGAGGAACGTGCCGTCTTCGACGACGATCAGGTTTTCCAACTGATTTTTCGTTACATTTTCGACCTCTATCACGTTCGCCCGCACGCGGGCCTCGGCGGGCAAATGCCGATCGCGCGCTGGAGAGACTTGATGGCCACCCGAGGTGCGCCTCCGGCACCCGACGCGGACCAGCGCCGCGTCTTGTTCGGGATCCCGCTCGAGCGACCGATCGGCTCGCACGGATTGCGCATCCTCGGCAGCGACTATCAGCATGCAGCACTGCAGGACTATCGCAGACGGACGCAGTGGCTACACGACGATGGCCGTAAGGCACGGCGCAAGGACGTGGTGCGGACGGTCGAGGTTCGCCTCGATCCGTTCGATCTCGGAGCCGTCAGCGTCCGCATCGGCGACATGTGGATCACCGTGCCCGCCCTCGATCCCTCGCTCGTCGGTATTCCCCTCACGGTCCAGGTGCAGACACTGACGTGGCTGCGCGAGCGTTTCGGTCGCGAAGCCGCTGTCTACGCGGATGTCGTCGACGCCGCCCGGCGCGACATTATGGCTGAGAGTGCCAGCGCGATCGCACTTTCCGCCTTCGGCGTGACCCGTCCTTCCGCCGCAGCGATCCAGAACGCGGAAATGAGCCTCGGCATCACCCTCCGGGCGCGGAGCGAAGACGCGGTCGAGTCAGTCTCGGCCGCAGGACGTGAGCCGAGCACTCTCAATATCGAGACAGGGACCAGCCTCACTCCCGGCACGCCACCCGTCGGCCCTTCGCCGGAGCCGAAACTGATTACGCCGCGCTCCAGCCTGAGAAAGCGGCCATGATGCATCTTCGAGCTCATCTGATCGCGACGCCGACCCATGATCGGGTCCGCCTCGAAATCCTGTTCTGCTTCGCGCAAGCCCTCTTTGCGCGGAATGCGATCGAACGCGCACAGCATGTCTGGTCCCAGTACCTCACGCTCTGGGCCGAAATCCACGGTCGGCCGATGCCGGCTGCGGCTGCTACGCTCACGCCGGTCAACGACCTCGGCGCGGTCGGCCTGTTCATCACCGGTGGCTCCGGAGCGGGTAAGACGTTTTCGGTCCGAACCGCGATCCGAACCGCCTCTGACCTCTTCCCGGACTACCGCGTGCCCGGATCGTCCTGTCCGATCGTCTCCATCGACGTGCCTCCGGGATGCACGTTTCGAACGCTTGGCGTCCAAGTTTGCGACGCCTTCGGCTATCCGATCCGAAACCGGGCCACCGATCATGATGTCTGGGCTCGGGCCTACGATCTCCTGAATGCCCATGACACCGTCCTCATCCACTTCGATGAGGCGGCCCGTATCCGCAGAAGCAAATCCGACAACGAGATCGTTTGGATCCGCGATAAGCTGACGGCGCTGACCGATCATGGTCAGACCCCGTTCGGCATCATCCTATCCGGCCTGCCCGAGGGCTTGAGCTTGCTCGAACGCGATCCGCAAATCCGCCGCCGGTTCCGGGCGCTGGTCTCGGTGCCGGAGCTCAGCCAAAGCGATATCGAGGTCGAACTGCCCGGCATCATCAGGCTCTATGCGGAGCTTGCCGAAATCGCCGTCGACGTCCCGTTTCAGAGCGACTTCGTCTACCGGCATGCGCATGTCTGCGGTCGCATGCTTGGCATCGCGATCGACCTCATTATCGAGGCCATCGGCATCGCCGTGATGTCGACCGACGGAACTTTGCGCATCGCCCATTTCGCTGAGGTCGTCCAACGCGCCTCGGGCTGGCCGAGCGACCGCAATCCCTATCTCTGTGCCGATTGGCAACACATCGACTGCAGCAAGTTCCTCGACAGGGACACGCCTCAGCCGCCGCCACCGCGGAAGCGGTGACCGACGATGTTGTCGCTCTTCCCCACCTTCCGACGCCCCCTCCCCCTGGGACGTTACGAGACCGCTGCCAGCCTTCTCGCACGTCACGCAGCCCAGCTCGGTATCCCCGGGGCGGCCGCAATGTGTGCCAATCTCGAGGTTCCGTGGTCGTGCATCCTGTCCGGTGACGCACAAGTGCTGGCCGATCTTGCAAAAGCTGCCAACGTCTCCGGCAAGGATCTCGCCAGATGGTCTCCCATCCGAACGCCCGGTGGTGCTTCGGTAGGATATGAGATCTTACCCAAAAAGATCTTGTCTCAGCGGCAAACGCGGATTTGCCCGTTGTGCCTGCGGAACGATGTCGAGACATTTCCGGGACGTCCCGACCTTGCAGTCTTTGGGCGGGCTCACTGGCACATCGCCTGTCTGCCCGTCTGTGAAAGCCATGGCGTCGTGCTCGTCGAGCCAGATACCGGCCAAACCGGTCAGACGCGGACCGACTTCACTCGCTGGATCCGACCGATTTTACCAGATCTCGAAATGTGGATTCGCCACGCAGTACCTTGCCCCGTGTCAGACTACGATGCCTACCTCTTCGCTCGGTTGCGCGGCGACGCGCGGTCCATCCCGCTACTGGGCGGACTGCCGCTGCCGATGGTTGCCCAGGCCTGTGAGGTGCTCGGGCGGGACCTGTTTTCAGCGCAGGAGAGCCGCCCGGCAATCGACACCATTCCGGCCCTGCAAGCTGCACGGCGAAAAGGTTTTAGTATTCTCGCCGCCGGTCCCAGCGAGCTCTGGAACTATTTCGATCACCGCCTCAATGGAGCCGGCCTCGTGAATCTGTCCGGTATCAACCTGACAGCCTTATACGGCGGTCTCTACCAGTGGCTGCGCAGGCAAACCGACCTGTGCCTCGATCCCCTCCGGGACCTCGTCGCGGACCACGCTTCCGCCAAACTCCCGCTCCCCGCTGGTGCCAGTGTCTGTAGCCGGATCCTTCCTGTTCGACGCCGCCATACCATTCGGACGGCGGCGGCAGATTTCCACTCGCGCCCTGCGATGATGCGTACCTGGCTTATTGCTGAGAAAGTCCTACCTGCCTCGCCGTCGCGGCCCGCTGAAACCGCCATGATTCCAGAAACACCCGCAGCGACCGCCTTCCTCGAAACCGCACGCGATGCCGTTACCCACCGACAAGCAAGCCGCATCCTCAAGATCAACTCCGACCGTCTCGACGAACTGATTTCTGGGCAGATAGTCCGGCCAATCTTCTCGACGATCACTGACCCAACCCAAAACGCCTACGCTCGCACCGAACTCACAACTCTCCTGGACCAAATCATTTCAGGATCTTCAACCCGTTTTACCTCCAGCACCCCCGACATCACTTACGCTCGCGCCACTAAAGTCGCCCGCCAAGCCCGTTGCACGTTTCCCGACGTCGTCCGCCTGATGATCACGGACCAAACCGTACGAGCTTTTCGCAACCCCAACGAAGCAGGCATCCACGCCATCTACGTCTCGGTCGAGGACGTAAAGAACGCCATTCACATGGCACCCCTGCCCGGTCTCACACCGTGGCGATTCGCGCAAACGTTGAACATTACACAACGTGATTTTCAGCAGATGGAAGGCCTTAGTCTGGTCTGGACCAAACTCGTTCGGCATCCGGCGTTGAACGGCCCGATCGCCATCGTCCCGAACGCTTGCATCAAAGCCTTCCAGCGCCGGTACATCTCCCTCCAAGCGCTGGCGGCTCGAAGTCGTCGGCACTGGATCGTGGAGCGAAAACGCCTCAATGCCTACGGCTTCGAGCCCGTATACGACGGACCTACTCAACGGTCCCGCTTCTACGAACTCAGTCCCAAGCTTAAGCACTTGCTGAAGCAGCCATCTCTCTGATCGCGCTGGCCCATCCGATCGATCGGAGTAGGTGGAGCGCGGCAACCCAACAACGGAAATCTGATTGCAAAAAGCCGCCCAATTCTCGGGCGGCTTTTTTGTGCTGCGCTTCATTGCATCGAGGCGAAATGAAACCGCGCAGCCGGGAATCGACCAAGCTCCTTGGGAACTCATATGAATGCGGACAGTGATTCGTCCGAGTTGGAGCGGAGGATGAGCAAGGGACTGAAAGCCGCCCTACGCAATCTTTGATGGCTAGAATCCCCGGACTTAGTGGGTTTTCTACAAGCAGCAATAATCGATAGCTCTGCGATATCAGTGGTTTATCCGCGATGTTGGGGCAAACTTAAGTGGGTAGGACAGCGTGTCGTGAGCACTCGCGTTTGGGGATGTCGACCAACGGCTCTCGTCAAACGAGACATGCGTGGACCGACAGGCCGTTCAGGCCAAAGCGGCTCCGGCCCGGCCGGTTCGTGCCGGCCCGTGGACCCTCGAACGTCGTCCGGCTCTCTCGCCCGATGCCCCTCGCTCGCGTATAACGAACAGCGAACGGCTCGGAGACCGATCTTGTACAAAGTTAAGGCAAACGATCACGCCGGACGCGCGCTGGTTTTCGCGTGCGGCACCGCTGATCAGGCTCTGGAGAAAACCTGGGAGCTGGCAGGCCGGGGCTTCAAGGATATCTGCGTGGCCGATCCGAAAGGCCGCGAAATGAAAGCGGCCGCCTTCGAACGCGCCATGGATCTCGATGTCGACTGGAGCTGAGGACGCGAGGGTATCCCAAGCTTTCGCAACGTCATCGATTGCCGTCGATTGCGTGGAGGCGCAGGCCTGATCGATCTGTCGAATACAGATATCGAGCGGCGTCATGCACGCCTCATTGCGCGACCGACAATCAGCCGCGATTTGTCGGAAAAGACTGAGCATGACGACATAGCGAGTCGTTCGATTTGAGTGCCGGCTATGGTGTCGGGCCATCGATCCTGTGGGCGTGAATCTGGGCATCCGCCTCCCCGGCCATTTGGATCGAGCGCCCCTTGGCTGGTAAGTGAAGCCGTTCATTCGAAAAGGGTCACGGCGATTTCCGAAGATGCATGGTCGACCGTGCTGGGGCTGGTGGCGGTCCTGGTGCTGGTGTTCGCGAACGGGTTCTTCGTTGCCGCTGAATTTGCCCTCGTCTCCGTGCGCCGCTCGCGGGTCGCGGAACTCGTCACCGAACGTCGCGCGCATGCGAGCGCCCTGCAGCGGGCGACCGACCGGCTCGATGCCCATCTCGCCGCGACGCAGTTCGGCATCACCTTGTCGTCCCTCGCGTTGGGCTGGGTCGGCGAACCCGCCCTCGCTCACCTCGTCGAGCCTGCGCTGACATGGCTGCCGATCGGGCTCAGCTCGGTGGCCTCGCACACCGTCGCGGTCGTCGTCGCGTTTTCCATCATCACGTCCCTGCACATCGTGCTCGGCGAGCTCGCCCCGAAGAGCCTCGCCCTCCAGCGCAGCGAGCGCACGGCGCTGGCCGTGGTCCGCCCCCTCAGCCTGTTCCTCCTCGTCTTCCGCCCTGCGATCCTCTTCCTCAACGCCCTCGGCAACGGGGTACTGCGCCTCTGCGGCCTCCAGCCGGGACATGGCGAGGGCTCCCTTCACTCGACGGCCGAACTCAACCTGCTGATCCAGGCGAGCCAGGAAGCGGGCCTCATCCGGGAGGTTCAGCAGGAGGCCGTCGAGCGCATCTTCGCCATCGGGGAGCGAAAGGTGCGGGACATCATGACCCCACGCCACGAGGTGTTCTGGGTCGATCTCGACGACCCGCGAGACGTGGTTCTCAAGGCGATCCGCGAATGCGACCACGCTCAGGTGGTCATCAGTCGCGGAGAGGTCGACGAACTCGTCGGCATCGTGCGCAAGCAGGACCTGCTCGACCAGGTCCTCGACGGCAAGGAGATCGACCTCGCCGTGGCCACGCAGCCGCCCATCGTCGTGCACGAGAGCATGACCATCCTGGCCGTCCTCGAGACCTTCCAGAGCCAGCCCATGCGCATGGCCGTGGTGGTGGACGAATACGGGACGTTGGAGGGCATCGTCACGCAGACGGACCTCCTGGAAGCGATTGCGGGCGACATCCCGGAGGTGGGCGAGGAGCCCGACGTCGTCGAACGCGCAGACGGATCGCTCCTCATCGACGGCATGATGCCGGCCCGGCAGGCCTTCGAACGCCTCGCCTTCTCCGAGACGCCCGACAGCGACGACTTCACCACCCTGGCCGGCTACGTCATCTTCCAGCTCGGACGGATCCCCGGCGTCGGCGATGCCTTCGATGCGGGAGGATGGCGCTTCGAGGTGGTCGACATGGACGGGCGTCGCATCGACAAGGTGCTCGCCAGCCGGAGGCACTGACCACGCGACGGCCTCCGACGTGACCCCCGGCTTCATCCAGCCGGATGAAAAGCCGGGCCGCTCATCCGTTAGGTCGCCAGTCCGAGGGCGGTGCGAGCCTCGGCCGGGCTGGCGACCCGCCTGCCATGGCGGATCACCGTGTCCACGGCGCGGCCGACGAGTTCGGCGTTGCTGGCCGCCAGGCGGTCCTTCGTGATGCGGATGTTGTCCTCCAGGCCGGTACGCACCGCGTCGGCCCCGCGCGCCAGGGCCCATTCCATCACGACCGCCTGATTGCGGCCGATCCCGGCCGCCGTCCAGGTCGCCTCGGGCAGGATGCGCCGCATCTCGCCGAGCAGGATGTCGAGCAGGCGCTCGTCCGCCGGCATGGCGTTCTGCACGCCCATGACGAACTGCACATGCGGGCGCGCGTCCATGAGGCCCGCCTCCACGAGGCGCCTGGCGCCATGCAGGTGCGAGAGGTCGAAGATCTCGATCTCCGGCCGGACGCCGTATGCCTGCATCTGGCTGGCGAGGGCGGTCACGAGGCTCGCGGGGTTCTCGTAGACGATGGTGGGGAAGTTCACCGAGCCGGTGGACAGCGACGCCATGTCGGGCCGATGCTTCAGCGACAGGCCGCGCCCGGCCGGGTCGCGCCCGCGTCCTCCGGTGGAGAACTGCACGATCATCCCGGGGCAGTGCCTGCGCAGGCCCTCCTGCACGGCGGCGAACTTGTCCGGGTCGGAAGACGGGCTCTCGTCGTCGTTGCGGACGTGGATATGGGCGAGCGTCGCGCCGGCCTCGAAGGCCCGATGCGTGGATTCGATCTGCTCGGCGATCGTCACCGGAACGGCCGGGTTGTCTTTCTTGCGCGGCACCGAACCGGTGATCGCCACGGCGACGACGACGGGGTTGCGACTCATGGTTCTGTCCTCCCGCGGCAGGTCGAAGAACGCGGTTCCGGCCCTGCCGAACAGCGCGATGTCGACCATGTATACAAGGGCGCGATGGGGTCGTCTCGATGTCGCGGTGGGCGACCGGCCGGTTCCGGCAGGGGTATCGGCCCTGCATCGGCCATCGGATCGCTCTCGATCGGCGTGTCGCCGGGGAGGGAAAGCCGCGTCCCTGAACCGGTTTCGCAAACGTCGTCACCGGCTCTGCATCCTGAAACCGGCGACACACGAACGACCCGAGCAAAGTCGATCGCCGACTTGTCGATGCGAACCCGCGTCGGCGTCAGGCGATGCCCGGAGTTTCGTCGTCCTCGTCGATGAGGCTCAGCGTGCGCAGGATCGCGAGGGCGACCATCTCGGCATCCACCTCGCCCTCGGCCGTGGCCGGCAGGATCGCCACGGTGCTGACCTCTTGTCCGGCGAGACGCCCGACGACGACCTTGTAGACCTCCCCGCCGGGCGCGTCGTCGTCGCGCACGAGGCAGACGCGGTGATCGCGGGCCTCCCCGTAGACGCGCTGCGTCGTCACCTCGACACGGTCGTCGTCCCTGACGGGCTCGGGCCGACGCGGCTGACCGAAGGTCGGACGGATGATGTTGCTCATGTCGACCCTCCCGGCCGCATTCATTCAGACGTCGAGATTGGCGACGCTGAGGGCGTTTTCCTGGATGAACTCGCGGCGCGGCTCCACCACGTCGCCCATCAGCTTCACAAACAGGTCGTCGGCATCCTGGGTGTCCTTGATCCGAACCTGGAGGAGCGAGCGGACCTCGCTGTCGAGGGTCGTCTCCCAGAGCTGCTGCGGGTTCATCTCGCCGAGACCCTTGTAGCGCTGGAGCTGCAGGCCCTTGCGCCCGAAGGCCATCACCGCCTCGAACAGGCCGACCGGCCCGTGTAGCACGGTCTCCTCGCCCTTGCGGGCATAGGTCACCGGCTCGCCGTAGATCTCGCGCAGGGCCTCGGCCCGGTCGGACAGGCGGCGCGCCTCCTGCGAGGCGATGAGCGAGGCGTCGAGGGTCACCACCTGGCGCACCCCGCGCAGGGTCCGGCTGAGGACGTAGCCGCCTTCGCTGACGGAGCCTTCCCAGCCCTGCTCGATATCGTCGGCGATGACGTCCATGCGCCGGGCGATCTCGGCGGCGCGCTTCGTCGCCTCGTCGGGGTTCTCGTCCACGTTGGTGCGGAAGGCCCCGGCGATCATCGCCTGTTCCACCGTGGCGCGGTCGTAGCGGGTGTGCAGCGCCTGCATCAGGCCGCGGAACTGGCGCGCCTCCTCCACAAGGACCTTCAATTGCGGCCCGCCGAACTCGGCGCCGGAGGCGAGGCGCAGCACGGCCCCGTCGACGCCGGCATCGATGAGGTAATCCTCCAGCGCCCGCTCGTCCTTGAGGTAGATCGCGGTCTTGCCCTTGGCGGCCTTATAGAGCGGCGGCTGGGCGATGTAGACGTAGCCGCGCTCGATCAGCTCCGGCATCTGCCGGAAGAAGAAGGTCAGCAGCAGGGTGCGGATGTGGGAGCCGTCCACGTCCGCATCGGTCATGATGATGATGCGGTGATAGCGCAGCTTGTCCGGGTTGAAGCCCTCGCGGTCGGTGGAGGAGCGGCCGATGCCGGCGCCGAGCGCCGTGATGAGCGTGCCGATCTCGGCCGAGGAGAGCATCCGGTCCGCCCGCACGCGCTCGACGTTCAGGATCTTGCCGCGCAGGGGGAGCACGGCCTGGAAGTGGCGGTCGCGGCCCTGCTTGGCCGAGCCGCCGGCGGAATCGCCCTCCACCAGGAGGATCTCGCATTTCGACGGGTCGCGCTCCTGGCAATCGGCGAGCTTGCCGGGCAGGGAGGCGATGTCGAGCACGCCCTTGCGGGTCACGGTCTCGCGGGCCTTGCGCGCCGCCTCGCGGGCGGAGGCCGCGAGGATGACCTTGCCCATCACGGATTTCGCCTGGGCCGGGTTCTCCTCGAGCCAGTTGGAGAGGCCCTCGTTGAGGACGTTCTCCACGGCCGGGCGGACTTCCGACGAGACCAGCTTGTCCTTGGTCTGGGACGAGAATTTCGGGTCGGGCACCTGCACCGAGATCACGGCGGTGAGGCCCTCGCGGCAATCCTCGCCGGTGAGGGTGATCTTCTCGCGCTTGGTGATGCCGGTGGATTCGGCATAGCCGGTGATCTGCCGGGTCATGGCGGCGCGGAAGCCCGCCATGTGGGTGCCGCCGTCACGCTGCGGGATGTTGTTGGTGAAGGGCAGCACGGTCTCGTTGAACGAGTCGTTCCACCACAACGCCACCTCGACGCGGATGTTGTCGCGCTCGGCCCGCACGAAGACCGGCTTCGTCATGCCCTCGATCGGTTTGCGCGAGCGGTCGAGATAGCGCACGAAAGCCTCGATCCCGCCCTCGTAGAACAGCTCCTCGCGCTTGTGCTCGGCATGGCGCGCGTCGGTGAGGACGATGCGCACGCCGGAATTGAGGAAGGCGAGTTCGCGCAGGCGCTTCTCCAGCGTCGCGTAGTCGAATTCGATCATCGTGAACGTGTCGGTGGAGGGCAGGAACGACACTTCCGTGCCGCGCCGTCCGTTGCCGTCGCCCACGACCACCAGCGGGGAGACCGCGTCGCCGTGGCGGAACTCCATCGCGTGCTCCTTGCCGTTGCGCCAGATGCGCAGGCGGAGCCATTGCGACAGGGCGTTGACCACGGAGACGCCGACGCCGTGCAGGCCGCCGGAGACCTTGTAGGAATTCTGGTCGAACTTACCGCCGGCATGAAGCTGGGTCATGATGACCTCGGCGGCCGAGACCCCCTCCTCCTTGTGGATGTCGGTGGGGATGCCGCGGCCGTTGTCGGACACCGTCACCGAGCCGTCGGCATTGAGGGTGCAGGTGACGACGTCGGCATGGCCCGCCAGCGCCTCGTCGATGGCGTTGTCCACCACCTCGTAGACCATGTGATGCAGGCCCGACCCGTCGTCGGTGTCGCCGATATACATGCCGGGCCGCTTGCGCACGGCATCCAGGCCCTTGAGCACGCGGATCGATTCCGCGCCATAGGCCGTGGCCGCCAGGTTGCGGGAGGTGTCGTCGTCGGTCATGTCGGACATCAAGTTCCCCAGGCAGGCGGGTCTTTGCTTGATTTTCGTGCCCCGGCTCGGTCCCCGGGTACGCCTGCGATTCGTTCAGTGGGCTATATATAAGCGGTGCGTCTTGAAAATGCACCGCATGAGCACACGCGGTCCCCGTGTCTTCCCGCCCACTCGGAGGCTTGCCGCCAAGCTTGAGATCGCCCCAATCTCACTCTGCGTCGAGGGTCGCGCCGACCCTTTCGAAAACATACCGTGCAGGGTATGAAGAGTGGGCTGGCAGGTCGAGCTTCACCATGAATTCCGGCGCGAGTTCGATGAGCTGCAGGAGGCGGTTCAGGACGAGTTGCTGGCCATGATCGAGCTTCTGAAGGTCGCGGGCCCTGGATTGAGACGGCCCGGGGCGGATACGCTCAATGGTTCGAAGCATGCCAACATGAAAGAGCTTCGCTTCGAGGCGACGATGGTGTCTGGCGGGTGGCCTTCGCCTTCGATCCTGTTCGAACGGGCATTCTCCTCGTCGCCGATGACAAGTCCGGTGTTTCGGGGAAACGTTTCTATACCGCGTTGATCAAGCGGGCCGATGCCCGTTTCGACCAGCATCTGAAGGCCTTGCGCAAGGATGGGAGCTCCCGGTGACAGATGACCATCCCTCTGTTTCGGCGGACGACATCCTCGCGACGCTCACGCCGGAGCGACAGGCACGGATCAGAGCGCGCGGCGCCGAACTGATCGCCGAGGAGTTCGCGTTGAGGGACCTGCGACGTGCCGAGGAGATCACCCAGGCAACAGTCGCCGAACGGCTAGGGGGCCGCCAGGTCTATGTCTCGCGCCTCGAGAAGCGCGCGGACATGAAGCTATCGACCTTGCGTGCCTATGTGCGGGCGATCGGCGGCGATCTCCAACTCCTGGTGACGTTTCCGGAAGGCCGCGCCGTCCGTCTGAAAGACATCGGCGCGGCCGTTCCTCGTGCCCGCAGAAATCCGGCCCGGAAGACCAAGACCGCCGAATGACATCACCGACCGGTCTTCGGTCTCACTCCTGCAGGAACGGATTGGTCATCCGCTCCTCGCCCAGCGTGCTCGTCGGGCCGTGGCCTGGGATGAAGGCGATGTCGTCGCCCAGAGGCAGGACCTTCTCCTTGATGGCGCGGATGAGCTGGTCGTGGTTGCCTCCCGGCAGGTCGGTCCGGCCCACCGAGCCCTTGAACACCACGTCGCCCACCAGGGCGAAGCGCGCGTCGCGGCTGACGAAGACGACGCTGCCGGGCGAGTGGCCGGGCGCGTGCAGGATGTCGAAGGCGAGATCGCCCACGCTCACCGCGTCGCCCTCGGCGAGCCAGCGGTCGGGCGTCACCGCGCGAGCCCCGTCGATGCCGTAATTCGCCCCCGTCTCGGGAAGGCTGTCGAGGAGGTAGCGGTCGGCCTCGTGCGGGCCCTCGATGGGGACGCCGAGCCGCTCGCGCAGTTCGTCCGCGCCGCCGGCATGGTCGATGTGGCCATGGGTGAGCAGGATCTTCTCTATGGTGATGCCCTGGTCGCGGATCGCGGCCTCGATCCGGTCGAGGTCGCCGCCGGGATCGACGACGGCGCCGATCTTGGTCTCGTCGGACCAGATCAGGGTGCAGTTCTGCTGGAAGGGCGTCACCGGGATGATGCCGGCGCGGGGCGTACCTGCCATCGGGACCGTCTCTCCGTCGATTGGGCGCGAGGATCGCGCGGGAGCCGCCTGTCTAAGCGGGTTCGCGTTGCCAAGCCAACGCTTCCGCTCCTTCGGGCTTCTGACGCGTCGCGGGTTCCGGCTCGTCGAGCCGTCCGCGGTGCCGCGTGCCGACGATTGCCGCTGCGCCGCCAAAATTCGGCCTCGCCGGCTTCCTAGACGTGGCCTATCTGGACACCGGCACCGTCCAGGACAGGCCCGCCGGCCTGAGACGACGACACGGCCATCCTCACGCCAGCCGGGGCAGTCCCTTGAGCACATGCTGAAAACCGCCTTCGTCGCCGCTCGCGACAGGCAGCGCCTGAGCGAGATCGCCGCCGTCCTGATCGGCTACGGCGTCACCAAGGTGGTGGAGCGCCTCGGCCTCGGCCATCTGGCGCGGTTCGCCAAGCGCCGCCGGCCCCAGGTGGACGTGGCGCGCCTGTCCCAGCCGCAGCGCGTGCGCCGGGCGATCGAGGCTTTGGGGCCGACCTTCATCAAGCTCGGCCAGATCCTGGCGAGCCGGCCGGACCTGCTGACGCCGGAATGGACCGAGGAACTGGAGAAGCTCCACAGCCAGGTCCGGCCCATCGCCTGGGACAAGATCCGGCCGCAGCTGGAGGCCGATCTCGGCGCGCCGCCCTCCGAGATCTTCGCCGAGTTCGACACCGTTCCCCTGGCCGCGGCCTCCATCGCCCAGGTCTACCGGGCGCGGCTGATGTCCGGCGAGGAGGTGGTGGTGAAGGTCCTGCGTCCGGGCCTGCGCAAGATCATCGAGGCGGATCTGCGCCTCCTGGCGCATGCGACCCGGATCGTGGTTCAGGAATGGCCGGAATTCGGACGTTACCAGCCCCACGAGCAGATGCGCCATCTCGCCAGCGGCCTCTACGGCGAGCTCGACCTCATCAACGAGGCGCGCAACTGCGAGACCATCGCGGCGATCTTCGCCGACCGGGACGACATCGTCATCCCCAAGATCCACTGGGAGTTCACCTCCGAGCGCGTCCTCGTCCAGGAATTCATCCACGGCATCCCGCCCAACGACCATGCCCGCCTGGACGCGGCCGGGGTCGACAAGGTCAAGGTCGCCCAGAAGGGCACCGACGCCTTCCTCAACATGGCGCTGATCGAGGGCGTGTTCCACGCCGACCCGCATCCCGGCAACATGCTGGTGATGCCCGGCGACCGCATCGGCTTCATCGATTTCGGCATCATCGGCCGCCTCTCCGAGCGCCGCCGTACGCAGCTCCTGATGCTCATCGGCGCGATGCTGAAGGAGGATTCCGACGGGCTGATGGCCGTGCTTCTGGACTGGACCGGATCGAGCAACCCCGATCTCACCAAGCTCGAATCCTCGTCGCAGGCCTTCATCAACCGCCATGCCGGCTCGGTGCTGAATTTCGGCGACCTGCTCACCGACTTCATGACCATGGCCCGCGAGAACGACCTCGCCATGCCCACCGACCTCGCCATCCTGTTCAAGGGCCTGGTGACGGCGGATGGGGTGATGCGCCATCTCGATCCGAAATTCGACCTCTTCACCGCCGCCGGCCCCACGGTGAAGAGCAAGCTCGCCTCGCAATTCTCGATCAAGGGCATCACCCGCAAGGTCGAGGCGGTGGGCGCCGGGTTGTTCGGCGCGGCCTCCGAACTGCCGACCCTGATCCATCTGATGCTGGTGCGCCTGAAGCAGGGCCGCGTCACCGTCGAGATCGAGCTGAAGGGCATCGAGAAGCTCACCCGCGGCATCGAGCGCGCCGCCGCCCGCATCGCCGTGGCGCTCATCGTCGCCGCCTTCGCGACCCAGCTCGCCCCCCGCTTCATGGACCTCGGCACCCCGGCCTTCGTGACGGTGGGCGCGATGGTCTGCGTGATCGGAATCGGCTGGCTCGTGCTGCTGGGGCGGAACAAGTAGGCGGAGCTTCGGCTCCGCTCTACGGCGCCGGAGCGGTCTGGGGTCCGCAGGAGAGGATGGCGGAGTAGTCCATCGTCGCGCGTGCCTTGGATAGATCGTGCGCGTTCTGGAGGTTGAGCCAGAACCGGGGCGATGTGCCGAAGCGGACACCGAGCCGGATCGCCGTGTCGGCACTCACGCCACGCCGCTCGCGGATGATCTCGGACAGGCGGTTGGGGGGAACACCGATCTCGGCCGCGACCTGCCGGGCGGAAAGCCCGAGTGGGCCGAGGTAGTCTTCGGCCAGGACTTCACCCGGATGTGTGCGAATGCGAGACAAATCCGATCTCCTACGATTTTGCCTTTGCACGGAGGGGCGGCGCCTTAGGCTCGACGGATTTCACCCCGGAACACGGACCTTCCCGGTGGGGTTCCAAAGGCACGGGACGTCAAGCATCTCCTTAAATCAGCCGCGTTGTATGGCCCATCTCGGCTGCAGGATGACGCGCTTCCCTCCCCCTTGTGGGGAGGGATCGAGGGTGGGGTTGGCTCCGGACAGGTCTCACCATATTCGGCACCACCCCCACCTCCAACTCCTCCCCACAAGGGGGAGGAGAGTGCCTCGACCGACCCTGCTTGATTGAAACTCCGGTGCCCGCTCCTCGATGAACATCATCCTGATCAAGCTGTTCGCGACGGCGCTGACGCTCAGTCAGGTGACGACGCGGCCGGATGCCGTGAAGACGCAGTTCGATCCGGTGGCCGACAAGGCCCAGGTGGTGCAGATCCTGCGCGACGGTTGCGCCCATATGCGGAAAGCCTTCGACATCGAGGACATCAACCTCGACGAGCTGATCTCCACCGCCATGGAGGACCCCTCGGCCATCGCCGGTGCCTCCGCGCCGAAGCTCCTGCACGGGCTCGATATCGGCGAGCTCAACACGAGCTACCGCCAGTTCTGCAAGGGCGAGAACCCGGCGAACTCGCCCTTCGACGCGGCCGAGGTCATCGCCTTCTACAACAAGGCCGTGTCCGATCTGCCCTCGGCCCAGGACCTCAAGGACCGCAAGCTGCCCGGCGCCAGCCTGATCCTCGACGGGGCGGGCAAGCGCTACGCCGAGGCGTTCGAGGCCACCGGGCGCCGCCTCAGCGTGCCGATCTCCGACGTGCCGGTGATGGTGCAAAAGGCGTTCGTGGCCGCCGAGGACAAGCGCTTCGAGACCCACAAGGGCATCGATGAGCGCGGCGTCATCCGGGCCTTCATCGGCAACCTCGCCTCGCCGGGCCGGCCGGCCGGCGGCTCCACCATCACCCAGCAGGTGGTCAAGAACCTGTCGGTGGGCGACGACGTCACCTACGAGCGCAAGATCCGCGAGATGATCGTGGCCTCGCGCCTGGAGCGGATCCTCGGCAAACCGCAGATCCTCGAACTCTACCTCAACGGCATCTATCTCGGCCGCGGCTCCTACGGGATCGAGATGGCCGCGCGCAGCTATTTCGGCAAATCGGTGGGCCAGCTCACCGTGCCCGAGGCGGCGCTGCTGGGCGGCATGCCCAAGGGGCCGAACTTCTACAATCCGGACAAGTATCCCGACCGCGCCAAGGAGCGCCGCGCCTATGTCCTGGCGCGGATGAAGGACGAGGGCGTCATCACCGAGGCGCAGCTGACCGAGGCGGCCAACGCGCCCCTCGGGTTGAAGCCGATCGAGACCACGCGGCGGGATTCGGGGTTCTACTTCGTCGATCACCTCACCCGCGAGGCGCGCACCTTCGCGGGCATCGACTCGCTCACCTCCGCCTCCCACGTGGTCCGCTCCACCATCAATGCCGGCCTTCAGACCGCCGTGGAATCCGCCCTGCAGGACGGGCTCGCCAATTACGAGCGCGCCACCGGTCGCCAGCGCTACGAGGGGCCGGAATTCAACCTCGCCGACAGCATCGCCAAGCTCGGCGGGGCGACGCCCTCCGTGGAGGGATCGGTCCAGTCGGTGCCGCTCGTCGTCGGCGGCGAGGCGAGACCGAAGTCCGCGCCCGTCAAGCCCACGCCGGCGGCCGCTACCGGCCCGAAGCCGGTGGCGCAGAAACCCGTCTGGCAGCGCGCCCTGGAGAGCGCGCGGCCGGTGCTCTACGACGTGCATTGGCCGCTGGCCGTGGTGCTCGAATCCGGGCGCGGACCGGTGAAGGCGGGGCTCGCCGACGGGCGCATCGTCAGCCTCGATCCCGGCATCGCCAAGGGCCGGCTCCAGACCTACGACGTGGTGCGGGTGAAGCTGCGCGACCCGAAGGCCAAGGCTCTCCGCGCGGATCTGCGCGTGCGTCCCTCGGTCCAGGGCGCGGCCCTGGTGCTGGAGAACCGCACCGGGCGCATCCTCGCCATGGACGGGGGCTTCTCCTACCCGCTCAGCCAGCTCAACCGTGTGACGCAAACCGTGCGCCAGCCCGGTTCGACCCTGAAGCCGCTGACCTATCTCGCCGCCCTGAATGCCGGCCTCCAGCCCAATACCCTGGTGATGGATGCCGGCGTCACCCTGCCGCCCATCGGCGGCGTCGGCCAGTCCTGGAGCCCGAAGAACTACGATGGCGGCGGGTCGGGCGCGACGACCCTTCGGCGCGGCCTCGAATTCTCGAAGAACCTCGTCACCGCGCGCCTGCTCCAGGGCGGCATCGCCGACACCGCACCGGCGAGCCTCACCCGCATCTGCGACCTCGCGCTCGAAGCGCAGCTCTACGCCGAATGCGAGCGCTACTATCCCTTCGTCCTCGGCTCGCAGCCGGTCCGCATGGTCGATCTCGCCGCCTTCTATGCCGCCGTGGCCAACGAGGGCGCGCGGCCGGCGCCCTACGCGCTGGAGGCGGTGGAGCGCGACGGCAAGGTTCTCTACAAACGCGAGCCGAAGGAGCCGGTGCGGATCGGCTCGGCCGACAGGGTGGCCTTCTATCAGCTGAAGACCATGCTGCAGGGCGTCACCAACCACGGCACGGCGGCGGCCCTCGCCCGCTTCTCCAGCTCCATCGCCGGCAAGACCGGCACGTCCGAAAACGAGAACGACGCCTGGTTCGCCGGTTTCACCAACGAGATCACCATCGTGGTCTGGGTCGGCTACGACAATGCCGACGGCACCCGCCGGACCCTGGGACGCGGCCAGACCGGCGGGCATCTCGCGGTGCCGATCGCTGGCACGATCCTCCAGGCCGCCTGGGCCAACGGCGTGGCGCGCACCCCCCTCGCCCCGCCCTCCCCGGAGGCGAAACGCCTGCTCGCCGACCTGCCCATCGACCCTCGCAGCGGCGCGCGCGTCTCCGGCGGTGGCTTCATCGAGCATTTCCGGCTGAGCGACGGCCGCGTGGCCGATACGCAGTACCAGTTGCTGCCGCGCGAGGTGCAGACCGCCATGCGGCCGGATTCCGAGGACGGCGACACCAGCGGCCTCGACGACGGCGCCGACGTGGTGGGCGACCTGTACGGCAACCTCACCACGCGGCGCGAGCCCGAGCCGGATCTCTTCGACCCCTTCGGCGAGCGGCCGGCCCAGCCGCGCGGCCGCCGTGCTCAGGGGGAGGGCTACGAAGGGTCGCGGAGCCCGTCATGGCCGGGCACCCAGCGCTCGCCCTTCGGCGAGGACGAGCCGCCCCGCGCCCGGCGCCGCGATCCCGACTACCTGTTCGGCGACGACCCGCGCTACTGAGGCGCGGATCCCCTCCCCTCATCAGCAAACCGAGGCCCCGACGTGAAGACGCAACTTCCGGCGACACGTGTGCTTGCCCAGATCATCGCTCTCCTGCCCGTGCTGGCGCTTGGCGTCCCCGCCTCCGCGCAGGAGGGAATGAAGGTTCAGGTTCCCGCCGACCGGATCAAGGAGGTTCCCGCCATCGAGCCGTCGGGCCTTTCCGCCCTCAAGCCCGGCACGATCCTGTTCACCGACCACCGGGACAATCCGGCCAACCCCGAGAGCGGCCTGACGCCCTATCTCGAATGGCGAAAGCTGCGCCCGGCCGAGCAGGCGGCCCTGGCGCCCTACCCCGCCTATGCCGAGCCCGACTATACCGTGACGCTCAACGGCGTCTCGAAGCAGCGGCACGAGACCCTGAAGGTCTATGTGGCGCAGGGGCGGTTCGTGGTGGGAAAGCTCGCGGAGTCCATCGATCTGTCGGCCTTCGCCAATCTCGGCTTCGTGTCCAAGATGGACCCCGTCATCAAGCACAAGACCCTGAGCCCCGCCGAGGTGACGCCCACCAAGGATCCGGCCGCCGCCTTCGCCCGGCGCCCGGACCGGGCCTGGTGCGAGGGTGCCGCCGCCTGCATCGAATCCCGCTACGACCTCGAGGGCAAGCTGCCGCTGGGCGTGAAGCTCGCCAACAAGCTGGAGGACGGCGCCTCGAAGAAGGTAGCCGAGTTCGTCTCGTTCCAGAGCGAGTTGCGGACCCTGCCGGCGGCCGAGGCGGCCTCGCTCGCGGCGCTCACGCGGGTCGACACGCCGGTGGCCGGCGGCCTCGAACAGACGATCTTCTGGGTCAACCAGATCTTGCGCTTCGGCAAGTTCCTCGCCGTGTTCCAGCCGATGCCGAACGATCCCGGCAAGACGGTGGTGACGACCTACATGGCGCTGGCAATCAAGGCCGATGTCCTCGACCGCAAGCAGGAATACGCCCGCGTGCCGGTGCTGAAGAACCTGCTTCCGGCGCAGGTGCTCATGGGCAATTCGTCCTTCAACACCGGCACGTCGATCAGTGCCGGCCTGCCCACCTACGCCCGCAACCGCATGATCGCCTTCGCGGACGCCCTGGCGAAGAACTGAAGCAGGAGCCTCAGTTGCCGCGGCTGACGATGGAGGGCATCGACGGGGCGGTGTAGGCCCGGTTCACGTCGCGGCGGGTCTGGGTGCCGTTGGTGTCGTTGGAGCGGCGGTAATTCTCGGTGCTGAAGCTGTCCGAGAAGCCGCTGCGGTCGGCGCTGTTGCAGGCCCCGAGGGCACAGAACAGGCCGGCGGCGACGAGGAAGGCGGTGGGACGCATCGGAGGTTCCTGGGGTACTGATCCTGCTGGACCGATCGCCCCTGTCGTGGTGCCGGGGAGGTCGCCGCGTCAAGCACAAGGATAACGAAACGTCACGGCTTACCGGCAGAGTGATGTTCCCGCGCCACGAAAACGCTCACTACGCTTGACGACATTCGGGCATCGGAGGCGCAATCCTGCGGAATCGCCGCCCCTGGATCTGGTGCTCCGGCCCACCTTGGGCGACACATTGTCCGACATGAGCAACGTAGTCCCCTTCTCCCGCCCCCGCGCCGTTCCGGCGCCACAGATCAGCGACGTGGTTGCAGTCGCAGACGATCTGTTCGCCGCCCTGGAGCTGCTTCAGGGCGTCACCCATCGTGCCGCAGCCATGGGCCGTCCCCGCAGGGAGATGGAACTCACCGTCCGCAACCTGCGCGAGGCCGTCAGCGCCGTGGAGCGTGCGCTCGACTGCATCGGCGAAGGCGACGAGGCCGGCCAGGGCTGAGCCGAAACCGCTTCGGAGCGTGACGCGCTCGGGTGCCTCCTCGACCTGACGGGCGGGGCTACGGCATTCACATCGTTCGCGGGATGCGCCTCCCTGCCCTCCTCCCCAGCGGATCTCGGGCTTGCCCAAGATCCGTCGAGCTTTCGGGGAGGAGTTGGAGGTGGGGGTGGTTGGGTGACCCTCGGGTGCGGAGGCAAGCGGAGCCACCCCCACTCCTGACCTCTCCCCACAAGGGGGAGAGGGACGCGCTCTGCCTGCAAATGCAGATGTAGGAATGCCGTAGCGCGCGCCGAATTCCGCCGGGACGGTATATTTCTCTTCGCCTTCGTCCACTTGTGGACAGACGCTCCATTGATGATACGCTATGGCGCGAGACAGAAGGTGAACACCGCGTGTCCCATGCTCTCGACGACTGAGTCCTTCTTTGAAGGCAATCTCCTGCTGAAGGCTCTGTCCCCGGAGGATCGGGGACTGCTCGCGCCTCATTTCGAGCGTGCCGATGTTCGGCGTGGCGAGACCCTGTTCACCGTCGGAGCCAAGGTCTCGTTCATCTCATTTCCCTGCGAGCAGACGGTCATCAACCTCATCGTCTCGATGCGCGACGGGCGGAGCGCGGAAACCGCCACGATCGGGCGGGAGGGCGCCGTGGGCGGCGTCGTCAGCCACGGCAGCCTCCCGGCCTTCAGTACGGCCCTGGTGCAGATCGGCGGGCCGGTCCTGAGGCTCGATGCCGCCAAGCTGCAGGACGCCAAGCTCCGCTCGACCACCCTGCGCAACCTCTTCACCCGCTACGCGGACTGCCTTCTGGGACAGGTGCTGCAATCCGTGGCCTGCAACGCCCTCCACCCGATCGAGGAGCGCTGCCTGCGCTGGCTGCTGACGCTGCAGGACAGGATCGGCACGGAAACGCTGCCCGTCACCCACGAACTCCTGGCCAACATGCTGGGCGTCCAGCGGACCTATCTCACCCGGATCCTGCGGACCCTGCAGATCCAGGGGCTGATCGAGGTCGGGCGCGGCCGCATCACCATCCTCGACCGCGCCAGGATCCAGGAGGCGGCCTGCGAGTGCCACGGCGCCGTGGTGAGCCATTTCGAGACAGTGCTGGGGGCCGTCTACGATGCCGAGGGGCGGATGCTCTCCGTCGATCCTCCGACGCAGCCGGGCCAGGACGATTCCGTCCGTGCGGCGGAATCCGTCTGATTCCGGGATGGTGGAGCGCCGCGGGAGTGGACGAGGCGTGCCGCTCCGGTGGAGACTTGCCGGGCTCAGTCTCCGATCTCATATCCGTGACGGAAAGCGTGGGGGCAACTTGCGAAATCTGACGGCGAGACTTGTTCGCCGCAAGATCTGACCGCATCTGATGGAACGGCGACCGCCCGTGTCTGACCCGAATACGATGACCATTGCGAAAGTCCCGTCACCCCGCCGGGGGAGCCGTCGCGATCCTTCATCGCCGGTGCCGGCCATGGCCGTCGGCGACAGGCGGGACGGTGTCGGTGCGAATGCCGACGGCGACAAGCCGTGCCGTGAGCGGAACTCCATCGACGAGCGCTACCGGCTGGTGGCCAAGGCGACCAACGACGTCGTCTGGGACTGGGATCTGGAGCACGACGCCATCGTGTGGAACGAGGCGCTCGAGACGTCCTATGGCTGGCCGCCCGGCCATGTCGGCCCGGGCTCCGCCTGGTGGCTCGGCAACATCCATCCCGACGACAGGGGCGCGGTCTCCGCCGGCCTGAACGCCGTCTTCGAAGGGCGCTCGGACCTGTGGAGCCATCAATACCGCTTCCTGAAGGGCGGCGGTGGCTACGCGGACGTGCTGGATCGCGCGTATCTCGTGCGTGACGCTTCGGGCATCCCGCTGCGGATGGTCGGTGCGATGCTCGACATCACCGTGCGAACCCAGTTGGAGGCACAGTTCCGCGCGGTGTTCGAGGGCGCGAATATCGGGATCGTCCAGTTCGATCCCCGCAGCGTTCTGGCGCTCCGGGTCAACGCCAAGCTCTGCGAGATCTGGGGCGCGCCGGAATCCGAGATCGTCGGGTGCTCCCTCGCCCAATGGACGCCCGCCGAGGATGCGGGCGAGCGCGAGGCCCTTCACCGGCGCCTGGCCACCGGCGAGACCCTGCAGGACCGTTTCGAGAAGCGCTATCGCCGGCGGGACGGGCGGCTCATCTGGGCGCGGGTCAACCTGGTCTCGCAGACTCTCGGCGACGAAGTCCACGCCATGGCGATGATCGAGGACATCACCGAGGAAAAGCGCGCGGATGCACGCCGTGACGCGCTCTTGAGCCTCGGCGACCGCCTGCGCGAGCTGCGCTCGAACGCCGAAGTCGTGGCGATGACGGCGGAGATCCTGGGCCGGACCCTGGCCACGACGCGGGCCGGCTACGGCATGGTCGACCTGCCGGCCGGACTGGTGACGGTGGCGCATTCGTGGTCGTCCGACGGACAGGTCTTTCCGAGCCAGACCCTGCCGCTGGACGAGTATCCCGCCAGCATCGCCAGCCTGCGGCGCGGAGAGGTGCTCGCGGTGCCCGACCTCGCCTCCGCGCCCGAACTCGACACGGATGCGGCCCTCTACATCGCCCAGGGCGTCCGGGCGGTGATCTCCGTCCCCCTGCTCCGGCGCGGCCGCCTCGTCGGCGTGCTCTACGCGACGGAGGCGTCGCCGCGCGCCTGGACCCAGAACGAGATCGATTTCGTCCGTGACGTGGCGGAGCGGGCCTGGAGCGGGCTGACCCGGATCGAGGCGGACGAGCAGCAGCGCATCCTCAACCGCGAACTCAGCCATCGCATGAAGAACACCCTGGCGATGGTTCAGGCGATCGCCTCGCAGAGCCTGCGCAACGTCACCGACATCGAGGCTGCCAAGCATGCGCTCGCCGCGCGCCTGATCGCCCTGGGCAAGGCCCACGACATCCTGCTGACCGGACAGCGGGAGAGCGCGGAGATGGCGGCGGTGCTGACGAGCGCCCTGTCGCTGCACGACGACCAGCAGCCCGGCCGGTTCCACCTGTCGGGTCCCGACATCGTCATCGGCTCGAAGGCGGCGTTGTCCCTCGCCCTGATGATGCACGAACTCGCCACCAATGCCGCCAAGTACGGCGCCCTCTCCCGGCCTGACGGCCGCGTCACCGTGGCGTGGAGCGTGGTCGCGGCGGACGAGGACGACACGATCCACCTCACCTGGTCCGAGCGCGGCGGCCCGCCCGTGCAGCCCCCCACCCGGAAGGGCTTCGGCTCGCGCCTCATCGAGCGCGGCCTCGCCGGCGCGGTGGGCGGCGAGGTCTCCCTCGCCTACGAACCGGACGGCCTGGTGTGCCGGGTCATGGCGCCTCTGTCGGGGTTCCAGGGAAATTTCTAGCGGCGGAAAGCGTCCCGCTCGCGTGGCCGTTTCAATCGTGAAAGCTTCGCCGGGTTCCGGCCGGGGGCAAAATCCGACGCCGATATTGTAGCTGTACGCTTTTTGTTCTAGCTGGGTGACGGATATGCGTGGCGTGCGTCTTGCCCGCCCGGCCCGTGCGCCCGACATGGCGACCGGTGGCGGGGCCGTCGTCGTCGACCTCGCCGCATGACGTCCCGGAGACGATCGCCGCCGAGCGTCGTTGTCGACTGCCCGTTCCTGCAAGCCCTGCCGCCCAGGTCCTGCCGCCCAAGTCCTACCGCCCAAGTCCTGCCGCTCAAGCCCTGCCGCCGAAGAGACCCAATGGCCAAAGCAAAAGCCGCCGCCAAGACACCACGGGGCCTGAAGACCCAAGCCGCGCAGGCGCAGGAAGAGAGCGTCGAGGCGCGGATCGAGAAGCTGTTCGAGGGAAGCCCCGACCGTCGCGTCATCGCCGTGCGCGGCGCGCGCGAGCACAACCTCAAGAACATCGATCTCACGATCCCGCGCGACAAGCTCGTGGTCTTCACCGGCCTGTCGGGCTCGGGCAAGTCGTCGCTCGCCTTCGATACGATCTACGCCGAAGGCCAGCGCCGCTACGTCGAATCGCTCTCGGCCTATGCCCGACAGTTCCTCGAGATGATGTCGAAACCCGATGTCGATCAGATCGACGGGCTCTCCCCGGCCATCTCCATCGAGCAGAAGACGACGTCGAAGAACCCGCGCTCCACCGTGGGGACGGTGACCGAGATCTACGATTACATGCGCCTCCTCTGGGCGCGTGTCGGCATCCCCTATTCGCCTGCCACCGGCCTGCCGATCGAGAGCCAGACCGTGAGCCAGATGGTCGACCGTGTGCTGGCCCTGCCCGAGAAGAGCCGGCTCTATCTCCTCGCTCCCGTCGTCCGGGGTCGCAAGGGCGAGTACCGCAAGGAGATCGCCGAGTTCCAGAAGAAGGGCTTCCAGCGTCTTCGCATCGACGGCGAATACTACCCGATCGACGATGCGCCCAAGCTCGACAAGAAGCTCAAGCACGACATCGACGTGGTGGTGGACCGGCTCGTGGTTCGCGCCGACATCGCGGCGCGGCTGGCCGATTCCTTCGAGACCGCCCTGGAACTGGCCGACGGCATCGCGCTGATCGAATTCGCCGATCCGGCCGAGGGCGAGACCATCACCTTCTCGTCGCGCTTCGCCTGCCCGGTCTCCGGCTTCACCATCGCCGAGATCGAGCCGCGGCTGTTCTCGTTCAACAACCCGTTCGGCGCCTGCCCGACCTGCGGCGGCATCGGCCACGAGATGCGGATCGACCCCGAACTGGTGACCTCCGACGCCAAGCTCAGCCTCAAGCGCGGTGCCGTCGGCCCATGGGCGAAATCCACCTCGCCCTATTACGGCCAGACCCTCGACGCCCTGGCCAAACATTACGGCTTCAAGACCAGCGTGCCCTGGTCGGACCTTCCCGACACCGCACACAAGGTGATCCTCTACGGCTCCGGCCGCGAGTCGATCCGCTTTGCCTACAATGACGGCATGCGTGCCTACGAGGTGAACAAGCCGTTCGAGGGCGTCATCCCGAACCTGGAGCGGCGCTACAAGGAGACCGAAAGCGATGCGTCCCGCGACGACATCGCCCGTTTCATGAGCGAGACGCCCTGCGCCTCCTGCGGCGGCAAGCGCCTCAAGATCGAGGCCCTGGCGGTGAAGGTCGCCATGCAGGACATCGGCGACGTCACCGCGCTCTCCGTGCGCGAGGCGCATCGCTGGTTCTCCGAACTGTCGGAGAAGCTGACGCCGAAGCAGAACGAGATCGCCTTCCGCATCCTCAAGGAAATCCGCGACCGGCTCACCTTCCTCGTCGATGTCGGACTCGATTATCTCACCCTGGCGCGCGGTTCGGGCTCGCTCTCCGGCGGCGAGAGCCAGCGCATCCGCCTCGCCTCGCAGATCGGCTCCGGTCTCACGGGGGTGCTCTACGTCCTCGACGAGCCCTCCATCGGCCTGCACCAGCGCGACAACGAGCGCCTGCTCGGCACGCTGAAGCGCCTGCGCGACCTCGGCAATTCGGTGATCGTGGTCGAGCACGACGAGGACGCGATCCTCCAGGCCGATTACGTGGTCGATGTCGGCCCCGGTGCCGGCATCCATGGCGGCCGGATCATCGCCCAGGGCACGCCGGAGGAGGTGCTGAAGAACCCCGACTCCCTCACGGCGAAATACCTCACCGGCGAGATGAGCGTGCGGGTGCCCGCCGCCCGGCGCAAGACGAAGAAGGGCAAGCTCACCCTCGTCGGCGCGCGGGGCAACAACCTGAAGGACGTGAGCGTCGAGATCCCTCTCGGAACCTTCACCTGCGTCTCGGGTGTCTCGGGCGGCGGCAAGTCCACCCTGATCATCGACACGCTCTACAAGGCGGTGGCCAAATCCCTCAACGGCGCCATGGAGCACCCGGCCCCGTTCGAGCGCCTCGACGGGCTCGAGAATCTCGACAAGGTCATCGACATCGACCAGTCGCCCATCGGGCGCACGCCGCGCTCCAACCCGGCGACCTATACCGGGGCCTTCACGCCGATCCGCGACTGGTTCGCCGGATTGCCGGAGGCGAAGGCGCGCGGCTACCAGGCCGGCCGCTTCTCCTTCAACGTGAAGGGCGGGCGCTGCGAGGCCTGCTCGGGTGACGGCGTCATCAAGATCGAGATGCACTTCCTGCCGGACGTCTACGTCACCTGCGACGTGTGCAAGGGCCGCCGCTACGACCGCGAGACCCTGGAGGTGAAGTACCGCAACCATTCCATCGCCGACGTGCTCGACATGACCGTCGAGGAGGCGGCCGACCTGTTCAAGGCGGTGCCGACGATCCGCGAGAAGATGGAGACCCTGGCGCGGGTCGGCCTCGGCTACGTCAAGGTCGGCCAGCAGGCCACCACCCTGTCGGGCGGCGAGGCGCAGCGGGTGAAGCTGTCCAAGGAGCTCTCCAAGCGCGCCACCGGCCGCACGCTCTACATCCTCGACGAGCCGACCACCGGCCTTCACTTCCATGACGTCGCCAAGCTCATGGAGGTGCTCCACGAACTCGTGGACCAGGGCAACACCGTCGTGGTGATCGAGCACAACCTCGAGGTCATCAAGACCGCCGACTGGGTCATCGACATGGGACCCGAGGGCGGCGATGGCGGCGGCGTCGTGGTGGCCGAGGGGACGCCGGAGCAGATCGCCAAGTCGAAGGCGAGCCATACCGGCCGGTTCCTGCGCGATGTGCTGGCCCGCCGTCCCCTCGCCGAGGTCACCGCCAAGGGCCGGGACGCGGCGGAATAAGCAGCCCGCCCGGCCAAGGCCAAGCTCGATTCGACGGCACCTGGGAACGATGGCCCTGCTGCGGTGCACAGGCACCGGGCATGCGGGGATCGTGGTCCGCTGGCGATGCGCAAACTCCCGTCGTCGATTGCGCAATCGTCCTGCCGCATGGATCGGTCGCAACGGTTTGACTGATCAGCGTTATTTTGCAGACGCGTTGCTCAATGCGACGCCATGCCCGGCGGAATTCTGCTGAGAAAGTTAACAAAATCTTGCGCTGCACCGCGTCGAAATTGCGGCTTTTCCGCAACGGTTCGTTTGGAACTGCCTCGATCCGAAGCATTGGACTGTCAATCCGATCCGACCTGTAGAATAGTTCTCAGCGTTGAGACACGAATTCGGGCCGCAAGGGGGGCCCTACGCACTGGATGTCAGCAAGCCGCAACAATGCGGCACTCGGCACGATGGTTCGTAGGTCTGCGCGGCGAATGCCTGAAATCCTTGGGAAGGACGAGACAATGACGAAGAACTGGCTGGCCACCGGCGCACTGGCGCTGACCATGGGCATGACCGCCACGGCTTCCTACGCACAGACGACCACGATCCCCGGCGAGCAGGTCGGCCTCGCCACCGGCGCGCCGCTGCCCGAGGGCATCTACGCCCTGAACACCTTCGTGTTCCAGTCGCGTGACAACCCGTCGCCTCTCGATGTCGGCATCAACATTCCCGTGCTGGTCTGGTCGACCCCGCTGGTTCCGCTCGGCGGTCGCATCGAGCTCCTCGTGGCTCCCCCGACCGTGTTCGCCTTTGGCAAGCGCAGCGGCCCGGCTGGCCTGCGTGATCTCTCGATCAACGTCGGCACCTTCGTCGGCGGCATCTGGGCCTTCGACCTCGGCAACAACTTCGGCGTCAGCTTGCTCGGCGGTGCCTACCTGAACGAGTTGAACGGTGATCGTGGCGTCCTGCGCACGAATGCCGGCGGTCTCGTCGGTACTGGCACAGTATTGCCTCAGCTCTCGTCGAACACCTACCGCTTCGGCGTCGCCGGCAGCTACACCGGCGACGGCTGGAACATCACCGCCAACCTCACTGCCAACATCTACGACTCGCCCTCGTCCTTCGGCGGCGGTCGCGACTTCGGCACGATCTACTCCCTCTCCGACTCCCTCAACCTCGACCTGACCGCGACCAAGAAGTTCGGTAAGTTCGAGATCGGCGCCATCGCCTACGGCACCGTGAACTTCGATACCGGCGCCAAAGCCGCCGGCATCGTCAACGCTGCCCTCAACGATCGCGGCCGGTTCCTGATGGGTGGCCTCGTCGGCTACGACTTCGGCTTCGCCACCGCGCAGGTCTACGTTGCTCGCACCGTTGCCCGGAGCGCCGCCAGCTTCGACAGCACCGAGATCTCGGGCCGCCTGATCGTTCCGCTGTACTCGCCGACCCCGGTTGCCGCTGTCGCAGCCCCGATCATCCGCAAGTACTGATCTCGAGCTCAGCGGCGAGGGTCGTCCTCGCCGCCATGCGGATCACGAAAGCCCGTCCGACCTTCCGGTCGGGCGGGCTTTTGCTTTGGCGGAGGCGCTCGCGTTCCGCCATATCTCGCGCGAACACGGTTTTCCGCAGCGTTCCCGAAACTTTCCTCTTCCGGGCTCCGTAACGAGCGATGACCCCCGCGAAGGGGATAGCTCGAGAGGAACGCCCCATGACCAACACCCGTCGCCCCGTGGCCTCCACGTTCGCCGCCGTCGCCCTCGCCTTCAGCATGGGCGCCGCTTTCCCGGTGGCCGCGCTCGCCAAGAACCCGATGGTTGGCGGCGCTCCGATGTATGCGTCGAAGAACATCGTCGAGAACGCGGTCAACTCGAAGGATCACACCACCCTCGTCGCCGCCGTGAAGGCCGCCGGCCTCGTCGAGACCCTCGCCGGCCCCGGCCCCTTCACCGTCTTCGCGCCCACCAACGCGGCCTTCGCCAAGCTGCCGGCCGGCACCGTGGAGACCCTGGTGAAGCCCGAGAACAAGGCGACGCTGACCGCGATCCTCACCTATCACGTCGTCCCCGGCACCCTGACCGCCAAGGACCTCATGAAGATCGCCAAGGATGGCGGCGGTGAAGGCCAGATCAAGACCGTGCAGGGCACCCCGCTCGTGGTCCAGACCAAGGGCAAGGCCGTCTACCTCACCGACACCAAGGGCAACACCGCCAAGGTGACCATCGCCAACGTGATGCAGTCGAACGGCGTGATCCACGTCATCAACGGCGTTCTGCAGCCGTAAGACGTCTTTCTGGACCCGAAACTCATCCCCCGGCTCCCTTGGAGCCGGGTTTTTTTGTTGGGCCTCCGAAGCCTCCCGCGGTCGCGGATGGACGATCGCCCTTCCACTACTCCACCGGGAGGTCTCCCCCCTATCAGTCCGCGCGGCTGAGCTTGCGTGCGCTGGCGAAGCGGTTGAGGAAGCGCGGCTCCTTCTCCGGCGCCACGCGGATGGCGAGGTGGATCGTGCCCGCCTCTTCGGCGCGGCGATCGAGAACCTCGGCATTCTCGTAGAGCCAGTTGAGCGCCGCACCGTCCTCGGGCGCGAGGGTGACGGCGAAGGTGGAGCGGCGCTTGGCGATCCGTGCCTCGATCCGGCCCGACAGGGCCGCCAGGCCCTCGCCCGTGAGGGCGGAGACCAGGATCGGCACGTCGCTGTCCCGGTCGTTGCGCCCCTGGGCACTCAGGTTGAGGAGGCGCGTGCGCTCCGAATCGTCGAGCAGGTCGGCCTTGTTCCAGACCTCGATGATTCGCTCGGCCGTGGTTTCGATCCCGAGTTCGCGCAGCACGTCGCCGACATCCTCCGCCTGCGCCTCCGAATCGACGTGGCTCACGTCGCGGACATGGAGCAGGATATCGGCCTCGATCACGTCCTCCAGCGTGGCGCGGAAGGCGGCGATGAGGGCCGTGGGCAGCTCCGAGATGAAGCCCACCGTGTCCGAGAGGATCACCGTCTCCCCATGCGGCAGCTTCGTCGCGCGCGCGGTCGGGTCGAGGGTGGCGAACAGCATGTCCTTGGCCATCACCTCGGCCTTGGTCAGGGCGTTGAACAGCGTCGACTTGCCGGCATTGGTATAGCCGACGAGGGCGACGATCGGGTACGGCACCCGCGCCCGGCTCTCCCGGTGCAGGCCGCGCGTGCGGGTGACGCTGTCGAGCTCGCGCTCGATCTTCGTCATCCGCTCTTGGATCATCCGGCGATCGGCTTCGATCTGTGTCTCGCCGGGGCCGCCGAGGAAGCCGAAGCCGCCGCGCTGACGTTCGAGGTGGGTCCAGGACCGCACGAGGCGGCTGCGCTGGTAGGCGAGATGGGCGTGCTCGACCTGCAGCGTGCCCTCGCGGGTGGAGGCGCGCCGGCCGAAGATCTCCAGGATGAGGCCGGTGCGGTCGATGACCTTGCAGCCGAACGCTTTCTCCAGGTTGCGCTGCTGCACCGGCGACAGGGCGCAATCCATGACGACGAGGCCGATCTCCTCGGCCTTGATCCGGCCGGCGAGCTCTTCGACCCGGCCCTTGCCCAGATAGGTGGAGGGGCGGATGCGCGAGACCGGCGCGATGATGGCCTCGGTGACGTCCAGCTCGATGGCCACGGCGAGACCCGCCGCCTCGTCGATCCGCGCCTCGCTCGAGCGCGAGACGTCGGCCGGTCCGCCGCCCGTCCGGGGAGCGGCGGACCGGGTGAGATAGGGGCCGATCACCAGCGTATGGGTCGCGGCCGCGATCTCACCTTCGGGAGCGGCCATCGCCTGGAGCCGGGCTTCGCCCGGCGTTGTCATTTGCGTCATGAAATTCGGTTCGACCCTGTCCCCTGAAGATGAGGAGAATGGGCTTTTGCCGACGTCAAACAAGGGCAGTCTTCGGTCCTCGTCCGATGTTCGGCGTCAAACGTCTCTCAACGTCTCGTCATGGGCAAGACTGCCGACGTCGCTTCACGCCTTATCGGGGGCCGTCTCGTCCGGCTCGAACAACTGAACCGGGTGGCCGGGCATGATCGTCGAGATCGCGTGTTTGTAGACGAGCTGCGAATGCCCGTCCCGTCGCAGGAGGACGCAGAAGTTGTCGAACCAGGTCACGACGCCCTGAAGCTTGACGCCGTTGACGAGGAAGATCGTGAGCGGGATCTTGTTCTTGCGGACATGATTGAGAAACGTGTCCTGCAGGTTCTGAGCGCGTTCGCCCGCCATTTTTTATTAATCCTTCTTAAGAACCTGCCGCCCGCCGTGACTGGCGGGTTCTTGTTGGTTCGAATGCGTAGCAGACCGGTGAAAACAGACAACCTCGACTATTACACGGTCATTGTCACGCACATGCAAGGGGCACGCACATGTAAGGCGAAGGTCGCCCAGGCCTTCAGGGTCCGATGCCGAGCGACTTCAGTTTGCGGTGGAGGGCCGAGCGTTCCATGCCGATGAACTCGGCGGTGCGCGATATGTTTCCGGAGAATCGTGCGATCTGCGCGATCAGGTATTCGCGCTCGAAGATTTCCCTCGCCTCGCGCAGGGCCAGGCTCATCAGCTTCTCGCCCCCCGCGCCGTTCGGCGTCGTCGGAACCAGGGCGCCGATCTCGGTGGGGAGCATCTCGGAGGTCACCTCCTGCTCCGGGTCGGTATGGGTGAGGATCATCAGCCGCTCGACGTTGTTGCGCAGCTGGCGGATGTTGCCCGGCCAATCGTGCGATTGCAGCACCGCCATGGCGTCCTCGGCGATGCGCCGGCGGGCGAGGCCGGTGGCGGCCGAGATCTGCTCCATGAAGAAGTTGATGAGTTCGGGCACGTCCTCGCGCCGCTCGGACAGGGACGGCACCCGGATCGGCACCACCGAGAGGCGGTGGAACAGGTCCTCGCGGAATCGGCCGGCGGCGATCTCCTCGGCGAGGTCGCGCGAGGAAGAGGAGATGATGCGCACGTCCACATGGACGCGGGTGGTGCCGCCTACGCGCTGGAAGTTCTGGTCCACCAGCACGCGCAGGATGCGGTTCTGGGTCTCGCGCGGCATGTCGGCGATCTCGTCGATATAGAGGGAGCCGCCATGGGCCTCCTCCAGGGCACCGACCCGCCGGGCGCGGCCCTCGCCGGCCTCGACGCCGAACAGTTCCGCTTCCATGGTCTCGGGCGTGATCATCGCCGCGTTGATGACGACGAAGGGACCGCTGGCGCGGGACGAGGAGGCGTGGAGGGTCCGCGCCGAGAGTTCCTTGCCGGAGCCCGGCGCGCCCAGGATCATCACCCGCGCATTGGTGGGGGCGACCCGCTCCACCGTCTGGCGCAGCTGGTTGACCGCCACGGATCCGCCCACGAGCCGGCTCGCCTGGCCGGAACGCGCCTTGAGGTCGCGCACCTCGCGCTTGAGGCGGGAGGCTTCGAGGGCGCGTTCGGCCACCAGGACCAGCCGGTCGGCCTTGAACGGCTTCTCGATGAAGTCGTAGGCGCCCGCCTTGATGGCGGCCACCGCCGTCTCGATGTTGCCGTGGCCCGAGATCATCACCACCGGCAGGTCGGGATGCCCGAGCTTGATCTGGTCGAGCACCTGCAGCCCGTCGAGGCGCGAGCCCTGCAGCCAGATGTCGAGGAACACGAGGTGGGGGCGGCGCGACTCGATGGCCGCCAGCGCCTCGTCGGAGCCTCCGGCCGTGCGGGTGCGGTGACCTTCGTCGTCGAGGATGCCGGCGACGAGGTCGCGGATGTCGGCCTCATCGTCGACGATCAGGATATCGGCGCTCATGACGTCATCTCCGCGATTGGGGGTGCCGTCGGTGCGGCAACCTTCTCAGCCTGCGCGGAGGGTTTCCCCTCCGTCGTCTTGTCCCGCGTGTCGAGGGGAACGCGCATCCGCACGCATCCGCCCCTGCCCGTGGGGTTGTCGTTCAGTTCGATGCCGCCGCCATGCTCTTCGAGCACCTTGCTGACGATGGCGAGTCCGAGGCCGGTGCCGCCCTCGCGGGTGGTCATATAGGGCTCGAGCAGCCGCTGGCGCCCCTCGACGGGGAAGCCTTTGCCGTTGTCGGTGATCTCGATCACCGCGAACCCCTCCTCGACGAGGAGGCGCAGATCGACCCTGCCCTTGCCGAGTTCGGCCTCGGGCACGGCGGAGACGGCCTCCACCGCGTTCTTGAGGATGTTGGTGATCGCCTGCGAAAGCAGCCGGATGTCGAAGGCGGCGTGCAGGCGGTCCTGCCCGGCCTCGGTGAAGGCGAAATCCATGTCCGGATGCGCCACCCGCATCATGAACAGGTTCTGCTTGGCGATCTCGCTGAGATCGTTCCGGGCGATGGCCGGTTTCGGCATCCGCGCGAAGGACGAGAACTCGTCTACCATGCGCTTGATCTCGTCCACCTGGCGGATGATCGTCGCCGTGCACTGGTCGAAGACGTCCTTGTCGGCGACGATGACCTTGCCGTATTTGCGCCGGATGCGTTCCGCCGAGAGCTGGATCGGGGTCAGCGGGTTCTTGATCTCGTGGGCGATGCGGCGGGCGACGTCCGCCCAGGCCGAGGTGCGCTGGGCCGTGACGAGGTCGGTGATGTCGTCCAGCGTTACCACGAAGCCGCGGGCGCCCCCTTGAGCCTGCTCGCTGGTGACGCGCACGGTGACCGTGCGCTCGCGCCCGCCGCGGGTCAGCTGGATCTGCTGCTGGAGGGCGCGCAGGCGCCCCTCTCCGCCCTCGGGCAGGATGGCCTGGAGCTCGGGCACGGCCTGGACCAGCGGCTTGCCGATGATCGCATCCGCCTTGAGCCCCAATGTGCGCTCGATGGAGGGGTTGGCGATGGTGACGAGGCCGGCCGCGTCGACGCCGATGACGCCCGGCGAGACCCCGGCCAGAACCGCTTCGGTGAACCGGCGGCGCCGGTCGATGAGTTCGCTCGCCGCCGTCAGCCCATCGTGCTGGCGGCGCAGCTCCTGGGTCATCTTGTTGAAGCTCTCGCCGAGATGGGCGAGGTCGCCGTCGCTCTTGCGTGCCGGGACCTGGGCATAGAAATTGCCGGAGGCGACCTGATCGGCCGCGTTGATGAGCCGGCGGATCGGCGCCACGAACCGGTTGGCGAAGTTGAGGCCGAACCAGACCGCCGACAGCAGGGCGATCAGCGCGATCAGCACGAAGATCGAGGCGAAGCTGATCTGGATCGAGCGCTTGAGGGAATCGTAGGTGAGGTACTCGGCGGCCGCCGCCCGCGAGACGCCGGGGAAGTCGACGGCGAGCTGGCTCACCTGGCGCTGCACCAGCAGCACGGCCCCGTCATAGGCCGGCATCCGCAGCAGGGCGGCGAAGACCCTCCCCTCGCTCGGCCTCAGGCAGATCGTCTCGTTGGATTTGGCGGCCTCCTCGAAGGCCGCGGCGGAGGGCAGCCTGCGCTCCTTGAGGACATCGATCTTCGCCCGTGCCACGAGTTCGTTCGGTCCGCGCATGATCTCGGCGACCGGCAGTCCCAGCGCTGTCGCCCGCGTGGTGAGGAAGTTCTCGAACCACTCCCTGTTCACGTCGAAATTCGGCCGTGCCCGCGTGAGGTCGTCCGCGAGGATGCGGATCTCGCGGGCGAGCGACTGGCACTGATTCTCCTGGTAGGCATCGGCCACCTCGACGGATTTCAGCACCACGTCGCGGACGCGGTCGGTGAAGCCCAGCGAGAGCCCGCGATCGATCGTCACCGCCGCCACGACGGCCAGCAGCACGGTGGGCAGGATCGCGATGAGGCTGAACAGGCCGACGATGCGGGTGTGCAGGCGCGCCACCGCCGCATTGGCCCGGCGCGCATGCAGGAAGACCCGCGCCTCCCAGGCGATGATGACGAACAGGCTGAGGACCAGGAAGACGTTGATGCCCAGCAGCGTCAGGCCGATCGTCGGCGTCGGCGTCACCCGGATCACGCCGGCGAGGATCAGGAAGGTCGCGATGGCCGAGATCAGGGCCGTGGCGACGACGAGCGCGCCGATCCAGCCGGGGCCGCGCGGTGCCGCCCGGATGGTATGAGGTTCGGCCTCGCCTTCCCGTGAGACATCGTCTCCCGGGGCGGCCGATTGTTTGGAACGTCGAAGCCACGCCATGGCTGATGCGTCGCCACAACAGTGTGGCGAAATTAATACGAATCGGGCCATCGTGTCGGTGGACCCCATGGGCGCGGCACGCGCCGCGACGGCGCCTCACGCCGTGAAACCGATGGCACCGCAGCGATCTGCGACCGTTTCTTGCTTGGAAATCTCTCGGTCGACCGGCCGAGAAAATACATTATTCTCCAAGCCTCTCCTCAATCCTCCAAGCCTCCTCACACCGAGTTCGCGATGCCCGAGACGCCCGTCTATTCCTCCGCCGCCGTTGCCGCGCCTCACCATCTGGCCGCCACCGCCGGGCAGACCGTGCTGGCGCAGGGCGGCAACGCCATCGAGGCCATGGCGGCCATGGCGGCCACCATCGCCGTGGTCTACCCGCATATGAACGGCATCGGCGGCGACGGGTTCTGGCTCGTGCGCGAACCGGGCGGGCGGGTGCGCGGCATCGAGGCCTGCGGCCCGGCCGGGTCCCTCGCCACGGTCGAGCGCTATCGCAGCCAGGGCCACGAGACGATCCCCTCGCGCGGGCCGGATGCGGCGCTCACCGTGGCCGGCGCCATCGGCGGCTGGCGTCTCGCCCTCGACCTCGCCAGGGCGCTGGGCGGCCGGCTCCCCCTCGAGACCCTGCTGTCGGATGCGATCCGCCATGCGCGTCAGGGCTGCGCGGTGTCGCCCTCCGAGGCCCGCTATGTGCCGAAGGAGATCGACACGCTTCACGACCAGCCGGGTTTCGCGCAGACCTTCCTCGACGGGGGCAAGCCCTTCGCCGCCGGCGCCACGCGGCGCCTGCCGGCCCTGGCCGATACGCTCGAACAGCTGGCCCATGCCGGGCTCGACGATTTCTACCGGGGCGACCTCGGCCGCGAGATCGCCGCCGACCTCGACCGTCTCGGCGCGCCGGTGACGCGGGCCGACCTCGAAGCCTATGCGCCGCGGGAGCGGGCGGCCCTGTCGCTGCGCCGTCGCGACGCGGTGCTCTACAACTTCCCGCCGCCCACCCAGGGCCTCGCCGCGCTCATCATCCTCGGTATCTTCGACCGGCTGAACGTGTCGCGTCCCGAGAGCACGGCGCAGTATCACGGGCTGATCGAGGCGACGAAGCGCGCCTTCGCCATCCGCGACCGCACGGTCACCGATTACGACCGGCTGAGCGTCGATCCGGCGAGCTTCCTCACCCCGGAGCGCCTCGACCGCGAGGCGGCCCAGATCGACATGCGCCGCGCCGCCTCCGTGCCCCTCCGGGGACCGGGCGACGGCGATACCGTGTGGATGGGCGCCATCGACAAGGACGGTCTGGCCGTCTCCTACATCCAGTCGATCTACTGGGAATACGGGTCGGGGATCGTCCTGCCGAAGACCGGCATCCATTGGCAGAACCGCGGCACCTCGTTCTCCCTGGAGAAGGGTGCGGTGAACCCCCTGGAGCCGGGGCGCCGGCCGTTCCACACCCTGATCCCCGGATTGGCCGCCTTCGACGACGGCCGCGTGATGTCCTACGGCAGCATGGGCGGCGACGGGCAGCCGCAATTCCAGGCCCAGATTTTTTCGCGGTATGCCGACTATGGCATGAGCCCGGCCGAGGCGGTGGACGCGCCCCGCCTGCTCTACGGCCGTACCTGGGGTGCCGAATCCCTCAGCGTGAAGGTGGAGGACCGGTTCGATCCGGCCTGCATCGCCGAGCTGCGCTCCATGGGCCACGAGATCGAGGAACTGGGCGGTTCCTACATCGATTCCCTCGGCCATGCCGGCATGCTGGTCCGTCATCCCGGCAACGGGCGGATCGAGGCGGTCCACGATCCGCGTTCGGATGGCGGCTCGTCCGGCCTGTGAAACGGGTCCCCGCCGGGGACCGGACGATCGAGATCCAGAGACCGGAAGGTTCATGATGGCGGATGGCGCGATCACCCAGCGCGACTACTGGAACGGCGAGGTCGGCGCGCGCTGGGCGCGCAACCAGCGCAGGATCGACGCGGTCTTCGCGCCCCTCACCGCCGCCCTGTTCGAGGCGGCGTGCCTTCGGGTGGACGGCTCGGCGCTGGATATCGGCTGCGGCGCCGGTGACTGCGCCATCGCCGCCGCGCGCCGGCTCGGCCCGAGGGGACGCGTGGTGGCGGCCGACCTCTCGGCCCCCCTGCTCGCGGTGGCGCGCGAACGGGCCGGGATCGAGGCCCCCGCCCTGGCGCCGATCGCATTCATCGAGGCGGACGCCCAGACCCACGATTTCGGCGATGCCGCCTTCGAGCAGGCGATCTCCCGCTTCGGGGTGATGTTCTTCGACGATTCCGGCGCCGCCTTCGCCAACATCCGCAAGGCCCTGGTCCCCGGCGGACGCCTGACCTTCCTGTGCTGGCGGCGGATCGAGGACAATCCCTGGATCACGGTGCCGAGGAACCTCGTCCTGCCCCTGGTGCCGGAACCCGAACCCGGCCCCGCCGACGCGCCGGGGCCGTTTCGCTTCGCCGAGGCGGAAACCCTCAACGCGGTGCTGGCCCAGGCCGGCTTCCTCGACATCACGCTCGAGGCGATCGACCGGCCCCTCACCCTCGCGAGGTCCGGCGACGGCACCGCCCGAGATGCGGCGGAGGCCGCCGCGGATTTCGCCACCGAGCTCGGCCCGGTTTCCCGGCTCCTGCGCGATCAGCCCGCGTCGGTCCGTGCGGACGCCCTGAAGCGGGTGAGCGACGATTTCGCGGAACGGGCCGTCTCCGGCGCCGTGTCCCTGGATGCCGGCTGCTGGCTGGTTTCCGCGCGGCGCTGAAAGCCGGGCCGTGCAATCTGGTATACACTTTGCTTCTCCGTGCCCGCAGCATGGAGTGCATAATGGATACGAATCTTTCCCGGCAGCGCTGGATCCAGCTCGGCCTCGGCCTCGTCGCCATGATGGCGATTTCCAGCCCGCAATACGTCTGGACGCTGTTCACCAAGCCGCTGATCGCGACGACGGGCGCGAGCCTGCCGCAGCTGCAATGGACCTTCACGATCCTGATCGTGCTGCAGACCTTCTTCTCGCCCGTCCAGGGCTACCTGATCGACCGGTTCAGCCCCAAGCTGATGATCGCGCTGGGCGCCATCCTCTCGGGCCTCGGCTGGGTGCTGGCCGCCCGCGTCGACACGCTCTGGGGCGTCTACGCCACCTACGGCCTGTTCTGCGGTCTCGGCACCGGCATCGTCTATGTCGGCATCGTCGGCCTGATGGTGAAGTGGTTTCCCGATCGCCGGGGCTTCGCCGTAGGCGTGGTCGCCGCCGGCTACGGCATGGGCGCGATGCTGAGCACCTTCCCGATCAGCGACATGCTCACCGCCTCGGGCTACCGCCACACGCTGACGGTGTTCGGCATCGTCCTCGGCGCCGTGGGCGCGCTGGCCGCCCTCGGCCTCAGGGCTCCCCGCGCCGACGAGGTCCTGCCGGCCCCGGCCCGCAACCTCTCGACCTGCGTCCACGACACCGCCCCGAAGGAGATGCTGAAGACGCCGCTGTTCTGGCTGATGTTCGCGATGATGACGATGATGTCCACCGGCGGCCTGATGGTGGTGGCGAACTTCGCCTCCTTCGCCCGCGACTTCGGTGTGGCCGACGCGATCATCTTCGGCTTCGTGGCCCTGCCCTTCGCCCTGACCTTCGACCGCATCACCAACGGCCTCACCCGGCCCTTCTTCGGCTGGGTCTCGGACAAGATCGGCCGCGAGAACACGATGGGCATCGCGTTTGCCGCCGAGGCGGCGGCCATCGCCCTCCTGCTGGTCTTCCGCGAGAATCCCTATGCCTTCGCCCTGCTCTCGGGCGTCGTGTTCTTCGCCTGGGGCGAGATCTTCTCGCTGTTCCCCTCGATCCTCACCGACACATTCGGCACCAAGCACGCCACCACCAATTACGGCTTCCTCTACATGGCGCAGGGCATCGGCTCGCTCTTCGGCGGACCGATCGCCGCCTGGATCTACCTGGTCCAGGGCTCCTGGCTCCCGGTCTTCGCCATCATCATCACCCTCGACGTGCTGACCGCGATCCTCGCCTATTTCGTCCTCAAGCCCATGCGCCGGAACTGGCTCGGCCTCGGCGAGACGCGCGCCATGTCGGCCAAACCCGCCATGGCCTGACGCTCACGTCCCGACCCTCGCGGCCGGGTCGATCTTTCTAAGCGCGGACGGGGAAACCCGCCCGCGCTTCGTCGTATGGCGCCCATCGATCCGTCTGTTCGATGGATCGAGATTTACAATTTCGACAGTCGCATTCGCCGGGCCAGCGGCATGACCTCGTTGCACGTCAGGGGCGCGAGCTTGATCGTTGGCAGCATCGTTTCGGAAGCCCAGACGACCTCTTCGATTTCGGCTGCGGGAGAGACGTGCTGGTCGAGGAGGAAGCCGTAGAGTTCGGCGTCCACCCAGTGTCCGTCTTCGTTCGCGGCTTCCGCGACGAAACGGCCGAGATGAAACGCTTCGGGCGGAAGCTCCACACCGAGCTCTTCCTTCAGCTCTCGCCCTAAAGCCGCGCGCGGGGTCTCTCCCGGCTCGATCTTTCCTCCCGCCTGCATGAAGAACACGGACCCTCGCTTTCGGACGAGGAGCGTCCTGCCTCGCGAATCGAAAATCAAAGCTGCCGCGATGCGAATGACGGGCGCTGTGTCGGGCGGGAAGTTCGTCAAATCGGCTGTCTCCTCCGTCCTTGCGGTATCAGGGCGAGGCCCAGGGTCAGCATCGCGCCGATCCCGGCACCGAGCATGACGGTGAAGGGCCCCCATCGATCGAGCAGGACGGATCCCGCCACGGCGCCGATGCCGATCGCCGTGTTCAGGACGGCCGTGTGAACGGCTGCCGCTGGCGTCGCCAGCGGACCCGCCGCCTTCAGAATCCAGGTCTGCAGCGTCGCGAACAGCATTGAGATCGCCGCGCCCCAGACCACGAGGCATGCTCCGACGCCGGCAAGACCGAGGGCCGTGCTCGACGTTCCCATGAGGATCAGGGCCAGTCCCATGGCCGTGAGCGCACAGAGGATGACCTCGTGCAGGAAGCGATCGATCAGCAATGCGCCGAGAACGCTGCCGAGAAGCCCTGCCGCACCGAAGGCGAAGAGGAAGATCGGGACCGTCGTCGGCACGATGCCCGGAAGCGCCGCGATGAACGGTTCGGCAAAGGTGTAGGCCGCGAAATGAACCGCCCCGATCAGCGCGGTGATGGCGTAGATCGGGCGGAGTGTCCGCTCACTGATGGCATCGGCGAGCGTCGCCTCCCGGCCGCTCGCCGAGGTCGTCAGGTTCGGAAGCGTCACCACCATCGAGAAGGCCGTCAGCAGACCGAGCAGCCCGAGCGCGCCGAACGCGCCGCGCCATCCCATCACCTGCCCCGCCATGTTCACCGCCGGAACACCCATGACCGTGGCGACGGAAATGCCGCCGAAGACGATGGAGGTCGCCAGCCCCGTTCGATGAGGCGGGGCGATGTCCATGGCGAAGGCGGCGACCGTCGCCCAGAAAATGCCGTGTGCCATGGACCCGACGAAGCGGGCGAAGAACAGCGCTTCCAGGGACGGCGATAGGAGCGCGATCGCGTCCGAGGCGGCGATGACGAGCATCAGTCCGATCAGGAGAGCCTTGCGCGGGACGCGTCCGACGAGTGTCGGCGCGAGAAGACCGCTGAGGGCTCCGAACCAGGCGTAGAGGGTGACGGTGAGACCGATGGTGGCCTGGGCTTCCCCGAGATCGACGGCCATCTGCGTCATCAGCCCGATCGGGGCGAATTCGGTCGAGACCATCGTGAACGCGGCGATGCCGAGCACCGAGATCGAAGCCCATGTTCGGAAAGGAGAGCGAACACGATCCTCAGCCAAACGTTCTCTCCTCAGACAAACGTGTCAGGCGACCGAATAATGATTTTTTTGAACTTTATCGAGTGGCGTCCTGGGCACACTCAGTAAGCGTTTGTCGTCGATCGTTCGACTGATTAATTCAAAAATCGTATTTGACAATTTTCAGTAAAATCGTTCAACAGAAGAGAAATAAATAGAATCTTGAAGTAATTTTACATATTTTATTTTGAAATATGATGAGTCATAATTAATGATTGATCCGTTTAGTCTGCGAGATATCCGGCAAGTCATGACACATGATGCCGCGGACCATCATTCTTGGGACAGGGGCCGTCATCCACCCACGACAGACGTCCGCCTTACAACCCAACCATCACCTCACTGCACGCGAGCACCCGCGATCGGCTTCGGCGGTTCGCCCTTCGGAGCCACCCGGTCCTGCGTGTTCCCGAGACGGATGCCGCTCGCATGCAGGGTGGAGCGCCTGATCGCGGCCGGGGCCTATCTCCTCCAGGGCTCCTGGCTCGCGGTCTTCGCGATCCTCTCTCTGATCGACCCCGAGCAGGCCCCGGGACGATCCGCGCTCGGGCCGCTTGGCGATACGGAGAGGATGTCCGGGTTGGGGCGAGCCCTCGCCGAGTTGCGTCGAAAAATTATCCGGCCGCGACGCGAAGATGCGCCTGTGGGCTGGCCGGCCCTTCGCGGTCGGCACGCCAGCCCGATTGAACCGGAGCGACCGCGACCTGGTTTCGTCCGCCGTGCTTGGCGCGATAGAGGGCCGTGTCGGCTGCCTTGACGAGGTCGGCGCTGTTGCTCGACGTGCTCGGAAGGGAGGACACGCCCAGCGATGCGGAAACCTTCGCACCATGGCCTCCGGACAGAGCCTCTATCCGTTCCCGGATCTGTTCTGCCTTGAGCGCTGCATCCTCGAGGCTGCAATCGGGGAGAAACACGATCATTTCCTCGCCACCGTAGCGACAGGCGACATCGGTCTCCCGGAGCGCTCCGACGATCGCTGCCGCAGCCTCCCTCAGAACCGCGTCCCCCGTCGCATGGCCGTGCTCGTCGTTGAGACGCTTGAAGTGGTCGAGGTCGATCATGATCACCGAGACCTTCCGCCCCTCGCGCTCGGCGATGCGGACATATCGGTCGAGACTGTCTTCCATGTAGCGTCGGTTGTAGAGGCCCGTCAGCGGATCGCGGAGCGCCTGGTTGCGCAGCTTCTCGCGCAGCGCGATGTTGGACAGGGCGAGCGACATCGCGTCCCCGAGCGCCGAGCTCAGCGGCAGGATGGCAGCCAGGCGTTCCTCCGCGCCCGAACCCTGCGCGAAGACCTGAAGAAGGCCGAGATTCTCGCCCCGCGCGACCATCGGGATTTCGAGGGCGGCGAGACCGGAGGCATGGTGCTCACAGCAGAGGGCTCTGGAGCCGCTGCGGTTGATGTGCGGCTTGCCGCGCTTCATGGCCCAGCACTGGTTGATCGCGATCACTTCCGGCGGGGGCGATCCATCCTCGCACGCCCAGGAAGTCGAGAGGACGAGGCGGTCCCGTGAGTTGTTGAAGACGTAGAGCGCGCCGCTGAAGCCGCCGATCAGTTCGCCGGCGGTGGCTCGGAGGACCGCGTTCGCATCGTGATGGTCGGTGGCGCTCTGGAGCATGTCCGTCATCGCGAACAGATGACCGATCTGTGTTCTGGACGCGTCCATGTCGGCGATGGCCGTCGCCCGGGCCTGGGCATCTCGCGCGCTCGACCGGAATGCGAAGATCATGATTCCGGCAATCAGAATCTGCGAGAGCAACACGATGCTCTTGCCGATCTCGATGCGCGTCTCGTGATCGGCGAAGTGCGAGTTCCAGTCCGCCAGGAAGGCATCGAACGCGCGACGCATCGTGCCGATCAGAGCGGCACTCCTGCGTTCCTTAAGCAGGGACTGGGCCGCCTCCAGCCTTCCGGCCCGGACGAGTTCGAGAGCGTCCGTCCAGATGGCTTCGAGCGACTTGATGCTGGCGTCGGCGGACGTGCTGGTCCCGTCGGGCATCCTGAGGAAAGGATCGAGGCGAGCCAGATGCGTATCGCGGCGGCTATGGAGCGATTCGAAGGCGCGGCTGTACTCGCTGTATTCGGTGTCCCGGTCGCCGAGGGCTCTGTTGAGGACGTAGGCTTCCGCGCCCATGAGCGCTTCCTGGGCGATGCGCATCTGCCGCCCGCCCTCGCGCAGGTCGATGAGAGCCTGCTGGTGCCGGTTGGTGTAGAAGAAGCCCGAGAGCACGATCGTGATCATGACCACGACGAGACCGACCTGAGTGGCAAGGCGATGCCGGCCATTGCCGCGCCGGGTGCTTGCCGTCGCAACACCCGCTTCGCGCTCACTCAGTGCCATTGCCGGTCCTACGATATCGGAACCGACACGGATCGGCACGCGGGAGACAGAAAGGCACCAACCTCCTGTCTCCGCGTGAACGAAGATGGCTAAGAGATTGGTTTTTTGAGCCGCTGCATTTCGGGGGACGGTCCGGGGTTCGCTCCCGCTCGGCCATGGCGGAGCGTCCCCTCACCGCACACGAGCATCCGCGATCGGCTTCGGCGGCCCGCCCTCCGGAGTCACCCAATCCTGCGCGTTCCTGAGGCGGATGCCGCTGGCGTGGAGGGTGGAGCGCCAGATCGGCGCGAGCGGCGTGAGGCGAGGAAGGGTGCGAAGCTCCAGGCCCGCCGCCGCCATCGCACCGGGCAGGTCCCGGATCGTGTCGTGGCCGGTGGGGACGACCGGGCTCTTCGAGACCCAGGTGCCAAGCTCGCCGGTGGGTTCGAAGGTCTCGGGCGGCATGCGGTAGCGTTGAATCGCGGCGGTGGCGATCCGCTCCGCCCAATCCTCCTCTACATAAGCCACGGCGCGGCCGGTGACGTCGCCGAACCACCTGCGCCGGTCCTCCGTCGAGGTCCCATCGGTGGGCCAGATCACGATCCGGGGGCAGTCGCGCGGGAACAGGTAGAGCAGGCTGTGGGCGTCATCGATCGCCCAGACCAGGGGGCCGTTCAGCCAGGCCCCCGCCTGTCCGCGATCCACGCCGACGCGGACGGGGCGCGGCGCGAAGACCCGGATGGCCGGGTCTTCGCCAAAGTGGAACAGATCCTCCGGTTCGCCGGACGTGTCGCGCGGGCTCACCGCGCGTTGCGGAAGACCTGAAGGTCGAGGTCCCGCACCTTCTTGCGCAGGGTGTTGCGGTTGACGCCGAGCAGTTCCGCCGCGCGGATCTGGTTGCCGCGGGTGGCGGCCAGGGCCGCGCCGATCAGCGGGCCTTCGATCTCGCGCAAGATGCGGTGGTAGAGGCCGGGCGGGGGCAGCGTGTCGCGATAGCCGCTGAAATACTCGGCGAGATGGCGCTCCACCGCCCCGGAAAGGGTCTCGTTGTCGGCCCCGCCCGATTTCCTGGCGACCGAACCGTTGGCCTGCGGCTGGGCGAGGGGCAGCGTATCGAGCTCGGCCTCGATCACCGGTCCGGTGATCGTCTCCTGCGGATACAGGGCGGCGAGGCGGCGCACGAGGTTCTCGAGTTCGCGCACGTTGCCGGGCCAGCGATAGCGCTTCAGGCGCTCCATCGCTTCGCCGTCGAGCTGCTTGCGGCTCAGGCCCTCCTTCTCCACGAGGATGAAGAAGTGGCGGATCAGGTCGGGCACGTCCTCCGAGCGCTCGCGCAGCGCGGGCAGGCGCAGCGGCACCACGTTGAGCCGGAAGAACAGATCCTCGCGGAAGATGCCCTGCTGGATCGAGACGCGCAGGTCCTTGTTGGTGGCCGCGATGATGCGGACATTGGTCTTGATCGGCACCCGGCCGCCCACGGTGGTGTATTCGCCCTGCTGCAGCACGCGCAGGAGGCGGGTCTGGGCCTCCATCGGCATGTCGCCGATCTCGTCGAGGAAGAGCGTGCCGCCTTCCGCCTGCTCGAACCGGCCGGCCGAGCGCGAGAGCGCGCCGGTGAAGGCGCCCTTCTCATGGCCGAACAGCTCGGATTCGATGAGGTCGCGCGGGATCGCCGCCATGTTCACCGGCACGAACGGCCCGGAGCGGCGACGGCCGTAATCGTGCAGCGCGCGGGCCACCAGCTCCTTGCCGGTGCCCGACTCGCCGGTGATCATCACCGTGAGGTCGGTGGGCATCAGGCGGGCGAGCGCCCGGTAGATCTCCTGCATGGCCGGCGAGCGGCCCACCAGCGGGATGTCCTCGTTGCCGGGATCGGCGCCGGGGGCGGGCGTGCCGCGCGGTCGCGACAGCGCCCGGCCGACGATGGCGATGAGCTCTTTCAGGTCGAAGGGCTTGGGCAGGTATTCGTAGGCGCCGCGCTCGGAGGCGCGGATCGCGGTCATGAACGTGTTCTGCGCGCTCATGACGATGATCGGCAGTTCCGGCCGGACGCGCTTGATGCGCGGCAGCAGGTCGAACACGTTCTCGTCCGGCATCATCACGTCGGTGATGACGAGGTCGCCCTCCCCTTGCGCGACCCAGCGCCAGAGGGTGGCGCAGTTGCCGGTGGAGCGGACCTCGTAGCCGGCCCGCGACAGGGCCTGGTTGAGGACGGTGCGGATGGCGGCGTCGTCGTCCGCGACGATGATGTGGCCGTTGGGCATGACGCGACTCTATTGCTCCGCGGCCGACTCGCGCCCGTCACGGGCGCTCGACATGGGAAGGAGGAGACGGAAAGTGGTGCGGCGCGGCACGGGATCGCATTCGACGATGCCACCGTGATCGCCGATGATCTTGGCCGCAAGTGCAAGTCCGAGGCCGGACCCCTGCGCTTTCGTGGTCACGAACGGGTCGAACAGGTCGGGCAGGAGCTCGGCCGATACCCCCGGCCCGTTGTCCCGCACCGCCACTTCGATGGGCAGGCTCACCCGTTCCCGCGTGCCGGGCACCTGCATCTTCAGCCCGGTGCGGAAGGCGGTGGAGAGGGTGATCTCGCCGTCTACCGCATCGGCGCCGATGGCCTCGGCGGCGTTCTTCACCAGATTGAGGATGACCTGGATCAGCTGGTCGCGATTGCCCAGGACCGGGGGCAGCGACGGGTCGTAGGTCTCGACGAAGCGGATGTGCCGGGCAAAGCCCGACTGGGCCGAGCGCTTCACCTGATCGAGCACGCCGTGGACGTTGACCGGTCCGCGCTCCACCGGGCGCTCGTCGCCGAACAGCTCCATCCGCTCGACGATGCGGACGATCCGGTCGGATTCGTCGCAGATCAGCCGGGTGAGCAGGCGGTCGTCCTCGGTGCCCGATTGTTCGAGGAGCTGGGCCGCCCCGCGGATGCCCGCGAGCGGGTTCTTGATCTCGTGTGCCAGCATGGCCCCCAGCGCGATCATCGAGCGCGCGGCGCCGCGATGGGTGAGCTGCCGGTTCATCTTGTCGGCGATGGTGCGCTCCTGGAGCATCATCACCACCGCATCCTCCTCGTCGCCGAGGGGGGTCGCGAAGACGTCGACGTTGCGCTCCAGGCCGGAGCGCGGCTGGACCAGTTCGACGCCGTATTCGCTGACGCTCGCCTTGCGGCGGCGCACTTCGGCCACGAGGGCGCTGATCGGGGACGAGAACGGGATGATGTCGCGCAGGTGCCGGCGCTGCATCAACCGCGCGGAATGATCGAAGAACGTCTCCGCCGCGTGGTTCACATGGAGGATGCGGTCGTCGGCGCCGATGGTGATGACCGGCAGCGGCAGGGCGTTGATCACCGCCTCGCTCGTGGGCGGGGCGATGGTCCGGCCGCCATGTTCCTTGTCCGCGCTCACGCTGCCTCCTCGGTGACCAATGGTACGCGCGGGTGCCGCATCGCCCTCGACAGGAGGTCCGCTGCGATGGCCGGATCGGTGGTGGTGAGGAGCCGCGTCCGGTCGTCGGGGCCGAGCGCGCCGGACCCGTCCACGTAGGCCGCCAAGTGCTTGCGCGCGTGGCGCACGCCCATGGCGGGGCCGTAGAGCGCGAGGAGCCCCTGGTAATGCTCCAGGGCGAGGGCGGCCTTCTCCTCGGCGCCGAGGGAACGCGGTGCCCGGCCGGCGAGACCGGCGGCGATCTCGCCCACCAGCCAGGGACGACCCAGGGCCGCGCGGCCGATCATCAGCCCTGCGGCGCCCGAGGCGGCGAGGCAGGCCCGCGCCCCGGCGAGATCGACGACGTCGCCATTGGCGATGACCGGGATCGAGACCGCGTCCACCACGGCGCGGATGGCGGCCCAATCGGCCTGGCCCTTGTAGAATTGCTGCCGGGTGCGGCCATGCACGGTCACCGCCGCGAGGCCGAGCCCCTCGGCGCGCCGGGCGAGATCGGGGGCATTCAGGCTCGCATGGTCCCAGCCGAGGCGCATCTTGACCGTGACCGGGATCGCCACCGCCGCGCGGACGGCGGCGAGGATGCGCGTGGCCCCCTCGATGTCGCGCATCAGGGCGGAGCCCGCCTCCCCGCCGGTGACGGTCTTGGCCGGGCAGCCCATGTTGATGTCGATGACATCGGCGCCATTCGCCTCGGCCAGGCGTGCGGCCTCCGCCATCGATTCGGGCACGCAGCCGGCGAGCTGGACCACGTGGGGATCGACCCCGCCGCCCTCGGCCCGCAGGCGCGCCTCCTCCGCCCCACGGGCGAATTCGGCCGCCGCCACCATCTCCGAGACGACGGCGCTTGCACCCAGACGCCGCGCGATGCGACGCATGTGCAGGTCGGTGACGCCCGACAGGGGGGCGAGCAGGACCGGCACCGAAGCCGCGGCGCCTGCCTTCTCGCCGGCCTGCCCCTGGCCATCGCCCGAGCGCAGAACGCTCAAATAATCATCAGCTTTCATTGTGCCCAACAAATAGACAATCGCCGGGGCGACGCAAGCGCCTTGCGCGATTTGATTTCAGGCTATGCCCCGCTTAAACGACAGACCACCCCAGCCATCCACGCTACCTCGAACTGATGCGGGAGCACTTTTCCATGTCCGGCACCGCCTGGAACGCCGCGGTGGTCGTCGCAGCCGGCCGCGGGATCCGCATCGGCGGTGACGTTCCCAAGCAATATCGCAGCGTCGGCGGACGCGCGGTCCTCACACGGACCCTCGCCGCACTGGCGGCCCATCCCGACCTCGCGGTGATCCAGCCCGTGATCGCCGCGGACGCGGCCTCGTTCTACCACGCCTGCGTCGCGGAACTCGACCCCGTTCTGCGCGCCAAGCTCGCGGCCCCCGTCGAGGGCGGCGCCACGCGCCAGCAATCCGTCAGGTCTGGTCTCGAAGCCTTGGCCGGTCTCGAAGCCTTGGCCGGGAGGTCGGCGGTGACGGGCGCGCCGGGCCTCGTCCTAGTCCACGACGCGGCCCGCCCGCATGTGGACGAGGCGCTGATCGACCGCGCCCTCGTCGCCGGTCGTGACCACGGCGCGGCGGTGCCCGGCATCGCCGTCACAGATACGATCAAGATCGTCGAGGATCTCGGGACGGGGATCGGCCGGGTGCGCGAGACCCCCGCACGCGAATCCCTGCGCGCCGTCCAGACCCCTCAGGCCTTCGCCTTCGCGCCCCTCCTCGCCGCCCACCGCAAGGCGGCGGAGGCGGATCTCCACGGCTTCACCGATGACGGGGCTTTGGCCGAATGGGCCGGGCTCGACGTGGTGGTGTTCGAGGGCGACCCGCGCAACCGCAAGATCACCCAGCCCTCGGACCTGATCGAGGCCGACCGCGGCTTTTCCGGCAGCGATGCCCTGCTCTCCGAACCAGAGACCGATTCCATGACGACCTACGTGACCCGCCTCGGGACCGGCTTCGACGTTCACGCCTTCACCGAAGGCGACCATGTCTGGCTCGGCGGCGTGAAGATCCCCGCCGATCGCGGCGTGCTGGCCCATTCCGACGGGGACGTGGCGCTGCACGCCCTCACGGACGCCCTCCTCGGGGCGATCGCGGATGGCGACATCGGCACGCATTTCCCGCCGAGCGACGAGCAATGGCGCGGCGCCTCGTCCGACCGCTTCCTAGCCCATGCGGTGAAGCTCGTCCGCGACCGGGGCGGCCGGATCGACCATCTCGACATCACCGTCCTGGCCGAAGCCCCGCGCATCGGCGCCCATCGCGAGGCCATCCGCGCCCGCATCGCCGAGATCTGCGGCGTGAAGCTGAGTTCGGTCTCCATCAAGGCGACGACCACCGAGAAGCTCGGCTTCGTCGGCCGCGCCGAGGGACTCGCGGCCCAGGCGGCGGCGACGATCCGCCTGCCGGAAGACGACGCGGCGTGATCGACGACCCGGCGCTCCTCGCTCGCGCCGAGGCGCTGGTGGCGGCCTATGCCGCCGCCGGGCTTCGCGCGGCCTGCGCCGAATCCTGCACCGGCGGCCTCGTCGCCGGGCTGCTCACGGCCGTGCCCGGCTCCTCGGCGGTGGTCGAGCGCGGCTTCGTCACCTATTCCAACGACGCCAAATCCGAAATGCTCGGTGTGCCCGCCGACCTCATCGCGACCCACGGGGCGGTGAGCAAATCCGTGGCCCGCGCCATGGCGGAGGGGGCGCTCGCCCATTCGCACGCGGATGTGGCGGTCTCGATCACCGGCATCGCCGGCCCGGGCGGCGGCAGCGAGGCCAAGCCCGTGGGCCTCGTGCATTTCGGCCTCGCCCGCAGAGGCGCCGCGACCCGGCATATCGAACGCCGCTACGGCAATCTCGGCCGCACCGAGATCCGCCGCCTCGCTGTGGCAGAGGCGCTGGAGCTGTTCGGCAGGGCCGTGGAGCCGGTCGGTAGGGACTGAGTCGCCTATTTTAGGTTTTTTCCAAGGCTCTGCCTCATCCTGAGGTGCCGCGGAGCGGCCTCGAAGGAGGGCTCCAGGGATCGCGCGAACACTGGAGGGCTCCTTCGAGGCCCGCTGACACGGGCACCTCAGGATGAGGTGCTCTGGTTGGATGATCTGCTTCAGCGTGAGATTCGCTGAGGAATCCGATCAAACCGGCTCTCAATCGGCGACTTCGCCGAGGATCGCGCCCGTCTTCGGATCGGCATCGAACTTCATCTTTTGGCCGTTCTTGATGCCCTCGCCGTCCCAATGGCCGTCATCGGCCTCGAGCTTCGTGATCTCGGTGTAGCCCTCGGCCATCAGCGCCTTCTTGACCTGATCGACCGGCAGCCAGTCGGGGCCGGGCTGGTCCGCTACGGCGAAGCCGGCAAGGCCCGCATTCAAGGCGAGGGCGAAGGCGAGAATCGGGATCGGTCTCACGGGGGTGTTCTCCGGTGGCGTTGCGCACCTGTATCTAGGGCCCCGCCCGGCATTGTCCGCCCGTCTTATCTACGGCGCCACACATCTCGCGGGCAGCACGGATCCCCTCTCCTTTCAGGAGAGGGAGCCCGTCGCGCCTCATGTCGAACCCTCAAGGGTAGAGAAACGGCCGTCGAGCAGATGTGTGGATCCAGTAGCCTGTCAGAGAACGGGCACCGGCGCGTCAGGCGGCGCCGTACACCCGGTCCGCCCTGCCCTCGAACGCATCGGTGAACTTGCGGAAGGCGCGGTCGAACATCGTGCCCATGAGGAGGCCGAGGGTACGGCTCTTGAACTCGTATGTGATGAAGAAGTCGACGTCGCAGCCGCTCGGCGACCTCTCCTTGAAACCCCAGCGGTTCTCGAGGTGCCGGAACGGCCCGTCGATATATTCGGCGACGATCTTCAGGTTCTGCGGATCGAGGGTGACGCGGGTGGTGAAGCGCTCGCGGATCGCCTTGTAGCCCACTCCCATCTCGGCCACGAGGATCTCGGTGCCGTCCGGGCCGGGCTGGCGGCGCAGGACGCGCAGGGATTCGCAGAGCGGCAGGAATTCCGGATAGCGTTCCACGTCGGCCACGAGGTCGTACATCTGCTGCGGCGAGTGGCGCACCGCGCGGTTGATCCGGAAGGAAGGCATCGGCCCTCAGGCGTTGGCAGGCGCGAGGCGAGCGAGCCGGGCGGCCTTCAATCGTGAAAAATCCTCGCCCGCATGGTGCGAGGAGCGGGTCAGGGGCGTCGCCGAGACGAGGAGGAAACCCTTGGAATAGGCGGTGGTTTCAAGGGTCTTGAATTCGTCGGGCGGGACGAAGCGCTTCACCTCGTGGTGTTTCTTCGTCGGCTGCAGGTACTGGCCGATGGTGAGGAAGTCCACATCCGCCGAGCGCAGGTCGTCCATGAGCTGGACGATCTCGTTCCGCTCCTCGCCGAGGCCGACCATGATGCCGGACTTGGTGAAGATGGTGGGGTCGAGCTCCTTCACCCGCTGCAGCAGCCGCACCGAATGGAAGTAGCGCGCGCCGGGGCGGACGGTGAGGTAGTTGCCCGGCACCGTTTCCATGTTGTGGTTGAACACGTCGGGCCGCGCCTCCACCACCAGTTCCAGCGCACCGTCCTTGCGCAGGAAATCGGGGGTGAGCACCTCGATCGTGGTGGCCGGGCTGCGCTCGCGGATGGCCCGGATGGTGCGGAAGAAATGCATGGCCCCGCCATCGGCGAGGTCGTCGCGGTCCACCGAGGTAATGACCACGTGGTGCAGGCCGAGCTTGGCCACGGAATCGGCGATCTTGGCCGGCTCGTCCCCGTCGAGGGCGTTGGGCAGGCCGGTGCGCACGTTGCAGAAGGCGCAGGCCCGCGTGCAGGTGTCGCCCATGATCATGAAGGTGGCGTGCTTCTTCTCCCAGCACTCGCCGATATTGGGGCAGCCCGCCTCCTCGCAGACCGTGACGAGGCCATGCTCCTTCACGATGGCGCGGGTGGCGTTCCAGCCGGGCGAACCCGGTGCCTTCACCCGGATCCAGTCGGGCTTGCGCTGGATCGGGTTGTCCGGGCGATGCGCCTTTTCCGGGTGCCGGGGGCGCTGGTCGTTTCGCAGGAGGTCGAGGACGACGGCCATGGCATACCGGGCAAGCTGCGCCGGCAACGGGCCGGCGCTCGGTTCGAAAGGTAATGACTCGGCTCCCGCATCGCAAACGATCGGGAAACGATCCGCCGAACCTGTCAGTAGCTCATGCCGCGCCCGCGGATGGCCCTGTAGATGGTGATGATGATCACCGCCCCCGCCGTGGCCGAGAGCAGGTTGCGCCAGAAGCCGTAGACCGGGATGTGGAGCTTGGCGGCCAGATAGTTGCCGAGAAGACCGCCGAGGATGCCCATCGCGATGTTGGCGAAGAGGCCCATATTCGCCGAGGTGAACTGTTCCGCGAGCCAGCCCGCCAGGGCGCCGATGACGATCGCCATGAACAATCCCACGCCCGGTTGCCCCAGCGCACCGTAGACTTCTCCATTCATACCCGTCGCTCCTTCGCAAGGAGCGGGGCGTGCCGGTCGCCCCGCTATGGGTCCTACCTGTGACGCTCTCCCCCGCAGCGCAAGTCGCGGCGGCATGGAACTGGGCGGGGACTGCGACGCCGGATCGCCCGCGACGGTGCCGACCGTTCGGCGTGAGGAACGTCCGCTCCTGGCGCGATACCCGGCCTGAGCAAGAACGATGCGGAAAATTAATTATTAATTTTAACTATATTCTGAACAAGCTTCGTATAGATCCGTAAAATTCTACGTATTGATTTCCGTCGACTTGTCAGCATCTCGTTAACGTTCTCTTAACTCTCTTTGGGTTGCCGCGACGTCGTTTCGGATACGCGGCCGTTGGAGCGAGTGCCGTGAGTCGAATTCTTTTGACGGGTGCGACGGGGCTCATCGGTGGTGCCGTCCTGCACCGTGCCCTGGCGATGAAGACGGATACCGAATGGGTCTGCCTGGTGCGGGCCTCGGACGAGGAGGCCGGGCGTCAGCGCATCGCGGCGCGTCTCGGGCGCTTCACCAATGCCCTGAACGCCCAGCGTCTCGCGCAGCGTGTGGAGATCGTCGCGGGGGATTTCACCCATGCCGACACGATCGCCGATCCGCGCCTCGATGCGGTGACGCAGGTTCTGCATCTGGCCGCCGACACGTCGTGGTGGGCGCAGGAAAAAGTCCACCGGACCAACCATGACGGCACCCTGGCCCTGGCCCGGCGCGCGGCGCGGATGCCGCGGCTCGACCGTTTCCTCCATGTGAGCACGGCGATGATCTGCGGAGGCCAGCCGCCCGCGACGGTGGACGAGACGCGCTACCCCGACGCGGAGGCCATCCATCTCGTGCCCTACAGCGCCTCGAAAGCCGCGGCCGAAATGTCGCTGGCGTCCCATTTCGCCGACCTGCCCCTGGTGGTCGCACGCCCCTCCATCGTGCTCGGCCACACCACGCTGGGCGCCCGGCCGGGTTCGAGCATCCTCTGGGTGATCCGCGCCTGCGACCGGCTGCGGCTCGTCGCCGGCTCCCGCGACGGGACCGTCGACATCGTCCCCACCGATTGGGTGGCCGACACCCTGGTGGAGATGCTCGCGAGGCCCGCCCTCGCCCACCGGACCTACCACCTCTCCGCCGGCACCTCGAGCCGCACCCGCTGGAGCGAGCTCGGCCGCACCCTCGACCGCGTCGACCCGGCCGAGAGCCCGCGCCACTACGAGGAATTCTCCGCCCGCGACCGGGCGACCCTCCACAGGCGCTTCACCGAGGTCTTCGGCATGGACGAGGCGATCAAGGTGGCGATGTTCCGGGCGCTGCAGGCCTATTACCGGTTCTGCGAACTCGACGTGACCTTCGACAACACCCGCCTCCTGGCTGAGGGCTTCGCCCCTCCCCCCGCGCTCTCGCAGTATATCGGCCGCTGCGTCGAGACCTCCGGCGAGATTGTCGACCAGTTCCGGGAGGATTTCGGCGGATTTGCCGGAGCGCCCATGCGGGGCGAGCAGACCGCCCGTCCGAGGCCCTCCCAGCCCGATGGCGTCACGAACCGGACCGTGGCGAGACGCGGATCCGCCCCGGGCTGATCGCTCCCTTGCCGTAGCCAAATCTCATCTCGCCCATATAACCTGAGCGAAGGGCGTCCGGCTCGGGCGCGGATCCAGGGTCACCACCATGCGGAAACGATCGAAGCTCGGCCTTGCGGCCTTGGGCGTAGCGCTTCTTGGCGGAGCGGCGTTCCTCCGCTTCGTCGTCTACCCCGAGAAGGCCAGTCTCGAAGCCTCGGCCGGCATAGGACCCAACCCCACCCTGCCCGCGCCGAACCCGACGCTGATGCCCACCGTGAACATCGCCCGCGTCGCCCGCTGGGAGAACGGCGCCAAGCCGAAGGCGGCGGCGGGGCTTCAGGTCGCGGCCTACGCGGGCGGGTTCGACCATCCGCGCTGGATGTACCTCCTGCCCAATGGCGACGTGCTGGTGGCGGAGGCGAACAAGCCCAAGACCGACGACCCCTCCACCGGCATCGCCGACTGGGTCGCCGACAAGGTGAAGAGCATGGCCGGCGCCGGCGTGCCGAGCCCGGACCGGATCGTCCTCCTGCGCGACACGAACGGCGACGGTGTCGCCGAGGCGCGCCACGTCTTCCTCTCCGGCCTGCATTCGCCCTTCGGCATGGCCCTGGTGGGCAGCGACCTCTACGTCGCCAATGCCGATGCCTTGGTGAAGGTGCCCTATGCGCCGGGCCAGACCGAGATCGCGGCCAAGCCCGAGACGGTGGTCGCGCTGCCGTCCGGCATCAATCACCATTGGACGAAGAACGTCATCGCGAGCCCGGATGGTACCAAGCTCTTCGTCACCGTGGGCTCGAACAGCAATGTCGGCGAGAACGGTCTCGACAAGGAGACGGGCCGCGCCGCGATCTGGGAATACACGATCGCCACGAAGCAGATGCGCGAGTTCGCCACCGGCCTGCGCAACCCCAACGGCCTCGCCTTCGAGCCCACCACCGGTGCGCTCTGGACGGCGGTGAACGAGCGCGACGAGATCGGCAGCGACCTCGTGCCCGACTACGTCACCTCGGTGAAGGAAGGCGGCTTCTATGGCTGGCCCTACAGCTACTGGGGCAAAAACGTGGACGAACGGGTGTCGCCGCAGAAGCCCGACCTCGTCGCCAAGGCCATCGCGCCGGACTATGCGGTGGGCACCCACACCGCGTCTCTGGGCATCGCCTTCTCCAACGGATCGACCCTGCCGGAGGCGTGGACAAGCGGCCTCTTCGTGGCCCAGCACGGCTCATGGAACCGCCGCCCGAAGAGCGGCTACAAGGTGATCTACGTCCCCTTCAAGGACGGCAAACCCACCGGCCAGCCGGTGGACGCGCTCACCGGCTTCCTCGACGCCGACGAGAAGGCGCAGGGACGGCCGGTGGGCGTGATCCTCGACAAGACCGGGGCGCTGCTGGTGAGCGATGATGTAGGGAAGGTGATCTGGCGGGTGAGCGGGGTGTCGCGGACACAGTGATGGCGGCTAATGTAAAGAGCAACGACCGCTGTTTCAGACCTCGTAACTTGGTTGATTGAACTTACTAGCGGATGCTCGTGCCAGAGCGGGTCGTCTCAGCAGACCACCTCATCCTGAGGTGCCCTTTGCTTGAGCAAGGGGCCTCGAAGGAGCCTCCAGATGCCGATGCGATACCTGGAAGCCTCCTTCGAGGCCGCTACGCGGCACCTCAGGATGAGGTAAGGCTTTGGAAATACAAATCAAACAGGCTCTCAAAGCCCTCCGTTGCAGTGGGGGAGCACCATGGAGGCCGGCCAGACATGCCGAGTCGCCCTGCCCCTGCCCCTGCCCTACGCATCCTTGTCGTGGGTCAATCGCAACTCGGCCGAGGCTGACAGGCGGGGCATGCGCCGGCGGGTGCGCGCTTCGAGCGATGTGGTCGGCTTAACACGCGTTTCAGCCCCTGAGGCCGGAGCGGACATAGCCCCGCGAAATCAACCGGCTGGTCTCGCGCGCCCGGCGCTCGGCCTGCATCAGGTCGGACAGGGCGTCGGTGATGGCGCAGCGGAGGGCGATCTGCGCGTCCCCCGCCGTGCTGGTGAGATAGGCCTGGGCGATCTCCTCCACCGGGCAGTGAAGGCCCGGCGCCGCCGTATCCTCGTTCCTGATCCTGGTCAGCGTCTTCGGCATGGCCCGTCTCCGACTCGCGTTGAGAACGAAGACAGAACACGCCACGAGGGTTAACGGATCCTTAACGGGGTCGATAGAAGCCTGTGGACATCCGCGAGACGGGTGTCCGGGCTCAGCTGTGGATCACCTTGCCGTAGGCGTCGAGCACGCTCTCGTGCATCATCTCGCTCAAGGTCGGGTGCGGGAAGACCGTGTGCATCAGGTCTTCCTCGGTGGTCTCGAGGTTCATGGCGACGACGTAGCCCTGGATCAGTTCGGTGACTTCCGCTCCCACCATGTGGGCGCCGAGCAGCTGGCCTGTCTTGGCGTCGAACACCGTCTTCACCAGCCCGTCCGGCTCTCCCAGGGCGATGGCCTTGCCGTTGCCGGCGAAGGGGAAGCGGCCGACCTTCACGGAGAAACCCTGCTCCTTGGCCTTGGCCTCGGTGAGTCCGACGCTGGCGATCTGCGGATGACAATAGGTGCAGCCGGGGATCTTGGCCTTGTCCATGGCGTGGGTGTGCAGCCCCTTGATCGTCTCGACGCAGAGCACGCCCTCGTGCTCGGCCTTGTGGGCCAGCATCGGCGGTCCGGCGACGTCGCCGATGGCGTAGATGCCCGGCACGTTGGTCCGGCCGAGGCCGTCGGTGACGACGATCCCGCGCTCGATGCCGATGCCGAGCTTCTCGAGGCCGAGATTCTCGATGTTGCCGACGACGCCCACCGCCGAGATGAGCTTCTCCGCCGTCAGCTGCTGGCTCTTGCCGTCCGTCGTCTCGATGGTGGCGGTGACGGAATCGGCCGCCTTCTCCACCTTCGTCACCTTGGCGCCGGTGAGGATCTTGATGCCCTGCTTCTCGAAGCGCTTGCGGGCCAGCCCGGCGATCTCGGCATCCTCCACCGGCAGGATCTGCGGCAGCAGCTCGATCACCGTCACCTCGGCGCCCATGGTGCGGTAGAACGAGGCGAACTCGATGCCGATGGCGCCCGAGCCCATGACGAGCAGGCTCTTCGGCATCGTCTCCGGCACCATGGCTTCGTAATAGGTCCAGATCTGCTTCTTGTCGGGCTCGATGCCGGGGATCGCGCGGGGGCGGGCGCCCGTGGCGACGATGATGTGCTTGGCCGAATAGGATCCGGCGGCGAGCGCCCCCTTCGGCGCGGGCGCGCGGCTCGTCTCCTTCACCGTGACCTTGCCGGGTTCGTTGCCCTTGGCGGCCGATTCGATGACGGCCTCGCCCCAGATCACGTCGACCTTGTTCTTCTTGAGCAGCATGCCGACGCCGCCGTTGAGCCGGGTCGAGACGCCGCGCGAGCGCTTGACGATGGCGGCTGTATCGAACCCGACCTTCTCGGCCGACAGCCCGTAATCCGAGGCGTGCTGCATGTAATGGTAGATCTCGGCCGAACGCAGCAGCGCCTTCGTCGGGATGCAGCCCCAGTTCAGGCAGATGCCGCCGAGATGCTCGCGGTCCACCACCGCGGTCTTGAACCCGAGCTGCGCCGCCCGGATCGCGGCGACGTAGCCCCCGGGGCCGGCGCCGATGACGAGGATGTCGTAGGTGTTGGACATGGCGCGCTCCTACTCCCCTCCCCCTTGTGGGGAGGGGCCGGGGGTGGGGGTGGTTCCGCCAGACTGGCGGGCGACGGACGAGGCAGTGGCGAGGGCGGCGAAGACCGTGTCGAGGACGGTGTCGATCCGCTGCATCACATCGGCATTGGTGAATCTGAGAACGCGGAAACCTTGATCTTCGAGAGCGAGCGTGCGGGTCTCATCGTAAGCGGCAGCGTGGTCGTGGCTATGCTGCCCGCCATCGACTTCGACGATCAACCGTGCCGACAAGCAGCAAAAATCGGCGACGTACCGCCCCAGTGCAACCTGACGACGGAAATGCGAACCTTCGATCGGAAGGCGATCCCTCAGGTGCCGCCACAATCGCCTCTCCGCATCTGTCGACGTTCGGCGGAGGCTCTTCGCATTCAGTGCGGCGCGCGGAGAGACAGAGTGCCGAGGCGGTTCCTTCCATGGCATCGGCCGTCGCCTCCCGTGAACCCCACCAAGCTCGCGCACCTCCCTCCCCCTTGTGGGGAGGGATCGAGGGTGGGGGTGGTTCCACCGGACTCCGCAGTGGGCCACCCAGTCACCCCCACCTCCAACTCCTCCCCACAAGGGGGAGGAGGGCCAGTTCAGCCTTCCACAACGATCAAACCAGCATCCCCATCGGGTTCTCGATCAGGTTCTTGAAGGCCGAGATGAGTTCGGCGCCGAGCGCCCCGTCGAGCACGCGGTGGTCGCAGGACAGGGTGGCGGTCATCACCTGAACCACCGCAGGCGCGCCGTCCTTGACCACGACGCGCTTCTCGCCGGCGCCCACCGCCAGGATCGAGGATTGCGGCGGGTTGATCACCGCCGTGAAGTGCTTGATGCCGAACATGCCGAGGTTCGACACCGAGGTGACGCCGCCCTGGTACTCTTCCGGCTTCAGCTTCTTGGCCCGCGCCCGGCCGGCAAAGTCCTTCATCTCGTTGGAGATGGTGGAGAGCGTCTTCTGGTCGGCCTTGCGGATCACCGGGGTGAACAGCCCGCCGTCGATGGCCACCGCCACGCCGACCTCGGCGTTGTTGAAGCGCAGGATCCGGTCCTCGGCCCAGACCGCGTTGGCGGCGGGCACGCGCATCAACGCCAGGCCCATCGCCTTGATGACGAAGTCGTTCACCGAGAGCTTGAACAGCGGCTTGCCGTCCTTGGTGGTGCCGGCACTCTTGTTGAGCTGTTCGCGCAGGGCCATCAGCGCATCGAGCTCGCAATCCACCGTGAGGTAGAAATGCGGCGCCACCTGCATCGCCTCGGTGAGGCGCTTGGCGATGGTCTTGCGCATGCCGTCGAGGGGAACCTCCTCGAACGTGCCCTTCTGGTAGAATCCGCGCACCTGATCGGTGGTGAGCCCCTGTGCGGCGGCCTTTGGTGCGGGCGTTGGCGCGGCGGGAGCCGGAGCGGGCGCCGGCGCTGCGGCGGGGGCGGCTGCCTTCGGCGCGCCGGCCTTGGCCGAGCCGCTGGCGATGGCGGCGCGGACGTCGCGCTCGATCACGCGGCCATGCGGGCCGGAGCCCGAGACGGCGGACAGGTCGATGCCTTCGAGCTTGGCGATGCGGCGCGCCAGCGGCGAGGCGACGATGCGGCCGCCCTGCCCGGCCTGCGGCGCGGCATCCGGCTTGGCGCCGTCCGGCGCCGCGTCGACCCGCGCGTAGGATTTGTGGCCGTCGCCGGGGGTGGTGTTCAGTGCGGGCGTGTCGCTTTTGGGCGCATCGGCCTTGGGAGCCTCCGCTTTTGCGCCGCCATCGCCCGCGGTCCCGACGGTCTTCGGGTCTTCGCCCTCGGAGGCGATGATGGCGATGAGGTCGTTCACCGGCACGTCGGCGGTGCCCTCGGCCACGACGATCTTGGCCAGAATGCCCTCGTCGATGGCCTCGACCTCCATCGTGGCCTTGTCGGTCTCGATCTCGGCGAGGACATCGCCGGATTTGACCGCGTCGCCCTCCTTCTTGAGCCACTTGGCGAGGTTGCCCTTCTCCATCGTCGGCGACAGGGCGGGCATCAGGACGTTGATGGGCATCGGTGTGAATCCTGATCGTCAGCGGATGGGCGTGGCGGGGCGGTCAGTTGAGTGTGCCGCCGGGCGGCAGGTCGGGGTCGAAGCTCTCGGAATCGAGACCGGCGCGGATGCGCTCGAACGCCTCTTCCTCCGACATCTCGGTCTCCAGCGCGTAGACCCGCGCGGCCTGACGGGCGAGGTCGATGAGAAGGCGGCCCCAGGTATAGGGATCGTCGAAGGAGCGGCGCAGGGCCACGCTCACCGCGCCGTCCACCACGCTGGCGCGCACGACCTCGATGCCGCCATTGTTCAGGGCGTCGGGGGGAGCGGAGAGTTCCTGGAACTTGTCGGTCATGGTGCTGCTCTACTCTCCTCCCCCTTGTGGGGAGGAGTTGGAGGTGGGGGTGGTTGGGCGACCCTCGACGTGCGGAGGCTGGCGGAAGCACCCCCACCCTCGATCCCTCCCCACAAGGGGGAGGGAAGTTGGCGTGGTAGGCTCACCGATAGCAAACCGCCTTCACCGCCTGGATCACCTCGGCGACGTTGGGCAAGGCGAGCTTTTCGAGGTTGGCGGCGTAGGGCATCGGCACGTCCTTGCCGGTGACCCGCAGGACGGGGGCGTCGAGGAAATCGAAGGCGTCGGCCATGAGGCGGGCGATGATCTCCGCGCCGATGCCCGATTGCGGGAAGCCCTCCTCGACGGTGACGCAGCGGCCGGTCTTCTTCACCGATTCCACGATCGTGTCGGTATCCATCGGGCGGAGCGTGCGCAGGTCGATGACCTCCGCGTCGATCCCCTCTTCGGCCAAAGCCTGCGCCGCCTTCAGCGCGTAGGTCATGCCGATGGAGAAAGAGACGATGGTCACGTCCTTGCCGGTGCGGTGGATACGCGCCTTGCCGATGGGGAGCACGAAATCGTCGAGCTTCGGCACCGGGAAGCTCTGGCCGTAGAGGATTTCGTTCTCGAGGAAGATCACTGGGTTCGGATCGCGGATCGCGGCCTTGAGCAGGCCCTTGGCATCTGAGGCCGTGTAGGGCGCGATGACCTTGAGGCCGGGGACGTTGGAGTACCAGGCCGAGTAATCGTGGCTGTGCTGAGCGCCGACGCGGGCGGCGGCGCCGTTGGGCCCGCGGAACACGATGGGACAGCCGAGCTGGCCGCCGGACATGTAGAGGGTCTTGGCCGCCGAGTTGATGATGTGGTCGATCGCCTGCATGGCGAAGTTGAACGTCATGAACTCGACGATGGGGCGCAGGCCGGTGAAGGCGGCGCCGGCCGCGATGCCGGCGAAGCCATGCTCGGTGATCGGCGTGTCGACCACGCGGCGGGCGCCGAATTCCTGCAGCAGGCCCTGGGTCACCTTGTAGGCGCCCTGGTACTCGGCGACTTCCTCGCCCATCACGAAGACGGAATCCTCGCGGCGCATCTCCTCGGCCATGGCGTCGCGGAGCGACTCGCGCACGGTCATGGTCACCATCTCGGTGCCGGCGGGGAACTCTTCCATCACCGGCGCGGGCGCCTTGTTGGTGATGACGGCCGGCGCGGCGGGAGCGTTCGCCTTGTCGTCGCCGGATTTCGCCGTGGCGGCCGGTGCCGAGGCCTGGCCCTCGGCCTGCATCGTCGGCGTGGGGGCCGATTGCGCCGGGGCCGAAGCCTCGGGCTTCGAACCGCCGCCCGCCGCCGCCGCGGCCACGTCCTCGCCCTCACCGGCGATGATGGCGATCGGCGTGTTCACCTTCACGCCCTCCGTGCCTTCCTCGATGAGGATCTTGGCGAGGATGCCCTCGTCGATGGCCTCGACTTCCATCGTCGCCTTGTCGGTCTCGATCTCGGCGAGGACATCGCCGGATTTGACCGCGTCGCCCTCCTTCTTGAGCCACTTGGCGAGCTTGCCTTCCTCCATCGTCGGAGACAGCGCGGGCATGAGGATGTCGGTCGCCATGAGGTTTTTGATCCGTAGGTTGGCGGGCGGCCTTCTGGAGAGGAAGCGGCGGCTTCTCGGTCCCTCGCTGTGGCTCTCCCCGTGCCGTCATGGCACGGGAGATGTCCCGGGTGGGGGGAGCGTCGCGAGGTCGGCCTTAAGCGCGGGCTTCCAGCAGGATGTCGGTCCAGAGCTCGGACGGATCTGGCTCGGGATCGTGCGTGGCGAACTCGGCCGCGTCGTTGACGGTCTCGCGGACCTTGGCGTCCGTGGCCTTGAGGTCGGCTTCCGGCACCCCGTGCATCTCGATCAGGCGCTTGCGCACCATCTCGATCGGGTCGTGCTCGTCGCGCATCTTGGAGACTTCGTCCTTGGTCCGGTATTTCGCCGGATCGGACATCGAGTGGCCGCGATAGCGGTAGGTCTGCATCTCGAGGATGTAGGGGCCCTGGCCGGAGCGGGCATGCTCCACCGCGCGGCTCGCCGCCTCGCGGACGGTGCGGACGTCCATGCCGTCCACCTGCTCGCCGGGGATGCCGAACGAGATGCCCCGCTTGGAGAAGTCGGTCTGCGCCGAGGCGCGTGCCACCGACGTGCCCATGGCATAGCGATTGTTCTCGATCACGTAGACCACGGGCAGCTTCCACAGCTGAGCCATGTTGAAGCTCTCGTAGACCTGGCCCTGATTGGCCGCGCCGTCACCCATATAGGTCAGGCTGACCTTGCCGTTCTTCTTGTAGGCGTCCGCGAAACCGAGGCCGGTTCCAAGCGAGACCTGTGCGCCGACGATGCCGTGGCCGCCGAAGAACTGCTTCTCCTTGGAGAACATGTGCATCGAGCCGCCCTTGCCGCGGGAATACCCGCCGCGCCGGCCGGTCAGCTCGGCCATCACGCCCTTCGGGTCCATGCCGCAGGCGAGCATGTGGCCGTGGTCGCGGTATCCGGTGATGGTCTGGTCGCCGTCGACCGAGGCCATCTGCATGCCGATGACGACAGCTTCCTGGCCGATATAGAGATGGCAGAACCCGCCGATGAGGCCCATGCCGTAGAGCTGGCCGGCCTTCTCCTCGAAACGCCGGATCAGCAGCATCTCGTGATAGGCGTGGAGGTCTTCCTCCCGGGTGAACTGGGGCGTGTTCGGTGCGGGAGCATGCGTCGAGGCGTCTCCGCCCCCCGTCCCCAACTGAGCCGAACCCTTGGCCGAATCGGCTTTCGCCTGACCCGCTTCGTTGGCGGCATCCATCGGCTTTCCTCCCGTGAACGGCTTTTCTGGAACCGTTTCTAGGACAGGGTTTTGCGGAAAGCGAGGCCGTCCCGTCGACAGATCGGCCGAGTTGTCAGGCAGAATGCGACGGGAAAAACGCGATCGGGGTACGATCAGGGATTGATGATGACGACATCGTTCGCGTGGACCCGGCCGAGGACGATGCGGGCGCGTTCCTCCAAGAGATCCCGGTCGATCTGCTCGCTGCGCAGGAGCGCCACCCGGTGCTCCCAGATCGCCCGGTCGGCCTTGGCGGCGTTCAGTTCCTGCTTCAGACCGTAGGCCTGAATTTTCAGAGCGCGCTTGGCCTCCAGGCCGCGGTTGCCGCTCTCGGCCTGATGCACGAAATAGCCGACCACGAGCGCGGACACGGCGTAGAGGCCGAGCGGCATGAGGACGGAACGGACGCGGCGACGGACAACCATGTCCGAACCATCGCGCCACAGGGTTAAGGATGTGTTGCCGATGCCGGTCTCTTTCCCCATGCCCACCTGCTTCATGCCCGCCTGCCCCATGCCCGCCTGCCCCATGCCCGCCCGATGATGCGGTTCGACCTCGTCGATCTCGGCCTGTTCCGCCACGTGGCTGAGGCGGGGTCGATCACGCACGGGGCGGCGCGCGCCAACCTCGCGCTCGCGGCCGCGTCGAGCCGGATCCGGGCGATGGAGGTCTCCCTCGGGGCGGCCCTCCTCGGCCGGAGCCGCCAGGGCGTCGTCCTGACGCCGGCCGGGCGGGCGCTCCTCGCCCATGCCCGTTCCCTGCTGGAGGGCGTCGACCGGATGCAGGGGGATCTCGCCGCCTATGCGGGCGGCGCGATCGGCCAGATCAAGGTCCTGTCGAACACCCACGCGCTCACCGAATTCCTGCCGGAGGCCCTGAGCGCCTATCTCGCCCTCCATACCGGCGTGAGCGTCGATATCGTCGAGCGGACCTCGGACGAGATCGTCGGTCTCGTGGCGGAGGGAGCCGCCGATCTCGGCATCGTCTCCGGCACGGTGGATACCGGCACCCTGGAGACCCACCCGTTCCGCCAGGACAGGTTCGTGGCGGTGATGCCCTCCGGCCATCCGCTGGGGGAGCGGGACGGCGTGCTGTTCGCCGATGTGCTGGATTACGACCTCGTCGGCCTCGATCGGGCGAGCGCCATCACCCGCTTCCTCGCCGACAAAGCCATGCGCACCGGGCGGCCGCTCATGCGGCTGCGGGTCCAGCTGCGCGGCTTCGATGCGGTGTGCCGGCTGGTGGAATGCGGCGTCGGGCTCGGGATCGTCCCCGAAACCACCGCCCGGCGCGCCGCGCGCTCCATGGGCCTCGATATCGTGCCGCTCCTCGACCCCTGGGCCGCGCGCGACCTCACCATCTGCCTGCGATCCCTCGAAGCGCTGCCGGTTTTCGCCCGGGAATTCGTCGCTCACCTGCGCGTGGGCGCATCACGGCCCGGTTTAGGGCTCCCCTCGGGGGCCGGCCTTGGCTAAACACGGCTCGGGAACGGAATGGTCCGTATCCGTGACACCGATGAAGCAAGGGGTGCCCGGCATCATGCAGGATTCGTCGCGATCCATGCCCGACGCCCCTCTGGTCGATCCGGACGTCCATGTGGAGAGCTTCCGGCAGGCCCGCGAGGCGCGCCGCCTCGAACTCGTGGAAGATTATGTGGAGCTGATCGCCGATCTCATCGGCGATGGCGGCGAGGCGCGGCAGGTGGATATCGCCGCGCGCCTGGGCGTCGCCCAGCCCACCGTCGCCAAGATGCTCAAGCGCCTCGCCGAGGACGGCCTCGTGCAGCAGCGGCCCTATCGCGGCGTGTTCCTCACCGAGAGCGGTCGCATGCTCGCGGCCCAGAGCCGTGAGCGCCATCGCATCGTCGAGCACTTCCTCTGTGCCCTCGGCGTCAGCGCCGAGACCGCGCGGCGCGATGCGGAGGGGATCGAGCATCACGTCAGCGCCGAGACCCTCGAGGCGTTTCGCGACTTCACGGAGCGCAAGGGCTGAGCGGAACCAGGCCCTGAGCGGGCTCGCGTTGGCACGCCAACGCTTCAGGCGGCTTGGCTCCTCGATGTGTCGCAGGTTCTTATCGCAGAACCGCGGACCACTTCCGCGAAACCCGCTCAGGGTTTTCGCGCCGAGACATGCCGCGTCGAACGGCTCGACGGCAGCGACAAGGTCGTCTCGCGTTCGCGCGAGGGACGGGCGAGCCCGCCGATGTCCCCCCATCCGCCCAATCCGGTCGACCTCGTAAGGAGCGGGGATGCCTGGATGACGCCATCCGCGACGGAGAGGTGGCCGGTGGCGACGCCGCGGATCATCTCGGGGGCGTGTTGCCGGGCGGCGATCCCGTAGAGGGATATGCCCTTGCTGCCGGGAGCCAGGAGCGTGCCGAGGGCGCCCTCCGGCGGGTCACCGGCGAGACGCGTGATCCCCCTGCCGGAATCGAGCACGGCCGCCGCCGCCTCGATCTCGCCGAACGCCAGGAGCTTGCCGGCGCGGGTGATGCGCACCTCGTAGCCGTATCCGTCCCGGTCCCGATACAGGCGGGTCAGGCCGAGCTGAAGCGATTCGCAGATCATCTGGACGTGGTCGCGCGCATAGTCGTCGCTCGTCATGACGGTCGAGAAGACCTCCGGGCCCGTCTGCGTGCTGGCCACGATGTGCTTGAGAAACTCGAGCTTGGTCGATTTCTGCCTGACGGCGAGACCCCGTCTCAATCGGTCACCTCCCGCATCGCGTCCGAACGCCGCGGATTCTAACGCGGCGAGGGTTTCCGTTCCGTTGCGAAACTCGGTGGCTCTCGGCGGATCGGCATGCCGATGCCAGCCTGCTTCGGTCATGTTCGAATCGATTCGTCAACGGATGCCGATGCCCACGTGGATCATCCAATCAGACCACCTCATCCTGAGGCGCCCGCGTCAGCGGGCCTCGAAGGAGGCCTCCAGAACCCGGCGCGCGAACTGGACCCCTCCTTCGAGACCTCCGCTTCGCTGCGGCGCCTCAGGATGAGGATTCTGCCGGGATGAGAATGGCTTGACGAGGCCGAAGTTCGCCTTCTCCCACCCGACCACCTCAGGATGAGGTAAGCCACTGGAGACACAATTCAAAATGGATTTGGGGCGATGCCGTGGCTCGTCAGGAGCCGGCTGTCCCATGAAGGCTTGCCGCGTCGTCAGTCCGCCGGCCGCCGCGCCGCGCCGACCTCGCGCGCCCTGCCCTCGTCCACCAGGAGTTCCGCCGGTCGCGGATGGCTGAGAAAGCCGGTGGGGCTCGCCGTCAGCCCGTAGGCGCCCGATTGCAGGACGGCCACGAGGTCGCCCGCCGTGAGGTCCGGCAGCGGCGTGGTGCGGGCCAACATGTCGAGGGGCGTGCAGAGCGGGCCGACCACGGCGCAGGGCGAACGCGGGCCGCCCCGGTCCACCACGCTCGTCACGGGGTAATCGCGTTTGACCACCTGACCGAGATTGCCGGACGCCGCGAGATGGTGGTGCATGCCGCCATCGGTGATGACGAAGCGGCTGCCCCGCGAGACCTTCACCGCCCTCACCCGCGCCACATAGAGGCCCGCCGGCCCGGCGAGGAACCGTCCGGGTTCGAGCACGATCCGCGCCTCCCTGAGGCGGGGATCCGACGTCACACGGGCGATGAGCGCCGGCATTCCGTCGCGGATGGCGTCGAGGTCGAGGGCGGCGTCGGTGGAGAAATAGGGAATGCCGAGGCCGCCGCCGAGGTCTATCGTCTCCAGCGGCCGGGCGATCCGGTCGGCTACCCGCTCCGCCAGGGACAGTCCGTAGGCCCATTGCGACAGGAGGGTCGCGGCGACGAGCCCCTGCGTCCCGGCAAAGAGGTGGATGCCGGAGAGATGCAGGCGCGGCTCGGCTTCCACCGCATCGACGACGGCCTCGAGTTCCTCCTCGTCGAAGCCGAAGGGCGAGGGCTTTCCGCCCATCCGCATGGCGCCCCCCTGCGCATCGGGCCCCGGATTGATCCGGATCGCCACCCGCTGGACGGTGCCGTGGCGCTCCGCGGCCTCGGCCACGCGCCTCATCTCCTCGCCGTTCTCCAGATGGATCTCGCCGATCCCGCCGGCGACCGTCGCCTCGATGTCGGCGTCGCTCTTGCCCGGCCCGGCGAACAGGATGTGGCGCGGATCGACACCGGCCGCCCAGGACGCGGCGAATTCCGCAGCCGATGCGATCTCGGCCCCCGCCCCCTCGTCACGGAAGACGCGGATGATCGCGGGGGCCGGGTTGGCCTTCACCGAGTAATCCACCACCGCGAAGCCGGCGACCGCCCCCGCGAGGTCGCGATAGGCGCGGCGCAAGAGGGCGGCGTCGTAGACGAAGAACGGCGTGCCGTGGGTCTCGGCGAGGCCGCGAAGATCGAGGCCGCCCACATGGAGCACGCCGTCGCATCGCGAAAAGTTGGCGGCGACGAGGCGGTCCGCGAGGCTGTCGCCGATCGGGTCAGACATAGCTCGTCCGTTCCGCCACGAGGCGCTTGTAATCGACCTTGCCGTTGGGCGTCGTGGGCAGGGCCGGGACGGTCTCGACGGCGCGCGGAACCATGTGCGGAGGCAGCGTCCGCCGCACGGCCTGCAGCACCTCGTCCGGAGCGGGGCCGCTCCCGGCCGGCACGGCGACGGCGTGGATGCGCTGCCCGAGGCCGGGATCGGCCAGACCGATCACCGCCACCGCCCGGAACGCGCCGGTCTCCATCAGCGCCTCCTCCACCTCGGTGGGGCTCACGCGGAAGCCGGCGCTCTTGATCATCGCGTCCTCGCGGCCGAGGAAGCGGAAATAGCCGCCCTCGTCCTCCACCACGAGGTCGCCGGAGCGGCAGACGAGGGTGCCGTCCTGCGGGCAGCGCGGGTCCGGCACCAGGACGCGGGCCGTATCCTCCGGCCGGTTCCAGTAGCCGAGGGACACGGTGGGACCGCGATGGTGGAGGATTCCGGGCTCGCCGGGCCGGGTCCGCTTTCCGTCGGCATCCACGGCGAAGATCTCGGTCTCCGGGATGGCGCGGCCCATGGAGCCCGGCCGTGCGTCGATCTCGCCCGGAGGCAGGTAGGTGGAGCGGAAAGCCTCGGTGAGGCCGTACATCAGCACGATATCGGTGTGCGGGAGCGCCCTGCGCAGGCGCGCCACGGTATCCTGCGGCACCGCGCCGCCCGAATTGGTGAGGATGCGCAAACACGACAGATCCGCCTTGCCGAGCCTCGGCGCCGCGCGGGTCAGCAGGGTCCAGAGGGTCGGGACGCCGGCCAGGATCGTGATCCGGTGATGTTCGATGGCCCGCACCACCTCGTCGCCGAAGCGGAACTCGAGGAGGACGAGGCAGGCGCCCTGCTCGACGCTCGTGAGAAGCTGGTTGAGGCCGTAATCGAACGAGAACGGAAGGACGGAGAGGATGCGGTCCTCGGGCGCGATCGCGAGATAGCTGCGCACGATCCGCGTGCCGGCCAGGAGATTGGCGTGGCTGAGCATCACGCCCTTCGGCAGCCCGGTGGAGCCGGACGTGTAGAGGATCGCCGCGAGGCCGGGCGGCGGAGCGGTGACGGTGTCGGGGGCGAGTCTGACGATCAGCGGGTGTGCGAGCCCTCCCCCCTCTGCGGGGGGAGGGTAGAGGGTGGCGTCGGTGACGAGGAACCGCGCCCCGCAATCGGCCAGGATATGCCGGACCTGACGCGGGCGCAGGCTCGGATGGATCGGCACGACGACCGCCCCGACCCGGCCGACGGCGAAGATCGCCACGCATTCGGAGATGGATTTCGGAAGCAGGATGGCGATCCGGTCGCCGGGTTCGGCGCCGTCCTCGCGCAGCCTCCGAGCCAAATGCTCGACCTCGGCCCGCAACCCGCCATAGCTCAGCCGTTCGTCGCCGGAGACCAGGGCGATCCGCTCGGACGCGCAGGCCGGACCGTCGAGGAGATCGGGTAGCAGGGCGGGCGCCGGCATGGGGCTAAGCGGGTTCGGCAAAAGGGGTCACCGGTTTTGCGTCCTCGGACCCGCTCAGGGCTGCGCCCCGACCCGCTTGGCCTCGACGAAGGCGGCCAGGGCGTCGACGCTCTCGAAATGCGCGAGCGCGAAGGCGTCCTCCTCGATCTCGAAGCCGAACCGGTCGCCGAGTTCCATCATCAGGTCGAGCACGCCGATGGAATCGAGGGCATCGCTGGTGACGAGGGAGGTCGACCCGGTCACCGCACCCGGCGCGAGGCCGGGATTGCGACCGGCGATGAAGGCGAGGATCGCCTCGCGCGCGGCGGCATGTGTCTCGACCACGTTCCGGTCCCCCATCGGCCGTCCCGTCGGCCGTCGCCGCCCATAGCGATGTCGGCCGGGCAAGTCCATGAGCCCCTCCCCGAAGCGGCCTTCGGGCGGTAAGCAACCTGCACAATAACGGCGTCGCCCATCGGCCGGTCCGATCGGATACGCCCAATGAGCGATTGCCAGGGGGCGTGGCGAAATCTAGGTTCTGCGCGTCAAGACCAAGGATAAAGCCGATTCTCGTGGTGTGAATACATGAGAATTCCTCCTGCATTCGAGCGGGGCTGCCATGACACATGACACGATCCGGCGATCGACGGCCGAGTTTTTCGGGACGTTCTGGCTCACCTTCGGAGGCTGCGGCGCGGCCATCGTCTCCGCATCCTACCCCGCCCTCGGCATCGGCTTTCTCGGCGTGGCCCTCGCCTTCGGGCTCACGGTGCTGACCATGGCCTATGCGGTGGGGCATATCTCGGGCGGCCATTTCAACCCGGCCGTCACCCTCGGCCTGTGGTCGGCCGGACGCTGCGCCGACCATCACGTGGTCCCCTACATCGTGGCGCAGGTCGTCGGAGCGGTGTTCGGCGCGGGCGTGCTCTACCTCATCGCCTCCGGCAAGGCCGGATGGGTGCCGGGCGGTTTCGCCTCGAACGGCTACGGCGAGCTCAGCCCGGGCAAGTACGGATTGCTCTCCTGCTTCCTGGTGGAGGCCCTCGCGACCTTCTTCTTCCTGTTCATCATCATCGGAACGACGTCGAAGGGCGCGGCCACCGGGTTCGCCGGCATTCCCATCGGCTTCGCCCTGGTCCTGATCCACCTGATCTCGATTCCGATCACCAACACCTCCGTCAACCCGGCGCGCAGCAGCGGCCCGGCCCTGTTCGCGGGCGCGGAGGCCATGGGGCAGCTCTGGCTGTTCTGGCTGGCGCCGATCCTCGGTGCGGTCACGGCGGGCGCCATGGCGCGCTGGCTCTACGAGCCGGACACGCTGATCGAGACCACGATCGTGGAGAAGCGGTCGGCGGCGTGAGGGGCGACCGGCCGAGCGGTTGGGCCGTCGGGGCCGAGGTCCGCCCTCTCCCACCCGACGATCTCATCCCGGGGCGCCTTGAAGCGGCCTCCATGACCCGGAGTGCCCGCTGGAGCCCTCCTTCGAGGCCTTCGCTTCGCTCCGGCGCCTCCGGATGAGGATTCTGGTGGGATGAGAATAGGTTGACCGAGGCCGACATTTTCCTCTTCCCACCCATCCACCTCATCCTGAGGTGCCCGCGCCAGCGGGCCTCGAAGGAGGCCTCCAGAACCCGGATTGCCAGCTGGAGCCCTCCTTCGAGGCCTCCGCTTCGCTCCGGCGCCTCAGGATGAGGATTCTGGTGGGATGAGAAGGGGTTGACCGGGGCCGACATTTTCCTCTTCCCACCCATCCACCTCATCCTGAGGTGCCCGCGCCAGCGGGCCTCGAAGGAGGCCTCCAGAATCCACGGCGCGAACGGGAAGCTCCCTCCCCTCTAACTCTGCCAGACCCGCGGCATCGGCATGCCCCGGTAAGCCACGAGGAGGCGCGCGGCCGTCGCTCGCAGGGCGTCGGGGGCGGCGCTCAGGAATCGGGCAACGAGGTGCCCGTTCCAGGCACTGGCGGCGATGTCGACCCCCGGTGACGCGAGCGCGTCCACGTGGCTGCGGAACGCCTCCAGCCGCGCCTCGGCATCGGGCGAGACGTCGAGGAGTGTCGCCATGGCCCGGGCGCCGCCGCCGAGGGCGGTCCGCTCCAGCAGGGCCGTGATCGGACCGTCGAAGGCGAGGGATTCGGCATAGGCCAGACGCCCGCCCCGGCGGATGCACCACGCATCTCGGAACAGGCCGGAATCCAGGCGCTCGTGCCGGGCGGTGCGCCCGAAGACGACGGCCTCGAAAGCGAGCAGCCGCGCATCCGGGGCGAGATCGGCCTCGAACCGCCGCTCCAGCCGCGCCCGGTCGAACAGGATGGTCTCCTGCGGCAGCCAGTCGAGGCGTGCCCCCTCGGCGAGCACCGCCCGCGTGCCCACATGGCTCGACGGTCCGTCGGATTTGTAGATCTTCTCGGCGGCGGTGGTGGTGAGGACGAGATGGGCGCCCGGGCCGATCTCCGCCTCGACCCGGAACCCGTCGCCGCAGGCGATGCCGCCCGCCGTGTTCAAGAGGACCGCCTCGCAGGCCCCCGCGGCGTGGCGCGGAAGCCGCAGGCGAAGCGGCCCGGCCTCGGAGAGGTCGGCCACATGCGTGCCGATCCCGTGGCGGACGACGCGCACGCGGACGCGCCCGTCGGAACGCTGCCGCGCCGGCGCCGCATCGGGGGACGGCACGGCGATACTTAATCCATCATGGGCCACGCGCGTGCGGGCTCGGTCGTTCGCCGCCTCAGGCCGGTCCCGTGGCGACGGGCCGCGCGGGGTCGACGCCCCATTCGGACCAGGAGCCGTCATAGAGCGCGCGGGGGGGATGACCGAGGGTATCGAGGGCCAGCGCGACGATGGCCGCCGTCACGCCCGAGCCGCAGGTGGTGACCACGGGGCGGGCCGGATCGACGCCGGCATCGGCGAAGACCTTGCGCAGGGCATCCGCGTCCTTCAACCGGCCGTCGGCCTGGAGCGCGGAATAATGGACGTTGCGCGCGCCCGGCATGTGGCCGGGGCGCACGCCGGGGCGCGGCTCGGCCTCCTCGCCGCGAAAACGCGGGGCGGAGCGGGCATCGACCACCTGGGCCGAGCCGGTCTCGAGGGCGCGGGCGACGTCGGCGGCATCGGCCACGGCCCCGTGGTCGAGGCGCGCGGAGAAATGGCGCCGGTCGCGGCGGGGGCCGTCGCCATCCTCGGTGGGACCGCCGGCGGCGAGCCAGGCCGGAAAGCCGCCCTCCAGGATCTGCACGTCGCGCACGCCGAAGGTGCGCAGCATCCACCAGACGCGGGGCGCGGAGAACAGGCCCATCCCGTCATAGACGACGATGTGCATGCCGTCGCCGATGCCGAGCTCGCGCATGCGCGAGGCGAAGACCTCCGGCCGGGGCAGCATGTGCGGCAGGGGCGAGGTCTCGTCGCTCATGGCGTCGATGTCGAAGCGGATCGCGCCGGGGATGTGGGCGGCCTCGTATTCGGCTGCGGCATCGCGCCCCTGGGCGGGCAGGTACCACGACGCATCGAGCACGATGATGCCCGGCGCGCCGAGACGCTCCTTGAGCCAGCCGGTCGTGACGAAATGCGAAGGCGCCATGTCTGCTCTGTCCGATCATAAGGAGGTCGACGCCACTCAACCACATCCGCCCCCGGCTTGCACAGTCGCAGGCTCGCCGGGGCGGCACCTTGCGCACGCCCCATCTTGCACAGGCGCCACGTTGAGGCGAAAGCTCCCCGCAATGACCAGCCATCGCCACAGACGTCATCCGGAGGCCGCCCGATCGTGACTCCGCGCGAGACGTTCCACATCGAGATCCTCGGCTCCGACGACGAGGGCGAGGACCGCGTGCGCCAGCGCCTGTCGATCCGTGCCAGCGGGGCGGAGAGCGCCACGGAGCGCGCGCTCCTCCTGTTCGCGCGGGCACGGGCGCCGCAGCGCTCCGGCGGACCGGCCGAGGCGGTGCGCGTCATCGACGGGGCCGGGACGGAGGTGTTCCACCGGACCCGCTTCGACGAGACCGCCTGACCATGCGCCTCCTCGCGGCCCTCGGCGCGATGCTGCTGTTCGCCGGCCTGTTCGTGCGCAGCTACACCGTGCCTCCGGCTCCCGACCGGCGGGGCGGCACCACCTTGGCCCTGGCCTATCCCAACCGCGCCCTGTTCGGCAGTCCGCGCGGCGATTGCGTCGGCACGCCCCCGGACGAGGTGGTCATCGCCTGCCTGATCGGCTCCGTGTCCCGGTTCCGCGCCGAATCGATGCCCCTCGTCCAGCTCCCCTTCTGCGGCACCTGCTACGGCCTGTCCCAGAGCATCGCCGCCCTCGGCCGCGACGAGACGGCGGTCCGGGCCAAGCTCGATCAGATGGCGCGCTACGGCTGGTAACCCCCGCGCCCGGCGAATGGCTCGGGCACCACGTTGACTTCGCAGGCGCGAAAGCGCATATCGCAGTCGCAGCGTCAGCGGCCGTGACAGGTTCGCTTGAGAGGGCTGCGTGACGGATCGCCGATTGCGCGTCAGCGCGGCCCAAGCGACCTGAGCCCCTCTCTTCAACGTGCATGCACCCGGATCGCCCCATCACGCGGGCGGCCTCCAGCTCAACGGACCAGCCCCTTCGACAAGACGGCCATCGTTTCGGTGCTGTCCGGCCGGTCCCGCTGCCTGAAAGTCTACCCTTGACCCAATTCACCGATTTCGGCCTCGCAGAGCCCGTTCTGCGCGCCCTGGATGAGGCCGGCTACAAGACCCCGACCCCGATCCAGGCCCAGGCCCTCCGCCCCGCCATGGAAGGCCGCGACCTCTGCGGCATCGCCCAGACCGGCACCGGCAAGACCGCGGCCTTCGCGCTGCCGATCCTGCATCGCCTCGCCCAGAACCCGCGCAAGGCCATCCGCCGCGGCTGCCGCGTGCTGGTGCTCTCGCCCACCCGCGAGCTCGCCAACCAGATCGCCGAGAGCTTTTCCGACTACGGAAAATACCTGTCGTTCACCAACACCGTGGTGTTCGGCGGCGTGACCATCTCCCGCCAGGAGAAGGCGCTCGCCAACGGCGTCGACATCCTCGTCGCCACGCCGGGCCGCCTCATGGACCTCATCGAGCGCCGCTCGCTGACCCTCGAAGCCGTCGAGATCCTCGTCCTCGACGAGGCCGACCAGATGCTCGACCTCGGCTTCATCCACGCCCTCAAGCGCATCGTGAAGATGCTGCCGAAGGAGCGCCAGAGCCTGTTCTTCTCGGCCACCATGCCGAAGAACATCGCGGGCCTCGCCGACCAGTATCTCCGCGACCCGGTGCAGGTCGCCGTCACCCCCGTGGCGACCACCGCCGAGCGCGTCACCCAGGAAGTCATCTTCGCCCATACCGGCGCGAAGCAGGCCCTGCTCAACCACATCCTGCGCGACCCGAAGATCGAGCGCGTGCTCGTCTTCACGCGGACCAAGCACGGCGCCGACCGCGTGGTGCGCGGCCTGGAGAAGGTCGGGATCAACGCCTCCGCCATCCACGGCAACAAGTCGCAGCCGCAGCGTGAGCGGGCTCTCGCCGCGTTCAAGGACGGGTCCTGCCGGGTGCTGGTCGCCACCGACATCGCCGCCCGCGGCATCGATGTCGAGGCGGTGAGCCACGTCATCAACTACGACCTGCCCAACGTGCCCGAGAGCTACGTCCACCGCATCGGCCGCACCGCGCGCGCCGGGGCGAACGGGCTCGCCATCTCGTTCTGCAACGACGAGGAGAAGGCCTACCTGCGGGATATCGAGCGCACCACGCGCCAGAAGATCCCCGTCGGCGCCTTCCCCGAAGGCTTCAACCCGCCGACCCGCCAGGAGGCCGCCGAGGCCGCCCAGGCCGAGGAGCGCCGTCCGGCGCCCCAGGGCCAGCGTCCCGGCCAGCGCCAGGGCCAGCGTCCCGGCGGCGGTCGTCCCGGCGCCGGTGCCCGTCCGGGCGGCGGTCGCGGTGGCCAGCCCGCCGGGCAGGCCCGGTCCGGCCGTCCCCAGGAAGGCCGCGGCGATCGTCCGTCGGACGGACAGGGCCGTGGCCCCCGTCCCGACCAGCGCGGCGACAACCGCGCTCCGCGCCAGGGCGAGCGCCCGCGCAGCGGCGGCGCCGGCAGCAATGCCGGCGGCGAAGGCCGTGCCATCGGCTGGCTCGATCGCTTCCCGCGTTCCTGATCTCACTTAACGCTTCGACGGTCGGGTTCGCCCGGCCCGACGCCGCCCCGGATCGTCCGGGGCGGCGTTGTCGTGTCCGGGCTCGCTGCCGGGACGGGATTGCCGACGGGCGATTCCGCGCCATCTGACCCTATGGCGGTCATCGCCGCGAGGGAGGCGTGGACATGCGTTTCGAACTCTACCGGGATTCGGGTGGCGAGTGGCGCTGGCGCCTCCGTGTCACCAACGGCAACGTCATCGCCGATTCGGCCGAGGGTTATGCCCGCCGGGAAGATTGCGAGCACGGCATCACCCTGGTGAAGGGCTCGGCCGAGGCCAGCGTGGTCGACATGACGCTGAAGATCGCCTGACCCGTCCACCCGGCCCCGCTCGGGCGAAGGCCGTTCGCCACAAGGCTAACCGTTAAGCTTGCCGGCAGGGGGCATGAAACGGTTTGCCGATTCCGTGCGTTCGGCTGACGGCCAAGCATGCATTCCCGCGCGTGCCGTCGTATCATCACCGTCGTTCGATCATCCGAGGAGTCATGAACGTGTTGAGGAAACTCCTTCTGGCCGCATTGCTGGCCCTGGGCTTCGCCGCCCTGGCCCCCCAGGGCGCTTCGGCCGCGCCCATCGGCCCGGTTCCCGCCCTTCAGAGCGAGGCCGCACCGGCCGTCGTCGAGAAGGCGCAGTATTACTACCGCCGGCCGTATTACCGTCGCCCGTTCTACGGTCGCCCCTATTACGCCCGCCCGTATTACCGTCGTCCGTACTTCGCGCCGCGTCCGTTCTACCGTCGCCCGTACTACGCCCCGCGCCGGTTCTACGGCCCGCGTCGCTTCTACTACTAAGTCGGCCACGCCGGCCGGTTTCGAGGCCCGGTCGTCCCCTTCGGGACGGCCGGGCTTTTTCTTGACCTGACGCCACCTCTCGGCCGATGCAGGAGGCCAAGCCGCGCCTCGGACGAACCAAGGCCGCGCCTCGGACGAACCAAGGCCGGCGGCGATCAGGGTGGAGACCGCAATGGGCGAGACCAGCGACCCGCGTGGGGACCTCACGGTGCGCACCATCGCGATGCCGGCCGACACCAACGCCAACGGCGACATCTTCGGCGGCTGGGTGATGTCGCAGATGGACCAGGCCGGGGGCATCGCCGGCGTCGACCAGGCGCAGGGCCGCGTGGTCACGGTGGCGGTCGATGCGATGACCTTCATCCGCCCGGTGCGGGTGGGCGACGTGCTCTGCGTCTATACCCGGGTGGAGAGCGTCGGCCGCACCTCCATGAAGATCCAGGTCGAGGCCTGGGCCCGGCGCTTCCGCACCAAGCTGCGCGAGAAGGTCACCGAGGCGACCTTCACCTTCGTGGCCATCGACGACGACGGCCGCCCGCGCCGGCTTCCCAAGCCGGAGCCGGAGAGTTCTTCGCCGGAGTCGTGAGGCCCTGAGAGGCGGGCATCAAACGTTCGGAGGGGCCACGCGCTGGCGCAGGCCGGTGATGACGGCCTTCAGGACGTCGGAATCGACTTGATGCCCCGTGGCCGAACGGACGGCGTCGACCCGGTCGTGGACGAAGGCGAGCTTGGCGATGACGGCCGGGGTCAGCTTGAAGGGATAGAGCGCCGGCTGCCCCATGCTCCGGCTGAGGGAATTCACCGCATAGGTCAGTGGCAGCCAGACCGAGACCAGCCGGTCGAGGTCGGGGGACTGGTATGGATCGAAATCGATCACCACGGCCTCCGGCGCGCTGCTGCGCAGGCGCGGCCGCAGGTGGAGCTCGAAGGCGCTCGCCGTCTCCACCGTGTCGACGATGTGGAGGTAATGCGCCCAGGTCTCGGCGAAATCCTCCCACGGGTGGCTGGTGGCGTAGGCGCTGACGTAGGATTCCTGCCAGTCCGGCGGCGCGCCCTGGGCATAGTAGCGCTGCAGGGCCATTCCGTAGCTGGCGCGCTCGTCTCCGAACAGGTCGCGGAACGCCCAGATGCTCGGGTCGTAGCGGACCAGGACGTTCCAGAAATAATGCCCGATCTCGTGGCGGAAATGCCCGAGAAGCGTGCGGTAATACTCGCCGAACAGCATCCGCCGGCGCTCGCGCTCGACGTCGTCGGCCTCGGCGATGTTGAGGGTGATGAGGCCGCTGCGATGCCCGGTGAGGACGGGCGGGCCGACGCTGTAGCTCTCGGCCGGATCCACCAGGAAATCGAAGGCGAGGCCCGTGGCCGGGTTCTCCTCCCGCGTCATCAGCGGCAGGTCCAGGCGCAGGAGCGAGTAGAACAACCGGTGCTTGGCCGCCTCGATCTGGCGCCAGCGGGTGAGGTTCCAGTCGAGGGTCAGGTCCGGGACAACGCGGTTGTGCCGGCAGGAGGTACAGTAGCGGTCCGCGCTGTCCTCCGGCACCAGCCAGTTGCACGCGTGGTAATCGGCATTCGCGCAGAAGCGGTACTTTTGGGCCGGGTCGGCATAGGCGTGCCAGACCGAACCGGAGGGTTCGAGGGCCGACATCTCATGCGACTGGCAGACATAGCCGAGCCGCCGCTGGCAGCTGTCGCATTCCGTGCTCTCGAAGCTCACCGGCTGGTCGCAGGCCTGGCACTGAAAGACCTTCATCGGGCGGCCGCGCCCGCCGGACGGACGCCGCGGAGGGCGAGCGGGAGCGCGTCGCGGCGGCGTCCCGCGCCACGATGCACGGAATTTGCTTCACGCCCGGCGACGGGCCGCATCGCCACGCCGTATGTCTGAACTGCCAGGGCCAAGATCCTCACGCGATGAACGTCTTCGCCTTCCACCACCCGGTCGGGCAACGTCGCTGTAGACTAGCACCGAATTCGACTGCCGTCGGCGCTGTTCCCGGCCTATGGTCATTCGGCCTCGAAACGCCGATGACAGCCGGGATGCGCTTCGGCGATGCGCTCCGGCTTCCCGCCGCCGGCGCGCGTTCATCGCGCGCCCGGCACCACGTCTGAACCAGCGGGAGTCCCCGTGTCCATCAAAGCCGCCCTCCACCACGTCACCCACTACAAATACGATCGGCCGATCCAGCTCGGACCGCAGGTGATCCGCCTGCGCCCCGCGCCGCATACGCGCTCGTCCGTGCCGGCCTATTCCCTGAAGATCCTGCCGGAGAACCACTTCATCAACTGGCAGCAGGACCCGAACGGGAACTGGCTCGCCCGGCTGGTCTTCCCCGAGCGGACCACCGAGCTGAAGATCGAGGTCGATCTGATCGCCGAGATGGCGGTGATCAACCCGTTCGACTTCTTCGTGGAGGACTACGCCCAGACCCGCCCCTTCGCCTACGAGAGCGACCTCACGGCGGAGCTGAAGCCCTATCTCGTCACCGACGACGCCACGGGACCGGAGATCGACGCGCTGCTCGAGCGGCTGCCCGAACAGCCCAACACCGTGCTCTTCCTCGTGGCCCTCAACGCCATGATCGCCTCCGAGGTGACCTACGGCGTGCGCATGGAGCCGGGCGTCCAGACGCCGGCCGAGACGCTGACCCTGAAGAGCGGCTCCTGCCGCGACTCCGCCTGGCTCCTGGTCCAGGTGCTGCGCCGCATCGGTCTCGCAGCACGGTTCGTCTCCGGCTACCTGATCCAGCTCATTCCCGACACGACGGCGGTGGACGGCCCGGCCGGCACCTCCACCGACTTCACCGACCTGCACGCCTGGGCCGAGGTCTACCTGCCGGGCGCCGGCTGGATCGGCCTCGACGCCACCTCCGGTCTCCTCTGCGGCGAGGGCCACATCCCGCTCGCCGCCACCCCGCACTACCAGTCCGCCGCGCCGATCTCGGGCCTCGCCGAACCCGCCGAAGTGGAGTTCGGCTTCGAGATGACGGTGACCCGTGTGGCCGAGGCGCCGCGCATCACCAAGCCCTTCTCCGAAGAGGTCTGGGCCAAGATGGATGCCCTGGGCGAGCGGATCGACGTCGATCTCGCCGAGCAAGACGTGCGCCTGACCATGGGCGGCGAGCCGACCTTCGTCTCCATCGACGATTTCGAATCGGCCGAGTGGAACGCCGCCGCCGTGGGGCCGACCAAGCGCGGCCTCGCCGACAAGCTGATCCGGCGCCTGCGCACCCGCTTCGGGCCGGGCGGCATGCTGCATTACGGCCAGGGCAAGTGGTATCCGGGCGAGAGCCTGCCGCGCTGGGCCTTCGCCCTGTACTGGCGCCGGGACGGCAAGCCGATCTGGAGCAATCCCGACCTCGTCGCCAAGGAGGACGGCCCGCGTGACGCCACCTCCAGCAAGGCGAAGGCGCTGATCGACGGCGTCGCCAAGCGCCTTGGCCTCGAAACCTACGTGTTCCCCGCCTTCGAGGACCCGATCTACTGGGAGGAGAAGCGGGAGGAGCTGCCGATCAACGTCACCACCTCGGACGCCAAGTTCCCGAACCCGGAGACCAATGCCCGCATCGCGCGGGTGTTCGACCGCGGCCTCGGCGAGGCCGCCGGTTATGCCCTCCCCCTGGCGAGCCTGCCGCTCGGCAAGGACGATCCCGACGACCGCCGCTGGATCTCGGAACCCTGGCAGTTCCGCCGCACCCACGCCTTCCTGACGCCGGGCGATTCACCGGTGGGGTATCGCCTCCCCCTGAGCTCGCTGCCCTTCGTTCCGCCGGAGCACTACCCCTACTACCAGCCCCAGGATCCGCTTGAGGAGCGGGGCGCCCTCCCCGAGGGTCATCCCGGCACGAAGACCGAGAACGGTTCGGGCGTCACCGGCGTCGCCGTGCGCACGGCCCTCGCCGTCGAGCCGCGGGACGGGGTGCTGCGGGTGTTCATGCCGCCGCTGCAGCGGGTGGACGAGTATCTCGAACTCATCGGCCATCTCGAGGCCGTCGCCGCCGAGCTGAAGCAGCCCCTGCATATCGAGGGCTACGAGCCGCCGTTCGATCCGCGCCTGAACGTCATCAAGGTCACGCCCGATCCGGGCGTCATCGAGGTCAACGTGCATCCCGCCACCTCCTGGCGCGAGGCCGTGACCATCACGAGCGAGCTCTACGAGGATGCCCGCCAGATCCGCCTGGGCGCGCAGAAGTTCATGACCGACGGCCGCCATACCGGCACCGGCGGCGGCAACCACGTGGTGCTGGGCGGCGCGACGCCCAACGATTCGCCGTTCTTGCGCCGGCCGGACCTGCTGAAGAGCCTCGTGCTCTACTGGCAGCGCCACCCCTCGCTCTCCTACCTGTTCGCCGGCCTCTATATCGGCCCGACGAGCCAGGCCCCGCGCATGGACGAGGCTAGGCACGACGGGCTCTACGAGCTCGAAATCGCCATGGCGCAGGTGCCCAAGCCCGACGAGCCCAACATCCCGCGCTGGCTGGTGGACCGGATCTTCCGCAACATCCTCGTGGACGTCACCGGCAACACCCACCGTTCCGAGATCTGCATCGACAAGCTCTACTCGCCGGACGGCCCCACCGGCCGCCTCGGCCTCTTGGAGTTCCGCTCCTTCGAGATGCCGCCGGACCCGCGCATGAGTCTGGCCCAGCAACTCCTGCTGCGGGCCATCGTCGCCTGGGCCTGGCGCGAGCCCCAGGAAGGCGGCTGTGTCCGTTGGGGCACGGGCCTGCACGATCGCTTCATGCTGCCCCACTTCCTCTGGACGGACTTCCTCGGCGTGCTGGAAGACCTCCGCCAAGCCGGTTACGACTTCGACCCGGCGGCGTTCCAGGCGCAGTACGAGTTCCGCTTCCCCGTCTTCGGCACGGTGGAGCAGGGCGGCGTCAAGCTGGAACTGCGGCAGGCACTGGAGCCCTGGCACGTGCTGGGCGAAGAGGGGACGATCGGTGGAACGGTGCGGTACGTGGACAGCTCGGTGGAGCGTCTGCAGGTCAAGGTCGAGGGCTTCGTGCCCGGCCGCCACATCATCAGCTGCAACGGCCGGCGCCTTCCGATGACGAGCACCGGCACGGTGGGCGAAGCGGTGGCGGGCCTGCGCTTCAAGGCGTGGCAGCCGGCCTCCTCGATGCATCCGACGATCCCCGCGCATTCGCCCCTCACCATCGACATCCTCGATGCGTGGAGCGGACGCTCGATCGGCGGCTGCCGCTACCATGTCAGCCATCCCGGCGGGCGCAACTACGAGACCTTCCCGGTGAACACCTACGAGGCCGAGGGGCGCCGTCTCGCGCGCTTCCAGGCCCACGGCCACACCCCCGGCAAGGTCGAGATGCCGGTCGAGGAGATCAGCCGCGAGTTCCCGCTCACCCTCGATCTCAGAACGCCAGCACCCCGATGACCCAAATGGCCGAGGCGCAAGCCGGAGGAACGGCGTCGCATGTCGCGCGCTGGACTTCGGACTACCGGCCTCGGCCCGGAATCCCGGACGAGTTCGCGGGGCCGGACGGGCCTCGCGAAGGCGTTTCCGAAGGGCCTTGCAAAGGGGCCTGGCCACGCCTGCTCGACCGCCTCGGCGCCCTCAGCGGCGCCGAGATCACCGCCCGCTTCGCCTCGGCCGAGCGGCACATCCGCGATACCGGCATCTCGTATCGGATCTACGGCGACCAGCGCGAGCATGCCTGGCCGCTCAGTTCCCTGCCCCTGGTGATCGAGGGTGCCGAATGGCGCGCCCTCAGCGCCGGCATCGTCCAGCGGGCCGGGCTGATGGAATCCATCGTCTCGGACATCTACGGCCCCGGCCGGATGGTGTCGGAAGGGGTGCTGCCGGCCGCCCTGGTGGCCGGTGCGCCGGAATTCCTGCGCCCGCTCTCGGGGGTGACGCCGCCGGGCGGGCGCTGGCTCAAGCTCTATGCCGCCGATATCGGCCGGGGGCCGGACGGGCGCTGGCGGGTGCTCGCAGACAGGACTCAGGCCCCCTCCGGCCCCGGCTACGCGCTGGAGAACCGGATGGTGCTGACCCGCGCCTTCCCGGACCTCTATGCCGACCTTCATGTCGAGCGCCTCGCCCCGTTCTTCCAGGCGTTTCGCGACGGGCTGGTCATGGGCGCGCAGCGCAGCGACCCGCGCATCGGCCTGCTCACCTCCGGCCCCTTGAGCTCGACCTATGTGGAGCAGGCGGCGCTGGCGCGCTATCTCGGCCTGCTGCTGGTGGAGGGCGACGATCTCGTGATGCAGGACGGAGTGCTGCACGTGCGCACCGTCTCCGGCCTCAAGCGCATCGACGCCCTGTGGCGGCGCATCGATTCCGACTATCTCGACCCGCTCGAACTCAACCCGGCCTCGCGCCTCGGCGTGTCCGGCGTGCTGGAGGCCCTGCGCGACGGCAGCCTCGTCGTCGGCAACATGCCGGGTTCCGGCATCCTGGAATCGGGGGCGCTCGGGGCCTACCTGCCGCGCATCGCACGCTACTTCCTCGGCACCGACCTCAGCCTCCAGGGGCCGAAGAGCTGGTGGTGCGGCGATCCCGAATCCCTGGCCCATGTGCGCGACAACCTCGAACGGCTGGACCTGCGGCCGGTGGCGACCCCGACCAAGGGCATGGGGCGCGACGCCATCCTCGGGCCGCACGCCATCGTCGCCGAGCGCGAGCGCGTGGTGGCCGCCCTGCGCGACCGTCCGTTCGACTACGTGGCGCAGGAGCACGCCCCCCTCTCCACCATGCCGGGCTGGGAGCCCGGCCCCGACGGGATGCGCCTCGTGCCCCGCCCCTTCGTGCTGCGCGTCTTCGCGGCGGCGACTCCCGACGGCTGGCGGGTGATGCCCGGCGGCTTCTGCCGCATCTCCGAGCGGCCCGACGTGAACCCGATCGAGATGCGGGCCGGGATCAAGTCGGCGGATGTGTGGGTGCTCTCGGACGGCCCGGTGGAGCCCGTCTCGCTGATGCATCCGGGCGCCCCGCGCGTGCGCCGCATCGCCGGCCACCTGCCGTCGCGGGCGGCCGACAACCTGTTCTGGTTCGGCCGCTACGTGGAGCGGGCGGAGGCGGTGATCCGCCTCGTCATCGCCCATCTCGGCAGCGTCGGGAACGCGGTGATCGCCGACATGGCCGGCACCGAGAGCGCGCCCACCGCTCTCCGCATCCGCGCCCTGCTGGACGAATGGGGCGCCATCGAAGCGCCCGACCTGCCGACGGCGAAACTCGCGCAGGAGGCCCTGAGCGGGCGGGCGACCTACGGGTCGGCCTTGTCGCACAGCCTGTCGGCGCGCCACAACGCGGCCTCCCTGCGCGAGCGGCTGTCGAGCGAGGCCTGGCGCGCCCTGGCCGATCTGAAGGACCTCCTCGACCTCGACGAGGCCAGGGAACTGGCCGAGGCCGAGCTCCTCGGGCTGGCGGAGCGGGCGCTCGGCCACATCGCCGCCCTGGCGGGGCTGGCGCAGGAGAACATGAACCGCACGGCGGGCTGGCACTTCGTCGATCTCGGCCGCCGGATCGAGCGGGCGATCAACACCTGCTCCTTCGCCGCCCGTTTCGCGGGGGACGAGGCGACCGCCGAGGATCTCGGCGTCATGCTGTCCCTCTGCGATTCGCACGTCTCCTTCGGCGCGCGCTACATGCAGGGCGTGGCCATCGACCCGGTCCGCGACATGGTGCTCCTCGATCCGTTCAACCCGCGCTCCGTCGCCTTCCAGATCGAGGCGATCTGCCGCCATCTCGCCGACCTGCCGGCGCTGCGCGTCGACGGCCTGCCCGAGTCGCACCGGCGCCTCGCCCAGAAGCTCGCCGCCGAATTCACCACGGCCGAGGCGTCGGAACTCGACGGCGCGGCCCTGGCCCGCCTAGAAAACACCTTCGAGGGCCTCGCCGACGCGATCGTCACCCGCTACTTCCCCAACGGACCGCATGCCATGCGGCCGGAAAAGCTGGTGGGGCTCGCGTGATCTATACGCTGCGCCACCTCACCACCTACCGCTACGGCAAGCCCGTCCGCTACGCCCGCTGCGCCCTCAGGCTGCAGCCGCGCGACGGAGAGGGGCAGAGCGTCCTGTCGAGCGAGTTGACGATCTCGCCGACGCCGCGGACCCGCACCGTGCGGCGCGACTATTTCGGCCTCGACGTGGTGACCTTCCTGATCGACTCCCCACATAGCGAGTTGCGGGTGGAAGCCCTCTCGCGGGTCGAGGTGAAGCGTCCGCCGCTGCCGGAGCCGGAATCCGGCATGCCCTGGGAGACGGTGCGCGACACGGCGATCTCCGGCCGCTCGATGGCGCCCGACGCCCCCGTGCATTTCGTGTTCCCCAGCGTCAGGGTTCCCCTCGACCCGGACGTGACCGACTATGCCCGGGCCAGTTTCACCCCCGGCCGGAGCGCCTATGGCGGAGCCGTCGACCTGATGCGGCGCATGCGTGCCGACTTCACCTTCGACGCCAAGGCGACCACCGTACACACGCCGCTGGCCGAGGCCTTCGCCCTCAGGGCGGGGGTGTGCCAGGATTTCGCGCATATCATGATTGCCGGCCTGCGCGGCCTCGGCCTGCCCGCCGCCTATGTCAGCGGCTACATTCGCACTATCCCGCCCGCCGGCCGGCCGCGCCTGCGGGGCGCCGATGCCAGCCATGCCTGGGTCTCGGTCTGGTGCGGGGATGGCTGGATCGGCCTCGATCCCACCAACAACATCGGCGCCTGCGACGATCACATCGTTGTGGCGCGGGGCCGCGACTACACCGACGTCTCGCCCATCGACGGCATCGTCTCCTCCTCCGGCCCGCAGAAGCTCAAGGTCGAGGTGGACGTGATCCCCGACGGCGAGGCCATGCCGGAGGCGGCGGGCGAGCCGGAGGCTGAAACGGCCTGAATCCGGGCCTCGAAGGAGAGGTCCAGTTCGCGCTCCGAGTTCTGGAGGCCTCCTTCGAGGCCGCTTCGCGGCGCCTCAGGATGAGGTGGTCGGGTTAGGAGAAGGCAAACCTCGGCCCCGGCAACCAATTCTCATCCCACCAGACTCCTCATCCTGAGGTGCCGCAGCGAAGCGAAGGCCTCGAAGGAGGCATCCAGATCACACAACGCTGCTGGAAGCCTCCGTCGAGGCGGTACCGTCGGGCGAAGCCTCAGCCGCTCCCCTCCCCCTGGAACGGATGGATCGGCGGGATCAGCGCCGCGGCGAGTTCCAGCCGGCCGGAGATGACGCCGCGCTCGGTGATCATCGTGTCGGCGATGGTCTGCAGCGTCGCCGCCGGCCCCTGGACCAGCACCACTTCGAGGGTCTGGTTGTTCATCAGGTGGACGTGGAGCGAGGAGATCACCTCGGCGATGTAGCGCCGCTGAAGGTCGGCCAGACGCTGCTGCACGCCCGGCGCGAGATGATCGTAGAACAGCGTGATCGTGCCCACCATCACCCGGTCGCCGACCTTGTGCCGGTGCTCCACGAGCGAGCGGTGGAGGATCGTCGCCACCGCCTGGGAGCGGCTGGCGAAGCCCCGCTCCCCCACCATGGTGTCGAGTTCGCAGAGCAGGTCCTCGGACAGCGACAGGCTGATCCGGCTCACCGGCTTGCGCCGCCCGCCCGCGCCCTCCTCCGGGACCGCCCCGTCATCGGCACCCATCTCGGTCTCGTCGCCACCGGCCATCGGGCCTCTCCTCCATGCCGGGCCGAACCTGGCACGTCTCTTGTATGGGTGAAACGCAATCGGTATTACGATTTCCAGCGATCGTACTACGCGGTTCGGAGAATGCAGATGCACCTTTCCACGATCCTGACCGCCGGACGCAAGGCCATCACGGGCTGCGCCCTCGCCCTGGGCCTCCTCACGGCCTCCGCCTCCATCCCCGTGGCGCACGCCGCCGAGCCCCTGCGCATCGGCTACAGCGACTGGCCCGGCTGGGTGGCCTGGCAGGTCGCCATCGAGAAGGGCTGGCTGAAGGAAGCCGGTGTCGACGCGAAGTTCGAGTGGTTCGACTACTCGGCCTCCATGGACGCGTTCTCCGCCGGCAAACTCGACGCCGTCACCTGCACCAACGGCGATGCCCTGGTGATGGGCGGCAACGGCGCCAAGAACGTCATGATCATGCTCACGGATTACTCCAACGGCAACGACATGATCGTCGGCAAGCCCGGCGTGAAGGCACTGGCCGACCTCAAGGGCAAGAAAGTCGGCCTCGAAGTCGGCCTCGTGGAGCATCTCCTCCTCATCAACGGCCTGACCAAGCTCGGCCTCAAGGAGACGGACGTCACCCTGGTCAACGCCAAGACCAACGAGACCCCGCAGGTGCTCGCCTCCGGCGACGTCTCGGCCATCGGCGCCTGGCAGCCCGTCGCCGGGCAGGCGATGAAGGGCGCGGCCGGCGCCAAGCCGCTCTATACCTCCGCCGACGAGCCGGGCCTGATCTACGACGTGGTCACCGTCTCGCCGGCCAGCCTGTCGGGCCGCCGGGCCGAGTGGATCAAGTTCGTCGGCGTGTGGAACAAGGTCGTCGCCTATATCCAGGACCCGAAGACGCAACCCGACGCCGTGGCGATCATGGCGGCCAAGGTCGGCATCGACGCGCCCACCTTCACCCGCTTCCTCAAGGGCACCAAGCTCCTCACCCTTGCCGAGGGCGCCAAGGTGATGAAGGATGCCGACGGGTTCGGCTCCCTCTACGGCTCGAGCCGCTACGCCGACGCCTTCAACGTCAAGTACGAGGTCTACAAGACCGCCCAGGACGTGAAGAGCTACATCGACCCCGCGCTGACCGACGGCAAATGAGCGCGGAGATGCGCCAGGGCGTGGAGCGCACGTCCCCTCCCCCATGTGGGGAGGGGACAGGGGTGGGGGTGGCTTCGCCAGCCTCGGCCGCGGTGGCTCACCCGACCACCCCCACCTCCAACTCCTCCCCACACGGGGGAGGAGGGGCCCGCGTCCCGTCTCCCATCTCCCCGCGCCGCCGCTCCTGGGTCGGCGTGGCCCGGCCGCTCTCGCCGCGCCGGCGGACGAGCCTCGCCATCCTGTCGTTCCTGATCCCGCTCCTCGCCTGGGCGGCGGTCTCCTACGTGCCGTTCCTGTGGCATCCCCTGGTGGAGGTGACCGATCCCGGCGACATCGCCTGGATGGAACCGGGGATGCGCGTGCCGAAGGCCGCCTTCGCGGAGGAGGTCGCCTCGGCCAAGACCGCCGGCACCGCGGAGCCCGCGGGCAGGCCCGCCAACCCGGTCTACCTCCCCGCCCCGCACGAGGTGGCAGAAGCGTTCTGGACCTCGCTGACGGCCCAGCCGACCCAGCGCGACGCCATCCGCCTGCCCTTGAGCCTGTGGCACTCGATCCAGATCATCGCCCTCGGCTTCCTGCTGTCGTCGCTGATCGGCGTGCCGCTGGGAATCCTCTGCGGCGCCCAGCCGACTTTGGCGCGCCTCACCGAGCCGGTCATCGAGTTCGTGCGCTACATGCCGGCCCCCGCCTTCGGCGCGCTGATGGTGGCCATCCTCGGCATCTATGACGGGCCGAAGATCGCGATCATCGTCATCGGCACCTTCTTCCAGCAGGTGCTGGTCATCGCCAACACCACCCGGCGGATCGAGCCCCTGCTGATCGAGGCGGCGCTGACGCTCGGCGCGCGGAATCTCCGCCTCATCCGCCGGGTGATCGTGCCGGCGATGCTGCCGCAGCTCTACCGCGACCAGCGTATCCTGCTCGGCTGGGCCTGGACCTACCTCATCGTCGCCGAACTCATCGGCACCTCGTCGGGCATCACCTTCTTCATCACGCAGCAGGCCCGCTACCAGCATTTCGACAACGTCTACGCCGCGATCCTCATCATCGGCCTCGTCGGCTCGGCCACCGATCTCGCCCTCGCCTGGCTCGGCCGCCGGCTGTTCCCCTACGACAGGAGCGAAGCGTGAACTCGGTCTCTCCCGTCGCCTCTCCCGTCGTCCTGCCGATCGAGGCCTGCGACTACCGCACCCAGTGCGAGCCGGTCCGTGCCCGGTTCGAGAAGCTGAAGAGCCGCGAGGTCGCCCTCCGGGTCGAGAAACTGACGAAGACCTTCCGCAAGCCGGACGGCGGCACCACGGTGGCCCTGAAGGACATCGACCTCGTCACCCACCGGCGCGAGTTCCTCTGCGTCGTTGGCCCATCGGGCTGCGGCAAGTCCACCTTCGTGCGCATCCTCGCCGGGCTCGAGACTTCCACCTCGGGCGTGGTCAGCGTCGAGGGCGTGCCGGTCTCGGGGCCGGGGGCCGACCGGGGCATGGTGTTCCAGGGCTACACCCTGTTCCCCTGGCTCAGCGTGCTGCGCAACGTCGCCTTCGGACTGGAGGAGAACGGCACGCCGCGTCGGGAAGCGGAGCGCGAGGCCCGGCAATGGCTGGCGCTCATCGGACTGGAGGCCTTCGCCGACAGCTACCCGCACCAGCTCTCCGGCGGCATGAAGCAGAGGGTCGCCATCGCCCGGGCGCTGGCCACGCGGCCGCGCATCCTGCTCATGGACGAGCCGTTCTCGGCCCTCGACACCCAGTCGCGCGCCCGGATGCAGGCCTATCTCATCGAGATCTGGAAGAAGATCGACATCACCATCGTATTCATCACCCACGATCTCGACGAGGCGGTGCACCTGGCCGACCGCATCCTGGTGCTCAGCGCCCATCCGGGCGAGGTGGCCGAACTCATCGAGGTCCCGGTGCCGCGCCCGCGCAGCCACAACCAGGCGCTCACCCCGGAATTCCGCGCCACCCGCGCCCGCCTCGACGCGCTGATCCACCCGCCGAAGGACGAGGCCGAAGAAAGCGTCGCCCCCGACGTGGTGACGCGCATGACGTCTGCCGGGGACGAGGTGGAATGATCGCCCGCGCTTGTTCTCCCGGTGTCGTGCGCATCCCCCTCTCCCCGCTCGCGGGGAGAGGGCTTCCTGCCCCCTTGCCGGGGCAGGAAGCGAGGCGGCAGCCGACGGTGAGGGGGCGGTTCCGGTTGAGCCTCATCCGTCGACACCCCCTCACCCTCGCTTCGGCTTCGCCTGCGCTACCCGCCGGCACGACGGGGTGCCTGCGGGCCTCTCCCCGCCCGGCGGGGAGAGGGGGCCGCGACCACTTCCTCGTCCTTCAGGCATCCCGGCCATGACCGCCCCTTCCCCCCTCCTCTGGGCGAACCGCACCTGGGACGAGATCCCCGGCGACCTCGCCGCCGTCGCCCATGCCGCGATCCTGCCGGTGGGGGCCACCGAGCAGCATGGGCCGCATCTCGGCACCGGCATGGATTTCGTCCTGGCCGAGGCCCTGACCCATGCGGTCTCGGCGCGGACCCGCGTGCCGGTGCTCCCCACCCTGCCCTATGGCTGTTCCCTCGGGCACAGCCGGCGCTGGCCGGGCACCATCACCCTCGATCCCGTGATGATGACGCGGCTCGTGGCCCAGATCGGCACCTCGGCCTACCAGTCGGGCGTCCGCCGGCTGTTCATCGTCAACGCCCACGTCACCAACGCCGCGCCCCTGCGCTGTGCCCTGGAGATGCTGCGCGCCGCCCATGACGACCTCATGGTCGCCCTGGTGAATTCCGCCACGGTGAGCGAGCGCGTCCGCGCCGCGCATTTCGCCGATGCCGACGACTGGCACGCCAACGCCGCCGAGACCGCGCTGATGATGGCGGTGGCGCCCGATCTCGTGCGCCCGGACCGCATCGCCGATGCGGACGATCCCGACCGGACGGAGGGGCTCGTCTTCTCCCATCCGGTCAACCGGACGAGCCTGAACGGCGTCACCGGACGTCCCTCGCAGGCGAGCCTCGAAGACGGGGAGCGTCTGTTCGGCTGGATGGTCGAGGACCTGTCCGCCCTCGTCCTGCGGGGCCTCTCCGAGACCCCGCCGCTGCCCCATTCCTTCTCCGTTTCCGCTTAAAACCAAGGAGCCGCCCGATGGCGCATGCCACCGAAATCGATCCCGCCATTGCCAAGCTGCAGGACGACCTGCGCGCCAAGGGCGTGAAATACGTCATCGGCGCCTATGTCGACATCCACGGCGCACAGAAGGCCAAGGTGGTGCCCGTCGACCACCTGCCGCAGATGGCGGCGGGGTCCGAGCGCTATACCGGCTATGCCCTCGACGGGCTCGGCCAGGCTCCGAACGAGGACGAGCTCGCCTCGGTGCCGGACTTCTCGCAGCTGATCCAGCTGCCCTGGGAATCGAAACTGGCCTGGTGCCCGGCCGACCTCACCTTCCAGGGCCAGCCCTACCCGCTCTCCACCCGCGTTGCCCTGAAGTCCGTGCTGAAGGATGCCGAGGCCATGGGCTTCGGCTTCAACCTCGGCATCGAATGCGAGATCTTCCTGCTCAAGCAGGAGGCGGACGGCTCGCTGCACACGCCGATCCCCGACGATAAGCTGGTGAAGCCCTGCTACGACGTGCGCGGCTTCGTCGACAACTTCACCTGGCTCGACAAGGTCGCCACCACGATCAACGATCTCGGATGGGACCTGTATTCCTTCGACCACGAGGATGCCTGCGGCCAGTTCGAGTTCGATTTCAACTATGCCGACGCCCTGACCATGTGCGACCGGCTCACCTTCTTCCGCATGATGGCCAAGCAGTATGCCAAGGAAGAAGGCCTCATCGCCACGATGATGCCCAAACCCTTTGCAGATCGCACCGGCAATGGCGCGCATTTCAACATGTCCCTCTCCGACAAGGAGACGGGCAGGAACGCCTTCGCCTGCGACCCGAAGGACGATCCGCGCGGCCTCGGCCTCACCGAGACCGGGTACCACTTCATCGGCGGCGTGCTGAAGCACGGGCGAGCGCTCTGCGCCGCCTTCGCGCCCACCGTGAACAGCTACAAGCGCCTCGTGCGCCAGGGCTCCATGGCCGGTTTCTCCTGGGCGCCGGTGTTCAACTCCTACGGCTCGAACAACCGCACCAATTCGGTGCGCGTGCCCGCCGGCGGCGGACGCTGCGAGAGCCGTAACGCGGACGGCGCGGTGAACCCCTACCTCGCCGCCGCCCTGGTCCTCGCGGCGGGTCTGGAGGGCGTGCGCGAGCGCATCGATCCGGGGGCTCCCAACGAGGACAACCTCTACGACCTCACCGACGCCCAGCGCGCCGAGCGCGGCATCGAGTTCCTGCCCCAGACCCTCGCCGAGGCGGTGGACGCCTTTGCCGCCGACCCGTTGGTGGAGAAGACCCTGGGCAAGGCGCTCCGCGACGAGTTCATCCGCTACAAGCGCGCCGAGTGGGAGGAGTATCACCTCACGGTCAGTGCCTGGGAGATCGAGCGCTACAGCCATCTGTTCTAGGCAGGCTCAACAAACGTGGTCGCCGGTTTTGCATCGTGACACCGGCGACACGTCAAAGGCCCGGGCGTGGTGAAGCATTGGCGTGCCGATACGAACCTTGCTTGTCGTTAACCCTCACTCGAAGCGGATTCTCAACACACTCATGCTTCTCTCCCGCTGTCATTATTGGTATTCGCAAGGGTGGCTGGGATTCGGCCGGCCGCGGATGCGGTTGCGGGGGAGATGGTTCGGTGGAGATTGCGCGACTGCTTCATACGTTCGGCGGTCCGTTGCTCGCCCTGTTCGGCGGAATCGGCGCGCGGTCGATGGGGACGCTCGTGACCGGCATGGGCAGCGGCGTCCGGACCGTGGATTTCGCCGGGTCGCCCCGCCCCTGCAAGCCCTACCGGCCGGACCCGGGACGGATCGTCTCGGGCGATCCGGCCCAGACGGTGAGCGTCGCCTACCAGAGCGACGACGGTCTCTTCTCGGCCGGAACCTGGACCTGCCAGCCGGGCAAATGGCACATCGAGTTCGCCCAGAACGAGTTCGTGCACATCCTCGAAGGGGTGGTGGTGGTCACGGACGGGGACGGGCTCGCCAAGACCTACCGGGCGGGGGACGCCTTCGTCTCTCCCGCCGGTTTCTCCGGCACCTGGGACGTCAGGGAGCCGGTGCGCAAGTACTTCACACTCGGTGGTCCGCCGGGTTAAGCAGCACCCCTAACGACGCATGCCCGCCGGGACGACCCGGCCGCGCCAGGGCTGTTTTTCCGGGACGACCCGGAGAACAGCCTTGAGGAGACGGGCATGACCGACACAGCCAGCATCATCGCCGAGAATCGGCGCCGCTACGAGGAACTGAAGGCGCAAGGGCAGGGGCATGCCCCGCGCGCCCTGCCCCCACCCTCTTCGCGGGACTTGCCCCTCGACGAGGCGGCGATCCTCCACACCGAGACCATTCCCGGCGGCTGGTATCGCACCTTCGAGCTCAATGCCGGCGAAGCCCTGCGGATCGGCCTCGATCATGGCCCGTCCAGCGTCGCCCTCGTCGCCTGGAACGCCGCCGAGACCTCGGAACGCCTGAACTACGCCGACACCGTGAAGGTGCAGTGGACCGCCGCCCTCCAGCGCGGCCGGGTGCTGTTCTCCGACATGGGCCGGGTGATGCTCTCGCTCATCGAGGATTCCTGCGGTGCGCACGACGCGCTCGTCGGTGGTTCCAACGCCGAATCCAATGCCGCGCGCTACGCGGGCGGCCCCCATCGCAACACTCGCGACAACCTCGTCCTCGCCGCCCTCAAGGCGGGGCTCGACCGGCGCGACATCCCCGCCTGCATCACGCTGTTCGCCCCCGTCTCCGTGGGCGCGGAGGGGCGCTTCGCCTGGAACGAGGCCGGCCGCCGTGCGGGCGACTTCGTCGATCTGCGCGCCGAGCTCGACCTCCTCGTCACCCTCTCCAACTGCCCGCACCCCCTCGACCCGAACCCGGATTACGCGCCCAACCCCGTGGTGGTGACCCGCTTCCGGGCGCCCGTCCCGGCGGCGGACGATCTCTGCCGCAACGCCACGATCGAGGCCGTGCGCGGCTTCGAGAACAACGCCGCCATCGGCTTCTGACGGGGGGACGCACCATGACCGACGACACCCAGCTTCTCCTCGACGAGGTCTTGCTTGACGAAATCGTGCCGGCCCAGGCGCCCTGGTCCGGCCTCGTGCGCAAGGGCCAGATTCTGCGCATCACCGACACCGACGGCTGCCAGGCGGTGGACACCCTGTTCTACCGCGCCGGCGACATGGGCGAGCGCTATTCCTCGCAGGACACCCTGCGCGTCCAGGGCTCGGCCTACGTGACGACGGGCACGCGCCTCGTCTCCAACGAGGGCCGGGTGATGGCCACCGTCACCGCCGATTCCTGCGGCCGGCACGACACCTCGGCGGGGGCCTGCTCCTGCGAGGCCAACACCGTGCGCTTCGGCCACGCCACCCGCTATCTCCATGCCTGCCGCGAGAATTTCGCCCTGGAAGTCGCCAAATACGGTCTCTCCAAGCGCGACATCCCGCCCAACATCAACTTCTTCATGAACGTGCCCATCGAGCAGAACGGCGAGCTCGCCATCGTCGACGGCGTCTCCTCGCCGGGCGACTACGTCGAGGTCACGGCGGAGATGGACGTGATCTGCGTGATCTCGAACTGCCCGCAGATCAACAACCCCTGCAACGGCTTCAACCCGACGCCGATCCACGTCTCCATTCGGGACGCGCGCTGATGTTCGGCAAGATCCTCATCGCCAATCGCGGCGAGATCGCCCGGCGGATCGCCCGCACCTGCCGGCGCATGGGTGTGGCCTCCGTGGCCGTCTTCTCGGATGCCGACCGGTTCACCCGCGGCGTGCTGGAGGCGGACGAGGCCGTCCGCCTCGGCCCCGCGCCGGCGGCCGAGAGCTACCTGAACGTCGAGGCCGTGATCGCCGCCTGCAAGGCGACGGGGGCGCAAGCCGTCCATCCCGGCTACGGATTCCTGTCGGAGAACGTGGCCTTCGCCGAGCGTCTGGCGGCCGAGGGCATCGTCTTCATCGGCCCGAAACCCGAACACCTGCGCGCCTTCGGCCTCAAGCACACCGCCCGCGACCTCGCGCGGGCCAGCGGCGTGCCCCTCCTGCCCGGCACCGGCCTGCTGCCGGATCTCGACGCGGCGATCGCATCCGCCGAGACCATCGGCTACCCGGTGATGCTCAAGAGTACGGCGGGCGGCGGCGGCATCGGCATGCGCCTCTGCGCCTCGGCCGACGAGCTCCGCGAGCACTATACCAGCGTGGAGCGCACGGCCCGCGCCAGCTTCGGCGACGCCCGCGTCTATCTCGAACGCTTCGTCGGCGAGGCGCGCCATGTGGAGGTGCAGATCTTCGGCGACGGCGCGGGCCGCGTGGTGGCGCTGGGCGAGCGCGACTGCTCGCTCCAGCGCCGCAACCAGAAGGTCATCGAGGAGACCCCCGCGCCGGGCCTGTCGGATGCCGTGCGCGAACGCCTCCACGCGGCCTCGGTGGCCTTGGGGACGAGCGTCGCCTACGCCTCGGCGGGGACGGTGGAGTACATCTACGATCCCGTCCGCGAGGATTTCTCCTTCCTCGAAGTGAACACCCGGCTCCAGGTCGAGCATCCGGTCACCGAGGCGGTGTTCGGCATCGATCTCGTCGAATGGATGATCCGCCAGGCGGCGGGCGAGGACGTGATCGCTGCCGCCGGCCCCCTGGTCCCGCAGGGTGCCGCCATGGAGGCGCGGCTCTATGCCGAGATCCCCCACGCCAATTTCGCCCCGAGCGCCGGCCTCCTCACCGAGGTGCGCTTCCCCGCCGAGGCCCGGATCGACGGCTGGATCGAGACCGGCACCGAGGTCACGACGAACTACGACCCGATGCTCGCCAAGATCATCGTGACGGGCGAGGATCGCCCGGCGGCGCTCGCCGCCTTGCGCCAGGCCCTCGACGACAGCGCGGTGTCGGGGATCGAGACCAATCTCGATTATCTGCGCGCCATCGCCGGTTCCGAGCTCTTCGCCTCGGGCCGGGTCGCCACCACGGCGTTGCGCGACTTCCCCTATGCGCCGCGCAGCATCGAGGTGCTGGTTCCCGGCGCGCAATCGAGCCTGCAGGAACTGCCCGGCCGCATCGGGCTCTGGCATGTGGGCGTGCCGCCGAGCGGACCGATGGATGCGCGCTCGTTCCGCGACGCCAACGCCCTCGTGGGCAACCCGCCCGATACCTGCGCCCTGGAACTCACCGTGTCCGGGCCGACCCTGCGGTTCCACGCCGCCGCCACCGTGGCCCTCGCCGGGGCCGCGATGACCACGCGCCTCGACGGGGTCGAGCAGCCTCACGGGAAGGCTTTCGCGGTCGAGCCCGGCCAGACGTTGAGCGTCGGCGCCATCGCCGGCCCCGGCCAGCGCAGCTACCTCGCCCTGCGCGGCGGTTTCGCCGCGCCGGTCGTCCTCGGCTCGCGGGCGACCTTCGCGCTCGGCGCCTTCGGCGGCCACGCCACCGGCGTCTTGAAGGCCGGCGACGTCCTCCACCTCGGCGATGCGCCCGAGGTCGAAGCCTCGATGCCCGAGCCTGCGCCCCTCACCCATGCCTGGGAGATCGGCGTGGTCTACGGGCCGCACGGCGCGCCGGACTTCTTCCGGGACGAGGACATTTCGGACCTGTTCTCAGCCTCTTACGAGGTTCACTTCAACTCGGCCCGCACCGGCGTGCGCCTCGTCGGCCCGACCCCGCTCTGGGCGCGCAGCGACGGCGGCGAGGCGGGGCTGCACCCGTCGAACCTCCACGACAACGCCTACGCCATCGGCTCCATCGACTTCACCGGCGACATGCCGATCCTCCTGGGGCCGGACGGCCCGAGTCTCGGCGGCTTCGTCTGCCCGGCGGTAATCGCCCGCGACGAGCAGTGGAAGATGGGGCAATTGCGGCCGGGGGATACGGTGCGGTTCACGGCGGTGGAGCGGGCGGGGGACGATTCCTTCGTCCTGTCCCAACCACATCCTCATCCTGAGGCGCCGGAGCGTAGCGGAGGCCTCGAAGGAGGGCTCCAGAGAACGCCGCGCCCCCTGGAGGCCTCCTTCGAGGCCGCTTGCGCGGCACCTCAGGATGAGGTCGTTGGATTGGGGGGAGGGAAAGATCGCGCCGGCTCGCCCATCCTCGCCACCGACTCCTCCGGTCCCGTGCCGGTGGTCTACCGCCGCCAGGGAGACGACAACCTGCTGGTCGAATACGGGCCGATGGCCCTCGATATCGGCATCCGCCTGCGGGTCCACTTGCTGGCCGAAGCGGTGGCCGAGGCGCGGTTGCCCGGTCTCATCGACCTGACGCCGGGTATCCGCTCGCTCCAGATCCATTACGACGGCACCACGCTGCCACGCTCCCGCCTCCTCGGGCAGTTGCGCGAGATCGAGGCCGCCCTGCCCGCCGTCGAGGACGTCACGGTGCCGAGCCGCGTGGTCCATCTGCCCCTGTCCTGGAACGACCCCCAGGCCGAACTCGCCATGCGCAAGTACCAGGAGCTTGTGCGCCCCAACGCGCCCTGGTGCCCGTCGAACATCGAGTTCATCCGCCGCATCAACGGCTTGGAGTCGGAAGCTGACGTAAAACGCATCATCTTCGATGCGAGCTATCTCGTGATGGGGCTGGGCGACGTCTATCTCGGCGCGCCGGTGGCGACGCCGGTGGACCCGCGCCACCGCCTCGTCACCACCAAGTACAACCCCGCCCGCACCTGGACGCCGGAGAACGCGGTGGGCATCGGCGGCGCCTATATGTGCATCTACGGCATGGAGGGGCCGGGCGGGTACCAGCTCTTCGGCCGCACCATCCAGATCTGGAACACCTGGCGGATGACGAAGGAATTCGTCCCCGGCCATCCCTGGCTGCTGCGCCCGTTCGACCGCATCCGCTTCTTCCCCGTGAGCCACGACGAGCTGACGGAGGCGCGCGCCGCCTTCCCGCACGGGGCCTACCCGCTGACCATTGAGGAGGGCACGTTCTCCTATGCCGAGCACCGGGCCGAGCTCGCCCGCAACGCCGTCGAGATCACGCAGGCCAAGCTGCGCCAGCAGACCGCCTTCGAGACCGAGCGGCAGCGCTGGCAGGATGAGGGGCTCGACAGTTTCGTCGCCGACGAGGGCGCGCCCGTGGGCGAGGAGGATGCGGTGCCGGCCGGCCATGTGGGCGTGCCGACCACCGTGCCGGGCAATGTCTGGAAGGTGCTGGTCGAGGAAGGCCAGAGCGTCGCGTCCGGCGAGACGGTGGCGATCCTCGAATCGATGAAGATGGAGATCGCCGTGTCCGCCCCGGTGGCGGGAATCGTGCGTGAGGTCCGGGTGAAGCCGGGCCGCACCCTGCGCGGCGGCGATCTCGTCGCCATCCTCCAGGAGATCTAAGCAGGTTCGCGTTAGCAAGCCAACGCGAACCTGCTTAGGCCATTGAAATGACGCAGGTTTTGTTTCGCAAAACCGGTCACCACTTTTGCGAAACCTGCTGAGGGCAGGTGAGAGAGCCGACCGACATGCTGCCGACCATCCTCGACCTGTCGACCCTGCGCGCCCTTTACGCGTCGGGCCGTGCCACTCCCGTCACCGTTGCTGAGGCCGTCGCCGAAAGGATGGAGGCGTCGACGGACCCCGCCATCTTCATCACCGCCCTCGACCGGGAGGCATTGGTGAGCGCGGCGCGGGACCTGATGGCGCGCCACCCCGAGCCGAACTCCCTGCCGCTCTGGGGCGTGCCCTTCGCGGTGAAGGACAATATCGACGTCGCCGGCCTGCCGACGACGGCGGCCTGCGCGGCCTTCGCCTACGATGCGAAAGCGGATGCCGAGGTGGTGGCGCGCCTCAAGGCGGCGGGTGCGTTCTGTACGGGTAAGACCAATCTCGACCAGTTCGCCACCGGCCTCAACGGCACCCGCTCGCCCTACGGCGCGCCGCGCAGCGTGTTCAGCGCCGCCCATGTCTCGGGCGGGTCTAGCTCCGGCTCGGCCGTCGCCGTGGCGGCGGGGCTCGCAAGCTTTTCGCTGGGCACCGACACGGCCGGTTCCGGCCGCGTGCCGGCGATGTTCAACAACCTCGTGGGGATCAAGCCGACGCCGGGCCTGTTCAGCACGACGGGCCTCGTCCCCGCCTGCCGCAGCCTCGACTGCATCAGCATCTTCGCGGCGACCGTCGGCGACGGTCTCGCGATCCGCCGCATCGCGGAAGGTTACGATGCCGCCGATCCGTTCTCGCGGCGGGCGGTGCCGCATTCCCTCCCCGCCCGGGGCCTGCGCTTCGGCGTGCCGATTCCGGCCGAACGCGAGTTCTACGGCGATGCCGAGCGCGAGGCGCTCTACGATGCGGCCATCGCCCGCCTCGAAGCGCTGGGCGCCGTGGCGGTGCCGTTCGATTACGCGCCGTTCCGCGAGATCGCGACCCTGCTCTATAACGGGCCGTGGGTCGCCGAGCGCCTGGCCGCCATCGCCGGGTTCTTCGCCGGGAACGCCGACGCCCTCGACCCGAGCGTGAGGAGCATCGTCGAGTCCGCCAAGGGCTACAGCGCCGTCGACGCGTTCGAGGGGCGCTACGCGTTCGAGGCCCTGCGGCGGCGCACCGAGGCGACCTGGGCGGAGGTCGACATCCTGCTCCTGCCGACCTCCCCCACCACCTACACGGTGGAGGAGATGCGGGCCGACCCGATCCGCCTCAACAGCCATTTCGGGCATTACACCAACTTCGCCAACCTCCTCGGCCTCGCCGCGATCGCGGTGCCCGGAGGCTTCGGCGCCGATGGATTGCCCGGCGGCGTGACGCTCGTCGGCCCCGGCTTCAGCGACGAGGCTTTGGGCCACTGGGCCGACGCGCTCCACCGCGCGGCGGAGTGCGGAATGGGGATCGCGCGCGGCGCGACCCTGCCCGAGGCGAGCCGGGTGCCGGCCCCGGAGGCGGACGAGATCGCCATCGCGGTGGTGGGCGCCCATCTCACGGGCCTGCCCCTCAACCACCAGCTCACCGATCTCGGCGGCAGGAAGCTGCGGGCGGCGCGGACCTCGGGCGCGTACCGCCTCTACGCCCTGCCCGGCACCCGGCCGGCCAAGCCCGGCCTGGTCCACGAGCCGGGCTTTGCCGGCGGCGGGCTGGAGGTCGAGATCTGGGCCCTGCCCCCGGCGGGCTTCGGCCGCTTCACCGCCGCGATCCCCGCCCCCCTCGGCATCGGCAAGCTCACCCTGGAGGACGGCTCGGACGTCTCCGGGTTCTTGTGCGAGGCCCATGCGGTGGCGGGCGCCGAGGACATCACAGTCCACGGCGGCTGGCGCGCCTATCTCGCCTCCCGCTGACGCGGCCCGTCAGGGCGCGGGCTGCGATCCGGCCTCCGGCGAAGCGGGAATCCCGCCCGCCGGCGACCACAGCCGCTCGCAGAAGAAGCGCTCGCGCAGGAGCATCACCAGGGCCGCGCGCTTGTGCGGGAAATCGAAGGTCTTGATCCGCGCGAAGCCCGACCGTTCCAGGTTGCGCAATTGCTGGACATGGTCGGCCTTGGGCTCGCCGACGATCCGCTCCGTGCGCGGGTCGTCGAGGAAGAGCGCGTGCATGAGCGAGGGCAGCCAGGCCGAGATGTAGGCCTTCCCGCGAAACCGGCTCTCGCCGATCAGGACATGCCAGCCGCGATCGTAATCCTGCACGTCGTAGAACGGGGCGAGGCGGTTCTCCTTGGCCCAGTAGATCTCGAAATAGCCGAACGGCTCGCCGCCGATCGTCCCGATCAGCGGGATCATGTGCGGATCGGCGATGAGGCCGGCGAGATAGGCCTCGTGCTTGTCGCGCGCGCCGGCCTCGCCCCAGGCGGCATCGACCACCGGATCGTTGAACCAGCGATGCAGGGTATCGACGTCGTCGATTGTGGCGGCGCGGAACGCTACGGCCTGTCCGAGCCAGGGGATGAAGCGGGAATAGATCACGCCCTTGGGCTTCGGCGGCCGTTGCGGATGGCGCTTGCCGCCGCTCATCACCGGCCGCGCCGGAAAATCGCGCGCTGCGAGGTTGGCGAGCCAGGGCTCGGGGCGCTGCCACAGCATCGTCGGATCGACGCCGAGGCCGTCTCCCTCCCGCACGGCGAGGCCGCGTTCCATCAGCGGATCGGCGAGGCCGGCGAAGCTCGCGGGATCGAGCCCGATCCACCAGGCCTCGGGATGGGTCGCCGAGACCATCTCGAAGGCTGCCGTGACACTGGCGAGGACGTCTCTCGGGTCGGGTCTCACCGGCTCCTCGATGGAGAGATGCGGGCCGGCTCCCCCCTTGAGGCGCAGGCGGAGACCGACCCGGCCTTCCGCCACGACGCTGAGCCGGTCGCCGTCGCGATAGACTTCGAGGGGACGGCCCATCGCCTCGCCGCATCGAAAGGGTGCTGTCGTCCGGAGCATCGCGTCTCGTCGTTGGCTGGAACAGGCATCCGCGAGGCGGGACGCCCTTTTGGGTGAGGACGACCGGCGGCGCGGTAAATTTAGTGGCGCGCACGAAACTCCCGCCGATCGCGCGCGGCGCGGCCGGACGACCCGGCACCGTCCGGTCCGCGTCCTCACCTCACACGGTCTATCTAACGCGTTGCGGGTAAGGTATTCTCGATACAACCGATCACGATCCGAAGATGTCGCCGCTCATGCAATGGATGATCCGCGGCCATGCAAAGCCGCGATTCGGGCGGGTGCGGTGTCTTCCGGCAGCATAAGTCCTTCCCAGCGAGCCTAAATCTCCACCAAACCGTGATTCTCGACTATCCGATACGAGTTTAGAAGACTTCTAATTCAAATATTTTCTGACAAAAGCGCCCTTGTAAGTCTGCGAAATTTCCCACTTTAGCCTCGTTATCTGAGGTGGGGGTGGCACTTGCCCGGCTGTTTGGCGCGGCGGGGTGGCTTCGCCCGGTTTCGTCCTGGCCTGCACATTCGAAGAAGGTCGTCCATGGGACAACGACATACGCACGAGACGCGCCGCGACATCGACGCTCCGCTCCTGGCCGTTCTCGTCGCCGAACAATCGGGCCTGGTCGCCTACGCGACGCAGATCCTGCACGATCGCTCGGCGGCCGAGGACGTGGTGCAGGAGGTGGTGCTCAAGCTTTGCGAGGAGCCGGCCGCCGACCTGCGGCAGGGCCGCCGCATCGAGGCGCCGGTGCCTTACCTGCGGCGGATGGTGCGGAACGCCGCCATCGACTGGGCGCGCCGGACCTTGCGCGAGCGCTGCCGCTTCGTGCCGGACGAACTGGCCGAGGCCGTCGCCGCTCCCTGCGCCTGCCCTCAGGATCGTCTCGAACAATGCCAGGCCCTGAAGGCCGCCCTGGCCGCACTGGAGACGACGTCGGAGCGCACCCGCCGGGTCTTCCTCGCCCACAGGATCGACGGCGTGCCGCAGACCGTCCTCGCCCGCGAGAACGGCGTCTCCCCGACGCTGGTGAATTTCATGATCCGCGACGGCACGGCCCTGTGCCGATCCGCGGCGTCCTGAGCAGGTCTCGCACCGGTACGGGCCACCGCCATCCGGCAGGGGACGCTTTCAGGGAAAGGGGGGTCGGATGGCGCTCGAAGCGACGTCCGATGGCGGTTGAAACCACCGTCTCGTGGCGGTGGCGATGACGCGCGCCACGATCGTCACAAGATCGTTGTTCACCAGGGACTTGAAAGAAACCTGGTGGAGCTGAGCGGGATCGAACCGCTGACCTCCGCAGTGCGATTGCGGCGCTCTCCCATCTGAGCTACAGCCCCGTTCCGAGGTGCCGGCCTTGTAGGCGCGCGTACCTCGACCTGTCAATTCCGGAATTCCCGACGTTAGACCCGAGCCTGACAAGGCGGGGCGAACGAGGACATCAGACCGCGCATGTATGCTCTTCTCTGGCTCTTCGACACCGTCGTGCAGCTCTTCATCTATGTGCTCATCGCCAGCGCCGTGCTGAGCTGGCTCGTGGCCTTCAACGTGGTCAACGTGCGCAACCCGATCGTCTCCCAGATCGGTGAGGTGCTGTATCGGCTGACCGAGCCGGTCCTTCGCCCGATCCGCAGCATCCTGCCCAATCTGGGCGGCATCGACCTGTCGCCGATCGTCCTCGTGCTCCTGCTGCTCTTCGTGAGCCGCCTCCTGCACGAGGTCATTCCGCCCCAGACCGTCGTCTATGGCGGCTGAGGCCGCGCCGCGCTGAAGGCACAAGAAACACTCCGAGGGACGACCAAGAGATGAAGACCAATCCCGGCCGATTCTTCGAGGATTACCGCCTCGGCGAGACCATCCGCCATGCCACACCACGCACGGTGACGAGCGGTGACGTCGCGCTCTACACATCGCTCTACGGGCCACGCTTCGCGGTGCAGTCCTCGGATGCTTTCGCCAAGGCGATCGGCTACCCGCAGAGCCCGCTCGACGACCTGCTCACCTTCCATGTCGTGTTCGGCAAGACGGTGCCGGACATCTCCTTGAACGCACTCGCCAATCTCGGCTACGCCGAGGGCGGCTTCCGCCGGCCGGTCTATCCCGGCGAGACCCTGTCCACGGTCTCCGAGGTCATCGGCCTCAAGGAAAGCTCGAACCGCCAGACCGGCGTGGTCTACGTCCGCTCCACCGGGTCCGACGCCAACGGCGAGACGGTTCTGAGCTATTGTCGCTGGGTGCTGGTGAAGAAGCGCGATCCCGAGGCGAAGATCGAGCAGGAGCACGTCCCGACCTTCGCCAAGGTCGTCGATCCGGCCGATCTCGCCGGCGCCCTGCCGCCGCTGAACGTCGGCGCCTACGATCTCGACCTTGCCGGCTCTCCGCACCGCTTCGGCGATTACGTGGTCGGCGAGAAGATCGACCATGTCGATGGCATGACCGTCGAGGAGGCCGAGCACCAGATCGCCACGCGCCTCTACCAGAACACCGCAAAGGTGCATTTCGACGGATTCGCTGCGAAGGATACGCGCTTCGGCCGGCGCCTGATCTATGGCGGCGTCGTGATCTCGCTCGCGCGCGCGCTCAGCTTCAACGGCCTCGGCAACGCCTTCGCGCTGGCTGGCATCAATGCCGGACGCCATGTGGCACCGCTCTTTGCCGGGGATACCGTCTATGCCTGGAGTGAAGTGCTTGAAGCCGCAGAGCTTCCCGGCCGTTCCGATATCGGCGCCCTGCGCCTGCGTACCGTGGCTACCAAGAACCAGCCCTGCGGCGCCCACCCGGACAAGACCGGCGACGGCTACGACCCCGCCGTGATCCTCGACTTGGATTACTGGGCCTTCATGCCGCGCTGACGCCCGCTCTCAGCTCCCGGCGAACAGTCCCATCACGGCTTGCCGCAGCGGGTTCTCGGGGTTCGACAGCAACCGGATCGCCATCGCGCAGGCGATGGTGACCAGCAGCGGCCGGATCAGCTTCGCACCGAGGCGGATCGCCAGGATCGAGCCGATCTGTGCCCCGATGAAGGCTCCGAAGGCCATGGCGATGCCGATGGTCCAGACCACATGGCCCGAGGCCGCGAACAGGGCGAGGCTGCCGAGGTTGCTGGCGGCATTGGCGAGCTTGGTATGGGCGGTGGCGCGCACCACGCCGAGGCCGAGGAGCGTCACGAACCCGATCATGTAGAACGCGCCGGCGCCCGGGCCGAACACGCCGTCGTAGAAGCCGACGGCGGGCGCCCAGGTGAGCGCGAACAGGCCGGGCCGCATCCGCGCCGCCGCGTCCTCGCTGCTCATCCGCCGGGCGAAGGCGAAATAGAACGCGATCCCGATCAGCAGCACAGGAACGGCCGCGTCGAGGACGGGGCGCGGCAGTAAGCTGACGCAGAGCGCACCGCCGATCGAGGCAAGACCGGCGGCGAGCGCGATCTTCCAGGCCGCCGGCCAATGGATGTGGCCCCGTCGCGCGAAGGCGATGGTCGATGAGACGGCCCCCGCACTGCCCTGAAGCTTGTTGGTGGCGATGGCGCTCACCGGATCGAGCCCGGAGAGGAGCAGGGCCGGCACCGTGATGAGGCCGCCGCCGCCCGCGATGGCATCGACACACCCGGCCGCCACGGCCACCGCGAACAGGCCCGCGACGAGGCTGATGTCGACACCGAAGATCATTCCGTTCTCTCCTCCGTCCGGTCGCGACCGACCGGATGCCGGCGGGAGGCGGATGGGTCTTTTAGTTGCGCACGATCACCTTCGTGCCGACCTTCACCCGGTCGTAGAGGTCGACCACATCCTTGTTGGTCATGCGGATGCAGCCCGACGAGACGGCGGCGCCCATGGTCTCCGGCTCGTTGGAGCCGTGGATACGGTAGAGCGAGGAGCCGAGATACATCGCCCGTGCGCCAAGGGGGTTGTCCTGGCCGCCGGCCATGAAGCGAGGCAGGTCGGGCCGCCGCGCCAGCATCTGCGCCGGAGGGCGCCAAGCCGGCCATTCCTTCTTCATCGTCACCGACTTCTGGCCGGACCAGGAGAAGCCCTGACGGCCCACCCCGACCCCGTAGCGCACAGCCTGGCCACCGCCGAGCACATAGTAGAGCCGCCGCTGACTCGTCGAAACCACGATGGTGCCGGGCTTCTCCGCCCCCTTCCACGCAACCGTCTCGCGCGGGATCGCCTGCTCCTTGAAAATGTTCATGAAGTCGGCGATCGGCCCGCTGTCGAACGGGTTGCCGGCGCTGGCGCCGCCGCACGTGGCGAAGCCCATGCCCATCGCGAGAACCGTGGCGGCGAAAAGGGAGCGCGTGCCCATTGTAATCGTCTCCGTCCGGACCTGGACAGGCGGCGCGTTGCACCCCGTCTCCCATTCCGGCGAGGTCCAGCCTCGATGAGCCGGACTTCAGATGATCGGGCCGGCAGACTTGGCCGGATGGTTAAGGACGGTCAACCCGCTGCGATGCGAACGGAATATGCTGTGGGATTGGAGCAACGGCTGTGATTCGAACTGCCATTCGACTGTTTGACAGAATGTCGCAGGTTATTGCGTTGCGGGAACTTTCGCACCACCCTCAGTTTCGTGACCTCATCGCCGACCAGTTCCGCCGCTGCCCCTCTGGAGGCAGGATGCTTCGCTTCGACCGCCCCGCAAGGGCAGGCGGTTATCCGTCTGCGCTCGGCGCTGTCGACCATGCTGGTGTTGCTCTCCCTGCTCGTGATGGTGCTTTCGAGCCTCCCGCAAGGGTTGTGGGCCGGTGGCGTCGGGGCGCCGGTCTCGAGCCAGTGGCCCGATGGTTTCACTAGCCAGGGCGAAGCGCCTTCGACCGGTTCCGCATCGCATCTGGAGATCGACGACGCTGTGACGCCGTCCTCCCTATCTGGATCGCGGCTCCTCGGTGAAGCCTTGGAGCCGGCCTTGCGAGGTCGTTCCGCCCTGTCGCTCGGGATCAGCGCGGATGCACCGCTCTACCGCCCTCCCAGGACTACGGCGTGAGAGCTTGGCCGCGGCGTTTTGACCACCCGGCCGCGTAGATCGTCCTTTTACCGGCTCGCGTCGCGCGATCGCCAAGATTGTGAACGATTTCTGAAGCCGTGATGTGTGTGGTCGGCCCCTAGTCGGCCGACGCATGCCCAATGACGCCATGGCCGCCTCGCGTGGCCCAGCGATTGCCACGGTGCCGAAGTCGCTTCGCGGATCTTCGCCCGGGACTTTAGTGTCAGAGCTGCCAATCCGCCGGGCGGGTTGCGATCGACCGCGTATCGCACAGGAGCGAAATCATCGTGACGTCTACTGCCCTCCGTACCCGACGTGTCTGGCCGGCCTCCCTGGCTGCTGCCTCCGTCATGGTCGCCCTGTCCGCCTGCAATCAGAAGCAGCAGGCCGCGGCTCCGGTTCCGAGCCCACCCGCCGAAGTGAGCATCGTCACCGTCCGCGAGCAGCCGATCCCTTATCTCCGCGACCTCCCCGGCCGCGTCGCGCCCCTGCGCATCGCCGAAGTGCGTTCCCGCGTCTCCGGTCTCGTGGTCAAGCGCACGTTCGAACAGGGTAGCTTGGTCAAGGAAGGCGACATCCTCTACAAGATCGATCCCGCCCCGTTCGAGGCGGAACTCGCCAGCGCAGAGGCAGCGCTCGCCCGCACGGAGGCCGCTCAGGTTCTCGCCGGCCAGCAGGCCGACCGACTCGAGCAGCTCCTGTCCCGCCAGACCGCAAGCCAGGCGCAGTACGATAGCGCCTATGCCGGCCTGAAACAGGCCCAGGCCGAAGTCGCCGGCGCCAAAGCCGCCCGCGACCGGGCCAAGCTGAACCTCAACTATACCGACGTCCGCGCCCCGATCTCCGGCCGGATCGGCCGCGCTCTTCTCACCGAGGGTACGCTGGTGGAGCAGGGGGCCACCGCCAACCTCGCCACGATCCAGCAACTCGATCCGATCTACGTGGACATCACCCAGTCCGTCGGCGAGCTGAACAAGCTCCGCAGGGACCTCGCCAGCGGCGAACTCTCGCGCCTGTCCAACGACACCGCCAACGCGCATCTCATCATGGATGACGGTTCTCTCTACGGCTCGGCCGGCAAGGTGCTGTTCTCCGATGTCACCGCCGATCCGAGCACGGGGCAGGTCACCCTGCGCGTGCTGTTCCCGAACCCGCATGACGAGCTGTTCCCGGGCATGTATGTCCGCGCCCGCATCAAGCAGGGCATCGACGTCGATGCCATCGCGGTGCCTCAGCAGGCGATCCAGCGCACCAATGACGGCAAGGCCGAGGTCTGGGTGGTCGGCAAGGATGACAAGGTGATGCTCCAGCCTGTGGAGGTCGGACCCGTCGTCGATTCCCAGTGGGTCATTCGCGACGGGCTCAAGTCCGGCGACCGCGTCGTCGTGGAGGGCGTCCAGAAGATATCGGTCGGTTCGTCGGTCAAGACCGTCGAGATGAAGGTGGCTGCCCAGGCGGAGGCCAAACCCTACGATACCGATCTCGACGACAAGTCGGCCGCCGCGCAGCCCGCTTCCGCTCAGGTGCGCTGAACCATGGCCCGCTTCTTCATCGATCGCCCGATCTTCGCATGGGTCGTTGCGCTTTTCATCTGCCTCGGCGGGATCTTGTCGATTCCGAGCCTGCCGGTGGCGCAGTATCCCGTCATCGCTCCGCCCTCGATCGCCCTCTCCACCTCCTATCCCGGAGCGTCGGTCGAGAACCTCTATACCGGCACCACCCGCCTCATCGAGGATGAGCTCAACGGCGCGGCCAACATCCTCAGTTTCGAATCCGCGAGCGATGCGTTCGGCGTCATTGAAATCACGGCGCAGTTTCAGCCGGGCACGGATTCAAGTCTCGCGGGCGTCGAGGTTCAGAACCGCCTCAAGCGCGTCGAGGCGCGCCTGCCGGCCGAGGTACGCCAGCAGGGCACGCTGGTGGAGGAAGCCTCAGCCGCGACACTGAACATCATCACCCTGATCTCGCCCGACAAGTCGATGGACGAGATCGCGCTTGGCGACTTCCTCATCCGCAACGTCATTAACGAGATCCGCCGTATCCCCGGTGTGGGTCGCGCAACGCTCTACTCCACCGAGCGCAGTCTCCGCATCTGGATCGATTCCGACAAGCTGCGCGGCCTGTCCCTGAACGCGTCCGACGTCTCGAAGGCGATCACCAACCAGAACGTCCAGATCGCATCGGGCGCCGTCGGCGCCATGCCGAGCCCAGCCTCGAACACCGTCAACTTTCCCATCATCGTCAAGGGTCAGATGACGGCGCCCGAGGAATTCGGCGCCATCGTCCTGCGAGCCAACCCGGACGGGTCGAATGTGCGCCTGCGCGACATCGCCCGGATCGAGCTCGGCGGTGAAGATTACAAGTTCACCACCCGGCTGAACGGCGGTGAGGCGGCAGGTATCTCGGTGACCCTGGCGCCGGACGGCAACGCCCTCGAGACCGCTTCCGCCATCCGCGCGAAGATGGAGGAGCTGTCGCAGTTCTTCCCGTCCAACGTGCAATGGGACATCCCCTACGACATCACGCCCGCCGTCGAGGCCTCGATCAAGAAGGTGCTGATGACGCTGGTGGAGGCCGTCATCCTCGTCTTCGTGGTGATGTTCCTGTTCCTCCAGAACATCCGTTACACCCTGATCCCGACCATCGTCGTTCCGATCGCCCTCATGGGGACCTGCACGGTGATGTTGCTCGCCGGCTTCTCGGTGAACGTGCTGACGATGTTCGGCATGGTGCTGGCCATCGGCATCCTCGTCGACGACGCCATCGTGGTCGTCGAGAATGTCGAGCGCATCATGAACGAGGAAGGGCTGTCTCCGAAGGAGGCGACCCGAAAGGCGATGAGCCAGATCACCGGCGCCATCATCGGCATCACCCTGGTGCTGATCGCCGTCTTCATTCCGATGGCGTTCTTCCCCGGCTCGGTGGGCATCATCTACCGTCAGTTCTCCATTGCCATGGTGACGTCCATCGGCTTCTCGGCGCTTCTCGCCCTGACGCTGACGCCGGCTCTCTGCGCCACCCTGCTCAAGCCCATCGAGAAGGGCCACGGCCATTCCAAGGGCGGCGTGTTCGGCTGGTTCAACCGGGTCGTCGACCGCGAAACCGCGCGGTACGGCCGCGGCGTGGCAGGGATGATCAAGCGCTCGGGCCGGGTGATGATGGTCTACCTCGCCCTCGTCATCGGACTCGCCTTCGCTTTCGTGCGGATGCCGGAAGGCTTCCTTCCGGTGGAGGACCAGGGCTTCTTCACGGTCGATATCCAGACGCCTCCCGGCTCGTCCTTCAACCGCACCCTCAATGCCGTGAAGGCGGTGGAGGAGCACCTGATGGCCCAGTCCGGCGTCGCCACGGTGACGGTGGTCAACGGCTTCTCCTTCTCCGGTCAGGGCCAGGTGACGAGCCAGGCCTTCGTGACGCTGAAGCCCTGGGGTGAGCGCGATGCGGCCAACTCGGCGGCTGCCTTGGTGGAGGGGACCAACAAGGCGCTCGGCACCTATAAGGACGCCGTGATCCAGGCGCTTGAGCCGCCGCCGATCGACAACCTCGGCAACGCTTCGGGCTTCAGTTTCCGCCTTCAGGATCGTGCCCAGAAGGGCTACTCGGCCCTGATGGCTGCACAGGAGCAACTGCTCTCCCTCGCGAAGAAAAGCCCGATCCTGCAGAAGGTTTATGTCGAGGGGCTACCTCCGGCACCGCAAGCGGAACTCGTCATCGATCGCGAGAAGGCGGCGGCCCTGGGCGTCGACTTCGAGGAGATCAACAACACGATCCAGGTCAATCTCGGTTCGGTCTATACCAACGACTTCCCGAACCGGGGCAAGATGCAGCGCGTGATCGTGCAAGCCGAGGACAGCCAGCGCCTCAAGGCGGCCGACCTGCTGAATTACGGGGTGAAGAACAGCCAGGGCGCGATGGTGCCGATGTCGTCCTTCGCCGATCTCAAATGGAGTGTCGGGCCGGCGCAGATCATCGGCTTCAACGGCTACCAGTCGGTGCGCATCACCGGCGAGCCGGCAGCGGGCTACACCTCCGGCGATGCGATCGCCGAGATGGAGCGTCTGATGCAGCAGTTGCCCAAGGGCTTCGGCTACATTTGGACTGGCCAGTCGCTGCAGGAGAAGCAGGCCGGCAGTCAGGCGACGCTGCTGCTGGCCCTGTCGATCCTGATCGTGTTCCTGTGCCTCGCCGCCCTTTACGAGAGCTGGTCGATCCCGTTCTCGGTGCTACTGGTGATCCCGCTCGGCGTCATCGGTTCGGTGGCGGCGGTCTACCTGAGGGGCATGCCCAACGACGTCTACTTCAAGATCGGGCTCATCACGATCATCGGCCTCTCGGCCAAGAACGCGATCCTGATCGTGGAGTTCGCCAAGGACCTGTGGCGGCCGGGCAAGTCCCTGGTCGATGCGACCATCGAAGCCTCCACGCTCCGCTTCCGGCCGATCGTGATGACCTCCCTGGCCTTCATCTTCGGTGTGGTGCCCCTGGCCATCGCCTCGGGCGCGGCTTCGAAGAGCCAGCAGGCCATCGGTACAGGCGTGCTCGGCGGCATGATTTCCGCCACGATCCTGGCAGTCCTCTTCGTGCCGGTCTTCTTCGTCTTCGTCATGCGCCTGTTCAGGACGAAGCCGGTCGAGCACGAGCCGAAAGCGGCCGAGACGGGTTCGATTCCGTCGAGCCATCACGCTCCGGCGGAGTAGGATCGGTTCTTCTCCGCATACCGGGAGAGGAGCCTCGACATGAAAAAGGCCTGGAGCCGGGGAGAACCCGGTTCCAGGCCTTTTTTCTTGAGATACTCACTTGGCGGCCGGGCTGACTGCCCGGTCGCCGCCTCCTAACGGAAGGCTCAGGCAGTCTCGAGCAGGCGGCGGGCGATGACCTGGGCCTGGATCTCCGCGGCACCCTCGAAGATCGAGAGGATGCGCGCATCGCAGAGCACACGGCTGACCGCGTATTCCAACGCGAAGCCGTTACCGCCATGGATCTGGAGGGCATTGTCCGCTGCCGCCCAGGCGACGCGGGCGCCGAGCAACTTGGCCATGCCGGCCTCGAGATCACAGCGCTTGCCCTCATCCTTCTCGCGGGCGGAGAAGTAGGTGAGCTGGCGCGCGATGTTGATCTCCACCGCCATCATGGCGATCTTGTCGGCGACGCGGGGGAAGTTGATCAGTGCCTTGCCGAACTGCACCCGATCCTCGGCGTAGCGCAGGCCGAGGTCGAGGGCGTTCTGCGCCACGCCGATGGCGCGGGCCGCCGTCTGGATGCGGGCGGATTCGAAGGTCTGCATGAGCTGGGTGAAGCCCTTGCCTTCGACTTCGCCGAGGAGGTTGGCCGCCGGCACTTCGAAATTGTCGAAGGCGAGCTCGTATTCCTTCATGCCGCGATAGCCGAGCACGTGGATCTCGCCGCCGGACAGGCCGGCCACCGGGAAGGGATCCGCATCGGTGCCGCGCGGCTTTTCAGCAACGAGGAGCGACAGACCCCGGTGACCCTTTTCCTCGGGCTTGGTGCGCACGAGGCAGGTCATGATGTCGGCGCGGACCGGATGCGTGATCCAGGTCTTGTTGCCCGAGATCTTCCAGACGTCGCCGTCCTTCACGGCCTTGGTCCGGAGGGACGCGAGGTCGGAGCCGGTATTCGGCTCGGTGAACACGGCGGTAGGGAGCGTGTCGCCCGAGGCGATGCCCGGAAGGAAGCGATGCTTCTGCTCTTCGGTGCCGCCGCACAGGATCAGTTCGGCGGCAATCTCCGAGCGGGTGCCCAGCGACCCGACGCCGATGTAGGCGCGAGAGAGTTCCTCCGAGACCACGCACATGGAGATCTTCGGCAAGCCCATGCCGCCGTATTCCTCCGGAATCGTGAGGCCGAAGACGCCGAGCTCGGCCATCTTGGTGACGATCTCCATGGGGATGTAGGCGTTCTGGCTGTGCCACTCATGGGCGTGCGGCACGACTTCGGCGAGACCGAAGCGGCGCATCTCCGAACGGATCGCCTCCATGTCCTCGTCGAGACCGGATTTGCCGATGGTGGCAGAGCCGCCGTTATCGCGGATGCGTGCCACGAGTGCGGCACGGTTCTCAGGCGTGTTGCCCTCGGCGATCATGCTCTCGACGGCATCCGTCCGGAACTTCATGACCTCGCGGGCGGACAGCCCCAGCGAGCCGGTCGGACGCACGATCTCGCCCTGGCTCATGGGAATGCCGGAGAACATCTGGTCGAGATATTCTCCGATACCGATCTTCACGAGGAGCGCCTCCGTCTCCCCGAACTCACCGGTTTCGGTCAGGCGCGCCGCATAGGCGCCGAGTTCACGCACGCCCTCGGCATAGGTGGCGAGCCAGGCGAGGCCGTGGGCCGCATGCTGCTCGGCCTCGAGCTTCTCAGGCGAGATCTTGCCCTCGGCGGAGAGGACCTTCGCGCGAACTCGGCGGGTCGCCTCGGCGACGAGGGCCTTGGCGGCTTCGCCGGCGCCCTGGGCCAGTGTCAGGAGATCCTGCGGTTCGGTGGAGATGGCCGGGGAAGCGGACATGGTTCGAATCTCTCAAATTAGAATGAGGGTTGGCGCTCATTATAGGCAGGTTTGCCAAGTCTGTAGAGGCGTCTCGCCGCAGCGCGGCACTATCCCACCTGAATTCATTATTTCTTGCCGTGAAAAGCCTGGTTCTGCTCGGCAAAGCCAGGAGATCTGAATTTTATTGAGAGACGAATCAAAGAAAAACTCATCTTCGGCTGGCGACCGCGACCCCAATCGTGGCCACCGCCATGCCGGCCATCTGAATCGGGGCCAGTGTCTCTCCAAACAGGAGATAGGCCATCGCCGCCGAGACCGGAGGGACCAGGAAGAGCAGGGAGGCGACGCCGGCCACCTCGCCGCGCCGGATCAGGGCGAGAAGAAGCAGGATACCCGCCACCGAATTCACCAGGATCGACCACGCCAGTCCGCCCCAGAGCGGCAGGGACGCGTCGAAACGGCCGGTGCCGAACAGAAGCGCCGCCGGCACGGCAAGGAACGCGGCCCCGACGAACTGGATCGCCGCATTCGGCAGCAATTCGGCCTGCCCCGCATGGCTTTTCTGCCACAAAGTGCCGATGGTCATCGCCACCATGGCCCCGAGGCAGGCAACGAGAGGCAACGCCGGGATGCCGGACGCGTCCGCCGCACCGATCTTCGGGGCGAGCACGAGAAGCGCACCGGCAAAGCCCGTGGCGATCCCGGCCCAGCGACGCGGGCTGACGACCTCGCCGAGGAACGGTCGCGCCATCGCTGCCGTCAGAAGGGGCTGGAGACTGCCGACCAGGGCAGCGATGCCCGATGGCAGACCACGCTCCACCGACCAGAATACGCCGATGACGTAGATGCCCTGCATCAGCACGCCGGCCACCAGGGCATCGCGCCATCCCGCGCGGCTGCGAGGCCACCTCGCGCCGAGGCCGAAGGTGATGACGCCCAGAACGATGGCGACGCCGACGAGCCGGACGGCGACGAAGGTGAAGGCCTCCGCATGGGGCGCCACGAAACGTGCGGCGACGAAGCCCGACGCCCAGATCAGGACGAAGACCGACGAGACCACGGAAGCGGGCAAGGTGCGGGTTGGGGAAGCCGGCGTATCGACTGACATGACGGTGGCGCAGGCAACACACCGAACCGCTGAACACAAGCCGCACCGGTAACGGGCGGTACTGCATCGACCTGACGACCGACCCGGACGTTGCGCCGTCGCCCGGCCTCGCGTTTAGACAGTCTGTATCGTCGAGCCCCACAGATCACGAGAAGCGCCCCACCTGCCGTGAGCCGTCTCCGCAACAGCGCCAACATCGCCAGCCTCGCCGCCCAGCGCTTCGTCTCACATGACGGCTGGGCGATCGCGAGCCATATCGCTCTCTCGATCCTGACCTCGCTGTTTCCCTTCCTGATCCTGCTCGCGGCTTTGGCCGGCCTCCTTGGCACCAAGTCGCTCGCCGACGAAGCCGGCATCCTCATTTTCGATGCGTGGCCTCGCGAGGTGGCCAAACCCATTGCCGGGGAGGTTCACCGGGTGCTCACCGAGCAGCGCGGCGGCGTGCTCACCATCGGTGCTCTCCTTGCCCTCTACTTCTCGTCCTCGGGTGTCGAAAGCCTGAGGGTGGGGCTCAACCGTGCCTATGGCCTGCGCGAGACCAGGCCATGGTGGCTCACCCGCCTCGAATCGATCGGCTATGTCGTCTGCGGCGCCTTCGCCATGCTCGCCTTCGCCCTGCTGGTTGTCCTGGGGCCGCTGATCTGGCGCAGGGTCATCGACGTGGCGCCGGGGCTCGAGCCGTTGAGCCTCACTGTCGCCCTCGGCCGCATCGGCATCACCGCCTTTCTTCTCGCGGCGGTTCTCGTCATCGCCCACAAATTCGTGGCGGCTGGCCGCCGTCCGATCCTCTCGGTGCTGCCCGGCGTCGTGGTGACGCTGGTGCTTTGGTTCCTGGCCGGCCTCGGGTTCGGCTTCTACCTCGACCGATTCTCCACCGCTTACGCCTCCACCTATGGCGGATTGGCGACCGCGATGGTCTTTCTGGTTTTTCTCTACTGGCTCGCCGCGATGTTCCTGTTCGGTGGCGAAATCAATGGCACCGTCATTGCAGCACGACGCCAGCGGCTCCAGGCCCGGATGCTGGCGAGACAGGCCGAGGCGCGCCGGCACTGAAGCAGGGTGCCGCCGCCGGCATGCCGACATCCACCTGTGACCTTCGCGGCCTATGCCGAACGGTCTCGCGCGGGCATGAGGGCGGCAGGGCTGGCGCGATGGTCGGTCGGAGGTTCAAGGGTAATGCGCATCAGGTTCGGCTGCGAGATGGGCTACGACTTCGCCTATCCTACTCCGATGATCGTCCGGTTGACGGCGCATCCGAGCCGGTTCGCGCGCTCGACCGAGCCGGACCGTCTGGCCATCGGCCCCGAGACGCCGCACGAAGTGTTCATCGACGATTTCGGCAACCGGTGCTGCCGCCTCGTGGCACCGGCGGGGGCGGTGACCCTGTCGGTGGAGGGCTGGCTCGATGATGACGGCGATCTCGATCCGGTCGTGCCGCACGCGATCCAGCATCCCATCGAGGATCTGCCTCTGGAGGCCCTGCCCTTCCTGGTGGCGAGCCGCTACTGCGAGTCCGATCTGCTCTCGAACGAAGCGTGGCGCCTGTTCGGCGATGTCCCGCCCGGATGGGCCCGCGCTCAGGCGGTCTGCGATTGGGTCCACGGCCATATCAGCTTCGGCTACGGCTATTCGAACGTAGACCGCACCGCTGCAGATGCCCTCGCCGTGGGGCGCGGGGTCTGTCGCGACTACGCTCACCTGTTCGTAGCGTTCTGCCGTGGCCTCAACATGCCGACGCGTTATTGCACCGGCTATCTCAGTTTCATCGGCGAACCAGAGCCGCATGCGCCCGGGGATTTCGCCGCCTGGACCGAAGTCTATCTCGGCGGCGCGTGGCATGTCTTCGACCCGCGCAACAACGCTCCTCGTCGGGGCCGCATCCTCGTCGCCCGGGGGCGCGATGCGGCGGATGTTCCATTGACCCATACGTTTGGATCGAACGTGCTGACGAAGTTCCGGGTCTGGGCTGAGGAAGAGGCGGAGATCGAGACCTCCGTCGGATAGTTCCCGGAGTGGCCCCCTCCCCGACTCCGGGGGAGGGGCGTTCATCTTAGGCCGCGAGTGCGAGGGTGGGCTCGGAGGCGTCCGCACCGGCCATGAACTGCGCCCGGGCGAGGTCGGCGAAGCGGCCGTTCTCCGCGACGAGTTCCTCGAAGGTTCCCGATTCGACGATCCGGCCCTCGTGGAAGACGAGGATGCGGTCGGCGTTGCGAATCGTCGCCAGACGGTGGGCGATGACGAAGGTGGTCCGGCCTTCCATCACGGCCTCGAGGGCACCCTGCAACTTGCGCTCTGTGGTCGCATCGAGAGCCGACGTCGCCTCGTCGAGGATCAGCACCGGCGGGTTCTTGAGCAACGCGCGGGCAATGGAGAGGCGCTGACGTTCGCCGCCGGAGAGCGAGCGGCCGCGCTCGCCGATGATCGTGTCGAGACCGTCGAACTGGCGATCCATGAACTCCGTCGCCTGGGCGCGGTCGAGGGCGTCGAGCATCTCCGCATCGGTGGCATCGGGACGGCCGACTTGGAGATTCTCGCGGATCGAGCGGGCGAACAGCATCGGCTCCTGGAACACCACGCCGATGTTGTGGCGCAGGGAGGCGAGGCCGATATCGCGGATGTCGGTACCGTCGATACGGATCGCGCCGGTATCCGGGTCGAACGCACGGTGCAGCAGACCCAGTGTGGTCGACTTACCCGAGCCGGTGGTTCCGACGAGGGCGATGGTTTGCCCGGCCTGCGCCGTGAAGGAGACACTCTCCACGGCCTGGCGGCGCGGGGTGTAGGAGAAGCCGACCTGATCGAAGGAGACCTCGCCCTCGAAACGGGCCACCTGCATGGCGCCGGGACGATCGTGGACGGCCGGGGTCGTGTCCAAGATCTCGAAATACTCGGCGATCTTGGGCATCTGCTGGAACAGGCCGTTGATGCAGGTGGCGACCTGATCGAGACGGGCGACGAGCATGGTGGCAAGGCTCATGAAGGCCACCACTTCGCCGATCGAGGCCATGCCGTGCTGATGCAGGGCGATACCCGTGATGAAGATGGCCGTCATGGTCAGGGTGGCGGCGGCGCGGGTCGCGACATTGGCGAGCGCCCACCACGACAGGACCGGGATCTGGGCCGCGAGCAGGTTGCGAATGATGCCGTGCATGGCCTCCTTCTCCGCCTTGGCGCGGGTGAAGGACTGGATGACGGCCACGTTGCCGAGGGCGTCGGAGGCATGGGCGGCAAGGCCCGACTGGTAGGCCTCGACCCGGCCCTGCAGCATCTCGGTGCGGCGCATGACGAAGGTGGTGAGCACGGTGAACATCGTCACCAGTACGACCAGGATCGAGCCGAGCTGCCAGTTCACGAACAGGGTCATCGGCAGGAGGACGGCCAGGGACACGACGGCGACGAAATGATCGCGGAAGAAGCCGAGCCAGAGCCAGAACATGCCGTTCGATCCTTCCAGCATCGCCTTCAGGACGCGGCCGGAATGGTTCGAGGAATGGAAGGCCAGGGGCAGTTCCAGCACATGCTCGAAGTAATTCGCCATCGAGGCGAGACGATTGCGATGGGCCAGCCGGTCCGCATGCAGTGCGATGGTGACGCCAGCCGCGATGGTGAACAGGCCGAAGGCGACCCATGCGCCGATGAGCGGCGCCAGTGTCGAGAAGGCGTTACCGTCGCTCGTCAGATGCGTCAGCTGATCGATGATTCGCCCCATGAGCAGCGGCTCGGCGAAAGCCGCGACCGCGAGGGCCACATTGGCGACAGCGAGTAGGGCTGCCAAGCGCCGATCGGCGCCCAGTAGGCCCATGACGCGCGCATAGAGACGAACCAACGGCATGACGACGTGTGCTCCGATGCCAATCACGGCGCGGTCCCTTTTGCCGGAACCTTCGCCCTCAACCCTTCGCCTTCGACCCGGCCCCCATTCATCGGAGATCGCAAGCCATTCGGCGTGCTCGGCTTATCGCAAGGCCACCCTGAACGGCGAATGACAGGAATGCGCCGGGCGGACCGTTATCCTTTACGGTTCGTTCAGCGCGTCCGCCTAACTCTGGCCAAGTCGCTTTCCGCTCGGATGCTGTTCCGCGGTGCTGGGTAAGCCGACCAGGGTTCACCATGGATCTCGCAACCGGTATCGGGCTTCTCGGCGGCTTCGGTGTCGTCTTCACCCTGATCATGATCGATGGCGGCAACTTCGCCGCCTTTTTCGACAAGCACGCGGTCATCGTCATCTTCGGCGGTTCCACCGCGGCCACGATGATCCGTTTTCCGTTCGCCACGATGATGCATGGCCTGCCGATGGGCATGCGCTACGCCTTCACCATGCGGGCGATCAGACCGCGCGAACTCATCGAGGAGATCACCAAGATCGCCGATGTCGTGCGGAAATCCGGCCCGATGGCGCTGGAGAATATGGAGATCTCCGATCCCTTCCTGGCTCAGGGCGCCCGCTACATCGCCGACGGCTACGACCGCGAGTTCATCCGCGACACGATGGAGCGCGACCGCGACAACTTCCTCATGCATCTCGACGAGGGCTCGAAGATCTACCGCGCTTTCGGGGACTGCGCCCCCGCCTGGGGCATGATCGGCACCATTCTCGGCATGGTGACGATGTTCGCCAACATGTCGGACCCCTCCAAGCTCGGCCCCGCCATGGCGACCGCGCTGCTCGCGACTCTCTACGGCGCGCTGATTTCCAACATGATCGCGCTCCCGCTCGCCGACAAGCTGCACGTGAAGCTGGAGGAGGAGGACGTCTCACGCTCCCTCATCATCGACGGCATCCTGCTCATCCGCGACTCGAAGAGCTCGTCCCTCGTGCGCGAGATGCTGGTCGCTTATCTGCCGCACAACCACCGCGATGACCTCGCGGCGGAAGCAGCCTAGCGGGAAGAGGGGTAATCGGCCGTGGCCAGGAAGAAGCGCGGAGGCCATGGCGGTCACGGATGGTTCGTGACCTTCGCCGATCTCATGGCGCTGCTCATGAGCTTCTTCGTGATGATCGCAGCCTATTCCACCCAGGACCAGAAGAAGATGCAGGCCGTGGCCGGCTCCATGCGCGATGCGTTTGGCGTCAACAAGGAATCGCGCTTTTCCGGCATCATCGAGGTGAACGGCCTGCCAACGCCGGGGAATATCAAGAACCGCAGCGATATCGCGCCGGAACAAGCCACCGATCGGCCAAAGCCGCCGGATAACGACTCGAATGCCCCGGAAGGGATTCAGGACAGCGGCTATCCGGAAGCGTTCGGCCTTGCCGCCGCCAGTCTGCGTCAGGCGATGCAGGACATGCCCGAGATCTCGGAACTCTCGAAGAACATCATCGTCAATCCGACGCAGAAGGGCGTCGATCTCTCGCTTGTGGATCAGGACGGCAGCACGATGTTCCCACACGGGTCGAGCCGCCCGAACGATCGGACCCGGCGCCTTCTTGAGAAACTCGCCCCCGTCATTCGAAAGCTGCCCAACCGTATCACCGTCACGGGCTATACCGCCACGGACCGGCCCGGAACGCGCCCCCCTGCCCCGCCCTGGGAGCTCTCGGCCGGTCGCGCCATCAGCGTGCGCGAAATCCTCGCCAGCGCCGGCGTGCCCGACGATCGCTTCGCTTCGGTCTCCGGCAAGGCGGATACCGAGCCGCTCTTTCCGGACAACCCGTACCTGTCCTCGAACCGGCGCGTGACGGTGACGCTCATGGGCGAGCAGGCACCGACGCCGCGCTCGATGAAGCTGCCCTGAGAAGAGCGCGGGATCACTCGGCGACCAGCAGCGCCCAATAGACCTTGTATTTCGAATTGGGTGCATAGGCCGTGGCGATGCCCATGCGTGTCGCCCGAGGGGCCAGCATGACGGCGTTATGGGCGGGGCTGTCGCGCCATCCCGAGAAGGCCTCCGCCAAGGTGTGGTAGCCGGCGGAAAGATTGGCCTGCGCGCCCGCATAGCCGAGCCGCTGCACCGCGACCTTAACAGTCTGGGCTTGGCTCGGCTTGTCGGCGGCCGCCATCGCCGCCGCCTCGGCTTCAGCCAGACGCTGCAGGTCCGGGTCGATCCGTAGTGGGGCACCGCCGCTTCGCGCACGATAGGCCGAGATCATGTCACGCGCGGTCGCCGTATCGACCGATGCGCCGGAGGTGGTCATCGGCCAGTACAGGCTCGGGAGCGCACCGGTGGTCGGTGCTTCCTTGGCGCAGCCGGATAGCGCCAGACCGCCCAGAAGCGCGAGGCCGAAAACCCGGAATCCCATCGTCATCGTTCTGGCCCCGCCTTCATCGTCGATCGTGTCGGTCTACGACACCTCCGCAGGGCTCCTACGCCGGTTCGGTTCACGGGGCGTTGCCGAGCGCATCGGCTCGGCTTCCTCGTTCGCAGAAGGGCTGACCTGCCGGTCATCGACCTCCTCCGCCTGAGCCGGCCGATCCTGGCTCCGGTTTTGCGCGAACACGCCGGCGATCTGCCCGAGCGCGGTCTGGACCGGCTCCAGACCCTGGACGGTGACGACGCTCGATCCGGGGCCGAGAGCCGGGATGAACCCTGCGCCGGACAAGGCTTGAAACACGGAAAAGTTCAGGTCGCTCGTGACCTTCAGGCCCATGCTGACATCGACGATCATCGCGATCAGTTCGAATTCGAGGAAGGGATCGCCGATCTTGCGGAACACCACTCGCGGCGCCGGCTCCTTCAGCACGTCCGGATGGGCAGAGGCGCAGGCCACCAGCATCTCGGCGGCACGGACCGGATCCTGGTTGCGCAGGACGTTGACGGTGATGGTGACGCGGCCGGTGCGGTCGCCACGAACCCGGTTCTTCACGATACCCGAGATGAGGTTCGAGTTCGGCACGATCACCGCCGAACGATCAAAGGTCTGGATCTCGGTGGAGCGCACCGAGATGCGCTTCACGATGCCCTCGCTGTCGCCGATGAGCACCTGATCGCCGACGCGAATCGGTCGCTCCCACAGCAGCAGCAGGCCCGAGACGAAGTTGTTGACGATGGATTGAAGGCCGAAACCGATACCGACCGAGAGCGCACCGGCGACGATGGTCAGCTTTTCGAGGCTCAAGCCCAGATAGGAGAAGGCCAGCGCCAGGGCGATCAGGAATCCGCAATAGCCGGTGATGGTGGAGATGGAGTTGCGCAAACCGGCGTCGAGGTCGGTGGCCGGCAGGTAGGTCTGTTCCAGCCAGCGCTGGACCGCGCGCGTGATGACGACGCCGATGACAAGCAGCCCCACCGCATACGCGATGGTAGAGAGCGAGATCGTCACGTCTCCAACTTTGAAGCCGAAGAAGGCGCTGCGCACGGAGGTAAAGACATCGGTGGAATCGAGTCCCCAGGGCGCGAGCGCCAGCAGGGCGGCCACCAGGATCAGAACGACCCGGGCGAGCCCGGTCGACAGAACGGCGATCTGGTTGATCGAGCGCTTACGCAGACCGGTATTGGCCTGAAGCGCTGTGGCGAAGCGGGTCTCGTCCTTGAGCGTACCGCCGATGAATGTGTCGGCGCTGGAGATCAGGAGGTAGAGTAACGCGATCAGGCACGCCGTCCAGACCAACTGGTCGATGAGGAAGGCGGCGAAGGCGACATAGCCGACGAGGGGCGCGATGCCGATGACGATGACGGCTGCCCATCCGAGGAGACGCGCCGGTCCGCCGATCGTGGTGGTGGATTCCGGCGCGACGTAGGGACCGAAACACGCCTCCTCCTTGTCCGCCGTGTCGGCGAAGCGATGCAGGCCGATGGCGAGGATCAGGATGGTGGCGAGGGCGCCGATGCCACGGGTGGCGATGGAGATCGACAGGGCGGCGTAGATGCCGGAATTGAGCGCCTCGATGGACTTCACCACGGTGATCACCGTGGCGATGCCGACGGCGAGCCGCGTCAGCCGCGACGCGGTCGAATCGCTGAGCGGTGCCGGGCGCCAGGACGGCTTTTCCGGCGACAGTAGCGCATCGCACAGGGCTTCGACGAAGGCGATGAAGGCGAGGCCGCCGAGGATGGCGCCGGCCACCGGCATGAGTCGCTGCGGCAGCAGGTCCGTGGAATCGAGAGCGTAATAGACGGCGTAGCTTCCCACCACCGCCGGCACGGTGCCGAGGAGGAAGACGCGCCAGGCCGCCATCAGCTTCATGCGCTGAGTCGGATCGACCACGCTCTGGCTGCGCCGCCCGAGGCGCGGGGCGATGTTCCGGCGTCCGAAATACAGCGCCACGGAGATGCCCAGAGCTACCCCGAGCAGGAGGAGATTCCAGATCGATCCGTTGCGGCCGAACAGGCCGGCGATGTCGGTGACGGCGGCTTGCAGAGCCCGTATGTCGCGCGGGACATCGTCGGCGATACGCATCCAAAGGTCGGGATTCACCAGTGCCGACGAGCGCTCGAACAGGCCGCGGGTGAAAGCCGCCCTCCGCTTGTTGGTGATCTGGTCAATGATCTGGTCGCTCTGCACGAGGAGGGATTTCGCCAGCCGTTGTGTCTCGTCGATCTCAGCGACCGCATGTTCGCGCTCGACCCGCTCCTTGGCGACGTCCTCGCCCTCCTCGCCTTCCTTCGGCTTCGGCCCGAGCTGCGTCAGGCGCTCGCGGGCGGCTTCGAGGCGCGGGGTGGTGGCATCGATGATTTGACGGATTCGGTCTGCGATGGCGTCGAGGCCGTCGCGTGCTTTCAGCAGGTTGGCGGGATCGACGTTGCGGCCTGCGAGAAGCTTCTCGCGCTCGTCGAGATTGGCCTTGGCTTCGTCGAGCCGGTCGCGGACATTCTTGATCGCCTCCGACACCGCCTGTTTCGGTGCTGGCGGCTTCGCGGCCGGAGCGGGGGCTGTAACAGCGGGTGGGACGGCGGCGGGCGGCGGCTTTGCCGGCTCCGTCTGCGCGGGGGCGGCGGGCGCCGCCTGGGCCAGAACCGGAAGGGGATTCAGTAGGGAAGCACCCATCCACGCGGCAAGGAGCGCTGCATGTCGCATTCTGCCCTTCATGAATCCCAGTTCCATGTCGTTCCTTTCATCGGCTCAGAACGCCCGCCCCTCTGGCGTCGGCAGGCGGACCCCGGCGCGTGGGGCAGGCATTTTGCAGGCCCCGTATCCGGCAAGGGCCGTGGCCATCACGGGAGCGCCAGCGAAGGCACCTCACACGCCGCAAGCGGCCGCGGGTCAAAAGTCGGATCGTCGGATGGCCGATCAATGGGGCGAAAGGGTGCCGCAGACACATCATTCGCTGAGGCGGCCCGAAAGATTGTGGGCCGCGACGTCGGGGATCGACCGGGCAACCTTCACAAGCGTGTCATGCTGATATTAGACTACCGCGCAATGGACAGAGCCTTTTCGTATCGACGCGAGGAGGTGGCGTTGGCCGTCCATGTTGATGTGCCTCGCCACGAACCGGGCGTTCCCGCCCGATACGACCGCTTTTGGCTAAGCCCAGGCTGGTCCACCCTCCCCGATCATCTGTTCTCTTCGCATCCTGTGCCGGTCCGGCGACCGAGATTTGTTCCCCGGATGCCAAAGTCGAAGACCGAACTGCCGGGACCACCGATCTTTCATCATCCGGGGACGATGCCGCGCCGTAACGCGTTGCGTCGTCCCTTCGTCGATCCGTCAAGAGAGTAGCGCCATGCTGGATCTCCAAACGCTCGTCCTCAACGCGGATTACCGGCCGCTTTCGTATAATCCGCTGTCCTTATGGTCCTGGAAGGACGCTTTCACCGCCCTGTTCCTCGACAGGGTCACACTGGTGGCTAGCTACGATGTCGAGGCCCGCTCGCCGAGCCGCGCCCTGCGGGTCCCGAGCGTCGTCGCCCTCAAGAACTACGTGACCCTGGCGCGCAGTCCGGCCTTCACGCGCTACAACATCTACCTGCGCGACACCTTCTCCTGTCAGTATTGCGGACTTCGGATGCCCTCGGGCGGGCTGACCTTCGACCACGTCATTCCGCGTTCGCGCGGCGGATTGTCGAGCTGGGAGAATGTCGTAGCCGCCTGCTCACCCTGCAACCTGCGCAAGGCGAACCGCACTCCGGCGGAAGCGGAGATGCCGCTCCTGCATGAACCTCACCGGCCGACGCGGCATGAACTCCATCGTCGCCAGCCGGAATTCGATCACCGCGAATACCACCACACCTGGCTGGACTACCTGTACTGGGACAGCGAGCTCGAAAGCTGACGCCGGTCAGTCGTGGGAAAAGCGCGGTGGAGGTTCGTTGTAGACCGGTGCGTTGGGGTTGTGTGTGGGAACGAGACCAAGGACGACCGGCGGCTGGTAGATGGTCCGCGCAATGCGCGGTGCTGGTCGGTAGCAATGGTCGCGATAGGGAATCTGCGACGGCGGAAGGCTGCGATGGCGATCAACATCCGTGAGGTAACCATGTCCTACATGGACGCAGGATAGTCGGTCTCCCGTATCGGCATTCGGCCCAGAGACGAACGCGATAGCCGCAATGCCGACGACGATCGTAGATCGTAGCATGGCGCAATCTCTCGGAGTGAGGATGGGACAAGCGGCCAGGTGTCTTGAGTAGACTCCGGTTTCAGGGGAAAATTAGAACTTGATGCCGACCGCGCCACGAACAGTATTGACGTTTACTTTCACGTCTCCGAATTTCGCGAACTGCAGATATTGGTACTCACCGCGTACGAATATGTTTTGTGTAAGCAGGTAATCCCCGCCGATACCAAGCGCATATCCAAGGCTGTATTTCTCTTTGGTGGTGCCGCCGCTTTCGCTCAGGCCGCCAACCAGATTCGTTCGATTGATGTCCGAATATTCCCTGAGATCGACGCTCACGTCATTGCCGACTACGGCTCGACCTATCGCCAACCCGGCTGTCACGAAGGGCAGAAATGCTCCCATCGGATAACCCGCTCGCATGCGTATCGTCGCATAATCCTGAAGGCTGGCATGCGCGGCGGTGGAAATCCTGTAAATATCATAGGTTCCGTTGCTGAGCATCACGCGCCGGGTGAGGCTGTCCTCCGATCGTCCTTTCTGATTGACGCTGGTATAATCGACCTCCAGGCCAATGACTGCCTCGTCGAATTGATAGTTGTAGCCGGCAAAGCCTCCAATCCCGACATCGTGGGGCCGAGCAGGTTTCAGAGTATTGCTTCCCGAGATGCGATACTCGCTCTCGATAGCCGTGCTGCGAAGGATCTGCGCAAGATCCGATTGACCGGAGGATCCGAAATTCAGCGACGTCGTGGTGTATCCGGCATGGCCACCGAAATAGCCACCGTTCCAATCAATCTCGGCCGAGGCCGTCTCGTAATCCGGGCCTCGCAACACGCCATAGTCAAGGTCCGCAGCGTGGGCTGCTGGATGGCAAACGAGGGCAACGCCGGTGAGGAGTGCAAGGGTGACGGTACGCATCGAGGTCGTCCTCAGGGCTGCAGCCCGATTGTTCTTTCCGAACCTTGCATCGTTTCTAATACAGTAACGTTAATGGTCCGTTGCGGTCGGATTCGATGAATTACGGCAAGGTCTATTCTCGTGGTCGCACGACGAGAAAGCCCGCACGGCGCGGGCCGGGCGGGCTTTAAGCGTGTATGTGTAAGACACCCGAAGGTCCCGGCGCGCCGCGCCCTGCCCTACTCGTAGGGATTGCCGCTACCGTAACCGCCGCCCCCGAAGGCGGCGGCACCGCCGGCGAAACTGTAGCGCAGTCCGACGCGGACCTCGTTGGCCGAGATGTCCTTCAGGCGTGTGCCGAAGCCGAAATCGTCGAGGCCAGTCTTGGCGCGGCCGAGATTGACGTAACGATAGTTCGCGTCGATCGCGAAGCCTGCGCCGATCTCGTAGGAGACGCCTCCGGTCAGCGCCCAGGCCAGGGAGGTGACCGAACCGTTGCGACGCGCGGCAGCGGGGCGAGGGCCAACCACCGGGCTTCCGTCACAGAGCACGGGAACGGTGCAGGTCGTCTGGGTATAGGCGTTGCGGAAGTCCTTCTGAGCGATACCGATGCCGCCGCCGATGTAAGGGGTAAGCCCCCACCAGGTACCGAGATCCGCATAGACGTTCACGAGAGCCGTCAGCACGTCGAGCTTGCCGGCTTCGACGTTGTACCCGTTCGCGAAGTTCGAGCCCGACGAGTAGGTGCTGAAGCGGCTGGGCAGGCGCTGGTCGATGGTGGCGTCCATGCGCAGCCAGTTGTTGAAGCGGTAGCCGATGCCGCCGCCATAGCCGGGCTGATGGCTCAGGCGCAGCCGCACCAGGGGCGGCGTGCCCGGTTCGACCAGCGTCGCGTCCTTGGGGTGATCGAAATAGCTCTCGGTGAAATCTGCGCGCAGGTACCAACCGCTGCCGATCTGGACCGGGGCGGGAGCCGGCGGAGGTGGCGGCGGCGGCAGGAGGTCCGCGGCGAGGGTCGGCGCGGCAGTGCCGATCGCCAGTCCGGCGAGGATCACAGCGAGGGCTGCGGTGCGGTATGGGCGGGGCGGAGTCATCATGGTCCTCACGGAGGCATCGGCCGGAAAGCGCATGTTACGGATGCATGCCGGCGAGGGGGTCGACTGACCAAGATGATGAATTTAAAAGGTTATGATCGCCTTAACCCTAACGGCGCGTCAGCTGGAAAAGACAAATCGCGGCGGCGTTAACCCGGCGGTCGTGCGCGCACGAACGAAGACGGCGCGGGTACCGATCCGCGCCGTCTTCGTGGTGTCATTGATACATTCAGTATTTACGGACGATCGGTTCCGGCATCGGCTGATACTCGACCGCCGGAGCAACGGCGCCGCCGAGGATCCAGCGCATGCCGACCTTCACGTCATGCGAGGCGATGTCCTTCAGGTGGTAATCCGTCTTGCAGAAGGGCGGCGCGTCGCAGGTGATCGTGCCGGTCTGCGCCGAACCCATGTTGAGATAGCGATAGGCGAGCTCGAGCTTGAGGTTCGGCGTAATGGAATAGCCGAGACCGGCATGGGCCGCCCAAGCGAAACTGAGCTTCTGCTTCTCCGGACCCGAGCCAAAGCCGCCCTGATAAAGGCCTTGGCCGTTGTCGGTCACGCCGCCGAACATGTGGTGGGCAAAGCCGACACCTGCGCCCACGAACGGGGTGACGCCGTAATATGTGCCGAGATCGACGTAGCCGTTGGCCATGCCGACCACTGAGGAGAACTTCCCGGACGTGCGATTGATGCCGCCGCTCGGAGTCTCGGCCGCATAGAAAATCCATTTCGCTTCCGAGCGGTACTCGCCGGTGAAATCGAAGCGAAGCCAGGAATTGGCCTGATAGCCGATACCCGCGCCCACGAACGCCTGGTTGCCCAGATAATCCTTGAGGACATTGTACTTGTACGGGATCGGAGGGATGGTGACGTCCTTCGCGACGGTGTGGCCTTCGCCCAGAATACCGGCACCGGCGTCGCCGCGCAGATACCACGCCCCGCCGATCTCGACCGGCGGGGGCAGCGGCTCGGGCGGTAAAGTGGGAAGCAAGTCGGCGGCCTGCGCGAGGCATGGCGCTCCCACGCTCGCAAGGAGCGTGATCGAGCGCGCCAAGGCAGAAAGCTTGGAACGGCGCATAATGGATCCTTCAACTCGATCGTTCGGCTGAAGTGTGGGAGCACCAGCCTGGATGACGACCCCATCATCCGTCGGATGAGTTAAATCGCGCTTAACGTTAAACGTTAGCCTTTCCGAACCGTTAGAGTCCAAAGCCCTACTGCAACTTGCAGACGATATCGACGCGTCGCAGGACTTGCATTCGCGCTGCGTTTCCCTGGTTGTCGCGAGTCATGAGGCGGAGAAATCGATGCGTCCTGAAGACGTGCGCGCCCTGGCGCTAATGCTGCCCGGCGTGGAGGAAGGCGCCCATATGGGCCATCCGGATTTTCGCATCGGCGGGCGGATCTTCGCCACCCTCTGGATCGACGACGAACGCGTCGTTCTCAAATTTCCGGCCGAGCATCAGGCGCTCTTGGTCGAGGCGGAGCCGGACCTGTTCGACCCCGTTCCCGGCGCCTGGGGGCGGCGTGGCTGGACCAACCTGTCCCTGGATGGAGCGGATGAGGAGACGCTCAGAAGCGCTCTCCTCACGGCATGGCGCTACCTCGCGCCGGAGGCGTTGCGTGATTAGGCCGCGGCCTTGGCAACGGCGTCAACGATATCGTCCACCACTTCCGTGACGAGGCTACGGTCATCGCCCTCTGCCATCACGCGAATGACCGGCTCCGTGCCTGAGGGCCTGATGACGACGCGGCCGGTCTCACCGAGACGCTCGCGGCCATGGGCGATGGCGGTGACGACCGCATCCTGCTGCAGCGGCGCGCCGGAGCGGTAGCGCACGTTCTTGAGGATCTGCGGCAGCGGGTCGAAACAATGGCAGACTTCGCTCACCGGCCGCTCCTGGCGCTTGACCACGCTCAGAAGCTGGAGTGCCGCTACGAGACCGTCCCCGGTGGTGGCGTAATCCGACATGATGATGTGCCCCGACTGCTCGCCGCCGAGATTGTAGCCGTGCTCACGCATGTGCTCGAGGACGTAGCGATCACCGACCGCCGTGCGAGCGAGGCCGAGGCCGATCCCGCCGAGGAACCTCTCGAGGCCGAGATTGGACATGATCGTTGCGACGATGCCGGGCTGGGTCAGCCGGTCGTCGTCCTTCCAGGACCGCGCCACGACGGCCATCAACTGGTCGCCATCCACCGACTGGCCCTTCTCATCGACGATGAGAACACGGTCCGCGTCGCCATCGAGGGCAATGCCGATATCCGCCCGCAACTCCCGCACCTTGGCGGCAAGGGCCGCAGGTGCCGTCGAGCCGACATCGTGGTTGATGTTGAAGCCGTCGGGGTCGACACCGATGGCGATCACTTCTGCGCCGAGCTCCCAGAGAGTTTCCGGCGCGACGCGGTAGGCCGCGCCGTTGGCGCAATCGACCACCACCCGCAGGCCGTCGAGGGTGACGTTGCGGGGCAGCGTGCGCTTGGCGAATTCGATGTAGCGGGCGTGCACGCTCTCGATCCGCTTGGCGCGGCCGAGATCGCGCGGGCCGGCAAGCTTCTTGTGCAGCTCCCCGTCGATCAAGGCTTCGATGGCGCGCTCGACATCGTCGTTCAGTTTGAATCCGTCCGGGCCGAACAGCTTGATGCCATTGTCCTCGAACGGATTGTGCGAGGCGGAGATCATGACCCCGAGATCGGCGCGCATGGAGGGGGTGAGCATGGCCACGGCCGGCGTCGGCATCGGGCCGAGCAGCATCACGTCCATGCCCACCGATGTGAACCCCGCGACGAGAGCCGTCTCGATCATGTAGCCGGACAAGCGGGTGTCCTTGCCGATCACGACCCTGTGGCGGTGATCGCCCCGCTGGAACACCAATCCCGCCGCCTGTCCTACCTTGAGGGCGAGTTCAGGGGTGATCACCCCATTGGCGCGGCCCCGGATGCCGTCTGTGCCGAAATACTTACGCACGTTCTTCAATCCTGATCGTCACGGCCCGTCATAGCCGGTTTCGTTTCGCTGAATGGTATCGAAGCATGGCAAACGAATGGGGCTGCGTCCCAGTTCGGTCAAGCTTCGTCGCGGGTGAGGAGGCCGGTGAAGCCGGTAATGATCAGGGAAACGAGGACGGCGCCCTCGATCTGCTCTGCGATGCTGAAATAATAGAGCGCCACCCCTCGCCAGGTCGCCGTGTTCACCCGCCAAAACCGGTCCGTGCCGGCGTCGAAGAGCGGCATGAAGGTATCGAACGAATAGGCCAGCGGATCGAAGGCCGGGTAGAGGTTGACGAGCTTATCCCTCGCCTCGTCGCTGCTCGTGACGCCGGGCACGAAATCGGCCGCCGCCGTTCGGACGAAGATCTCTCCGTCCTGGCAGAGACGTGGCCCCGCTTTGCAGGATTCGAAGGCAGCGCCGGTATAGACGGCGGCCCAGACCACGATGACCACAACCGACCAGCCCACGGCCTTCCATGGATTGAACCCATAATCGGCCAGGACGTGCAGCAGCCAGTTGATGCAGCGCAGGAACCACCCGGTTTCACGCGCGTGCCGTTCGGCCACGCGGCGGGCGATTGCGATGCGGTGAGCATCCTCCTCGTAACCCTGGCTCGCCAGCACCTTGGCGAGATGGCGCCAAGGTTGTGGGCGAAGCCGAGTGAAGAGATCGTCGCGGGATTGCCCGCGGAGCCAGCGCTGCCTCGCCGTATGCGTCGGCAGCGAGGGCACTGCGTCGCCGTCTGGATTGTCTAGATGCTGGTATTCGAACCCGTCGAGGATGAGGTGATCGGCGTCGCGATCCTTCGCATCGCGAAACCTGTCAGGACCGAGACTACGGTGCAGAGGCACAGGAACTGGCCAGGCGGAGGCAAAATCCACATAGGTGCCCACCTTCAGCCGGGAGAGATCGACGATTCCGCGCGGGCGTCCGCATCCCGGATACCGCATGTCTGTGGCATCCGGCATGATCAGGTGCGAAATATTGGATTCGCTGAGATCGAGGGCAACGAAGCGCAAGGGATCGTCTTCAAAGCTCGCCACCCCATGCGCAGCTTCGCCGTAAGTGTCCTGGGCAATCGCGCTTGACAGGATGTGGCTGCCGGAGAGATCGAGGGAGCCGCGAATCTCGACCCCCGAGAGCAGGATCGCACCGGTGACATAGGCGTCGCGCCCTATGATGAATCGTCCCTTCGTCTCGATGCCTCGCCCATCGAGCGCACCGGACGGGCCACCCGTCAGAGTGCCTCCGCTGATCTCGAAATGATGCTCCACGGTTGCGCGGCTGAAATTGAGGCCGCCGTTGATCGTGCTGGGAATGGGGACGTTGTCAGGTCCGACTCCGCCGCGCAGGATGACGCTGCCAATACGGCTGCCCTGGGCATTGATGGCGGTACCGTTCGGTTGGTGGAATGTCGCCCCCTCGGCGGCAAACTGCGCGGCAATGTGAGCGCTAACGAGGTGGCAGGTGCCCATGATGGTCGCGCCATCGAGGAAGATCCCCGCTACCGTCATGTCCTGCACATCAATGGCATCGCCGGCGGGGTTGTCGAAGACCGCACCCACGGCAACGAATTGCCCTCGGATCGTCGCACCGAGGAAGCGGCACCCTCCCTTCACCGTCGCATGATTGAGGAAAGACCCAGCCATGGAACTGCGCTGGGCGTTGATCGCATCTCCATTGGGGTGATCGAACACGGCTCCGTCTGCCGTGAGTGTGCTGGCGATCGAGGCTCCGCTGATATCGCAGGTGCCGGTGAAGGTGGCATGCGAGATGAAGAGCGGTCCGGCAATTGTCACGCCTTGAGCCGACAAGCCGTTACCGATGCGGCTCTTCTCGAAAGACAATGTCCGCGTATGGCTGTTGCTGATGTCGATGCCGTCCGGAATCTCCGCATCGTCGATCCAGAGCGGTCTGACAAGGTAGCGGTCGGCACAGGCAAGGAGGCCCACGACACGGCCGCCGACGAGCCGCACGCCCTCGGGAGCCACGGGCCAGTCCGTTCTCTCGGCGCAGACGAGAGCCCGGATCACGCTGGCGCGGATGGCCTCCTCGGGGGCGAGCCTTAGGATGTCGCCTGCACGGCCGGCCTCGACGAGACGGTGTTCCGGATCAGTCAGTTCGCCGATCGCGTCCTGTGCCGCTTCGTGCATCGATAGTGGCGCCTGTCCGACGTCAGCACCTGTGGGACAGATTGAGGGTCTTCACGAACGGAGGATGGCTGGTTCATCGTAGCCCCTAAGGAGCGAAGATGAAGCAGACATCCGGACCGGCCAAGAAGCCGGCAGAAGCGGTGATCAAGGACATTCRGATCGGAAGAGCG
>NZ_LMME01000002.1:0-191916 GCF_001422125.1 Methylobacterium sp. Leaf85 | reverse complement strand
CCGGGAAGGGGGCCGGCTCTACCGCACCGGGGATCTGGCGCGCTGGCGGGCGGACGGGACGGTGGAGTATCTCGGCCGGGCCGACGCGCAGGTGAAGCTGCGCGGGTTCCGGATCGAGCTCGGCGAGGTCGAGGCGGCGCTGCTGGCGCAGGAGATTGTGGCGGGCGCGGCGGCGGCGTTGCGCCAGGGTCCGGCGGGTGCGCTGCTGGTGGCCTACGTTGTCACTGCGACCGGGGCGGTCCTCGACACGAGCGCACTCCGGGCCGACCTCGCCCGGCGGTTGCCGGACTACATGGTGCCGAGCCGGATCGTGGCGCTGGATCGCTTGCCGCTGACGCCCAACGGCAAGCTCGACCGGGCGGCGCTGCCGGAGCCCGCGCCGCTGGTCGAGGCGACGGGCGGTCCCTCGCGTCCGCTCACCCCCACCGAGACCGTGGTGGCCGAGATCTGGGCCAAGGCGCTCGGCCTCCCCGCCATCCCACCCGACCAGAACTTCTTCGAGGCCGGCGCGAACTCGCTCACCGCCCTGCGCGTGCTCACCGCCCTCGGCGCGGCCTTCCCGGAGCGCAGCCCGACCATCGCCGACATCTTCAACAACCAGAGCGTCGAGACCCTGGCTGCGGCGCTCACCGCCGACGCCGTCGGCACCGCGCAGGTGGTGCGCCTGCGGGCGACGGGCGACCGCCCGATGCTCTATTGCTTCCCCGGCCTGATGGTGAACACCCGCGAATACGCGCCCCTGGTCCGCCGCCTCGGGCCGGACCAGCCGGTGACCGGCTTCGTCTGCTACTCCCTCACCGATGCGCGCAAGAGCGTGGTCTCGGTGGAAGACATCGCCGCGCGCTATGCGGAGATCATCGAGAAGGAGAGCGCCGGACGCCCCTGCACCATGCTCGGCTGGTCCTGGGGCGGCGTCCTCGCCTACGAGGCGGCGCGGATGCTGGGCTCGCGCATCGACCTCGGCTTCGTCGGCATGCTCGACGTCTGCGACATCGATGTGAGCTTCGCCGTCGGCGCCCTGCCGGTGCTGACGCCGGAGCAGCGCCGCCGCCTTCAGGAGAATGTCGCGTCCTGGCTGGAGCGCTCGCCGATGCGGGCCGATTGGGAGGACCTGTTCCGGCGCATGGACCCGGAACTCCACGAGCAGTTCCTCGCCTATGTGGCGGCCGCCCCCGATCCGCTGCCCCTTGATGGCCCAGGCGTCGGCAGCAAGGAATACGAACTCTGGACCTTCGTCGACAACACGCTGCTCTATCGCCGCTACCGGGCGGACAGGTTCGATTGCCCGATCCGCGTCTGGCTCGCCGGCAAGTCGGTAGAGCGCGGGCTGAACCATGTGGATTGGGGCCGCTACTCCAACCGGGTGGAACAGGTGACCGTGATCCCCGACGTCACCCACCGGGAGATCGTGGATTCCACGATGTTCCACGACAGTTTCGCGGCCTCGCTGTGACCGGACCGCGTCGCTCGGCCTGCATCCCCTCTCCGCGTGGGGGGCTACTGGATTCACACACCTGCTCTTTCAAGCAGACCGCGTCCCTCTCCCCCTTGTGGGCCTACGATGGTCACACATCTCGCAGGATGCGCGGGTCCCCTCTCTTGGAAGGAGAGGGACAGGGAGAGGTGTGTGAGTTTTCCGGGGATGGACCACACCTCACCCCAACCCTCTCCTTCCAGGAGAGGGAGCCCGTCGTGCCTCTGGTCGAACCCTCTTGGGAAGCGGGCCCGTCCGCCGGGCGGAGGCGTGAATCCAGGAGCTTCTGGGCAGAGGCTAGGGGTGTGGATTGTACCGCCAGCCTCCGCAAACTGAGGGTCGCCCGACCACCCCCACCTCCAACTCCTCCCCACAAGCTCGACGGATCTCGGGCAGGCCCGAGATCCGCCGGGGAGGCGTGTCGTCTATCGTTGCGAGCCGGCGCCCGGCGCGAACACCATCAGCGTCGGGCTCGCCGCCACGGTGAAGCCGAGGCCGGCATAGAGCCGTTCCACATGGCCGCCGGCCACGCATTGGAGCATCACCGTCTCCGCGCCGGCCTGCCGGGCGCTCGCCATCGCCGCCCGGGTGACCAGGGCGCCCAGGCCGTGCCCACGCCGCGTCGCGAGGCTGCCGACATTGTAGAGTCCGGCAAGGCGGCCCGCCCGGTAGACCGAGGCGCAGGCCACCGGAACGCCATCCGCGCTCACGGTGAGGTGGCGCGTCTCCACCCCCTCGACGGGCCGGGCGCCACGCAGCACCGGCAGGAAGACCGCCTCGGCGATCGCGTTCACGCCCACATCGTCGTAGAGGCCGCCGCAGACCGACAGGTAGCCCTCGCCGGGCGCCGCCGCCACCTCCGTCGCGAGGGTCAGCCCCTCCGGCATGACTGGCGCCTGCACGTCCCGGCAATCGCCCAGCATCCAGCGGGTCGGGAAGGCGGCCTGCAGGTCCGGATGGGCGCTAAGCGCGTCCCCGCCCTCGGTGACGAGGAGGGCCGGGAGCCGGCCGCGCCGCGCGGAGGTCGCCCGGACCCAGGCGAGGTCAGTGGTCTCGACGCCGACGTTGAAACCCGGCTCCGGAATCGCGTTCGACCAGAGATAGCGCCCGCCATCCGGCGCGGTTTCGATGTCCGAGACGTAGCAGCCCGCCTGCATCAGGCAATGGGCATCGAGCATCTCGCGAAAATCGACATCGTTCATGCATTCTCCCGTTTCGGTTCGATGGCGGCAAGACCTGGTCCGTCCTGTTCCTGGCCAGTGTCAGGTGCCGGTCGAGTACCGATATGGGAGATCGCCCAGTTTTGTCGACATTTTGTCGATCAATATTTTGTCTTTGACAATGTAACGATAAAAGGTGGGGTCGAATGTCTCTTTAGACGGAGCGTGTTCGTGCCTGTGCTGACGGCGAGTAAAACTTTTAGCCTGCCTGTTGCGGGCGTCGCGATCGCGGAGGCGGGATCGCGACATCGAATCGGTTCTTTGCCGGGTTGCGAAGACACGGCGACAAAAGCGCGGAAAGCATTCTTGATGATGGTAGTTTTTCTATCAACTATAAATAATCGATCCGGTGCGCTTCGATGAAATCAGTCACCTTGTTTTGCGTTGTGTGTCCGTCCGTCCTCGTTTACAGCCACCGGCCGATCCGCGGCCAGACTTCGCGCCGTCCCGCCATCGTGGAGAACACCCCGTGACAGCCATGGCTTCCGAAGCCCAGGTGCGCCTCGCCGATGCCGGGCGATACATCGCGGACCTGTGCGAGCATTTCCTCGAACACGACATCCCCGTGCTTCACGAGCCGGGACGCGGGCGGGTCGATTTCGATGTCGGCACCGGCACCCTCGTCGCCGCCGAGGGCCTGCTCGCCCTGAAGGCGGAGGCGACCGACGAGACCTCCCTCGCCGTCGTCAAGTTCATGCTCGCCTCGCATCTCCAGGAGCTTCCCGGCGCCACGGACGCATCCATCGTCTGGACCGGAGACGGCTGCGCCGACGAGACCATTCCGAGCCTGCGCGAGGTGACGGTTCGGCGCGTGGTCGATCTCACGCCGCATATGCGCCGGATCACCTTCGTCGGCACGGATCTGGCGCGCTACGACGCGTTCGACATGCATGTGCACGTCATCATCCCGCCCGAGGGCCACGCGCCGCAATGGCCCGTGCCGGGAATCGACGGTATCCCGGTCTGGCCGCAGGGGGAGGGCGCGCCCTCCATGCGGACCTACACGATCCGCCGCATCGACGTGGCTGCGGGCGAGATCGACATCGACTTCGTCATGCATCACGACGCCGGCCCCGGCGCCTCCTTCGCCAAGCGCGCCAAGGCCGGGGACGTGGTCGGCCTGCTCGGCCCCGGCGGCCGCAGCGCTGGCGCGGCGGAGTGGTATTGTCTCGCCGCCGACGAGACCGGCCTGCCGGCCATCGGCCGCATCCTCGGGCGGCTTCCCGGCCATGTCGGCGGGGTCGCGGTGATCGAGGTCGATGGGCCGGCCGACGAACAGGCGCTCGACCGGCCGGAGGGGGTGGAGTTGCGCTGGCTCCACCGCAACGGCGCACCGCCCGGCACGACCACGCTCCTGGCGGATGCGGTCCGGGCGATCCCGTTCCCGCAGGATCGCACGGTCTTCGCCTGGGCCGGCTCGGAATTCGACGCGTTCAAGGCCCTGCGGGCGCATTGGCGCAAGACCTGTGGCCTCACCCGTGACCAGCATCTCGCCGTGGCCTATTGGCGGCGCGGCGCCGACGAAGACGCCAAGGACGAGGATTGAAGCGTGATGTCAAAGAGCGTCATCCGGAGCGGCATGGCACCATGATGCTCGACCTGTCTCCCCTGCGGGCGAGCCGCGGGTTCCAGCTGCTCTATGCGGCGCGGGCCGCCTCGTTCCTCGCCTTCGGGGTGCTCGGCGTCGCCGTGAGCCTGCAGATGTACGCCCTCACCGCCTCGTCGCTGCAGGTGGCGTTCCTCAACGCCGCCGTCGCGGGATCGATGGCGCTGGCGCTCATCGTCGGCGGCTGGCTCGCCGACAGCTACGACCGCCGCGCGGTCATGGTCTGGTCGCGCACGGCCCATCTCCTCACCATCCTGATCCTCATGGCCAACGCCGCCCTCGCGGCCCCGATGGTCTGGCCGATCTACGCCGCGGCGGTGGTCGGCGGCTCGACCTTCGGCTTCGGCATGCCGGCGATCATGGCCGCCACCCCGGCGCTGGTCGGGCGCGAGCACCTGTCGGGCGCCGCCGCGCTCACGGCCGTCGCGGCGCAGGCGGGCGCCATCGCCGGGCCGTTCCTCGCCGGGGCGATCACCGCCGGCGCGGGGCTCGTCGCGTGCTACGGCGTCGTCGCGCTCATCTCCGGCATCACGCCGATCGTGCTCGGGTTCCTGCCCCCCTTGCCGCCGCTCGCCGGCCCCTCCGCCGGAGCGCCACTCCCCGTACTTGCCGCCGACGAGGCCGGCTTCATGGGGGGCCTGCGCTACATCGCCCGCTCGCCCCTGGTGCTGAGCTTGCTCCTCGTCGATCTCGTCGCCCTGGTCTTCGCCGTGCCCTACGTGCTGCTGCCCGAACTCGCGACGCACGGGCTCGGCGGAGGGCCGGACAGCATCGGCCTGCTCTATGCCGCCCCTTCGGTCGGTGCTCTCTTCGGCGCCCTGGCCTCGGGCCGGGCCGGCGCGAGCCCGTTCGCCGGGCGCTGGCTGGTGGCCTGCGTGGCGATCTGGGCCTGTGCCTGCATCGCGCTGGGCTTCAGCGAGGGCATGGCTCCCGCCCTGTTCTGCCTTGCCACCCTCGGCGCGGCCGCGAGCCTCGCCGGCATCCTGCGCGCGGCCCTGATCCAGCGCGCGACGCCGGATGCGATGCTCGGCCGGGTGTCGAGCCTGTGGGTGCTGGAGGAGACGATCGGCCCGGCGCTCGGCGGCATGCAGGCGGGCACCACGGCCCATCTCGCCTCGGCGCGGATCGCCATGGCGGCGGGGGGCGGCCTGTGCCTCGCCGCCACCGCCGCCATCGCGGCGTTCACGCCCGCCCTGCGGGATGCGAGCCTCGCTCCGGAGGCGAAAAGGAAGGCCGACGATCTCGCCCTGGCTGCCGTCGATGTCCGCTAGACGGGCCGTTCTCGGCCTGGCGGCCTGCCTCCTCGTGCTGGCCTGTCTGCCCGCGCGCGCGGAGAAAAAGATGCCCGCCCAGCCGCGCGTCGCGGCCCTGGACTGGAGCGCCGTGGAACTGCTCCTCGGCCTCGGCATCGTGCCGGTCGCGGTGACGCAGCCAGAGAACTACAACCGCACCGTGGTGGCGCCGGCGCTCCCCGAGGGCGTGGTCGATCTCGGCCTCGTGGTGGAGCCCAATCTCGAAGTGCTGGCGAGCCTGAAGCCGGACCTCATCCTCGCCAACCCGATCCAGGTGGCGACGCAAGGGAGCTTCCTGTCGCGCATCGCCCCGACGGAGGCGGTCTCCATCGCCAATGCCGGGGGCGATCCCTACGCGCGGGCGAAGGCGGAGACCATGCGCATCGCCCTGCGTCTCGGCCGCGTCGATGAAGCCAAGGCCCTGGAAGCACGCACCGAGGCGATTCTCGACGCGGCGGCGGCGAGCGCCTGCCCGGCCGAGAGGCACCCGACCTACCTCGTCTGGATCGTCGACCACCGCAACATCGTCGTCTACGGCCGCACCAGCCTGTTCCAGACCGTGCTCGACCGCCTTCGGATCCCGAATGCCTGGACCGGCGCCAGCAACGCCTCCGGCTTCACGGCGGTGGGGATCGAACAGCTCGCCACCGGCCCGGCCGATGCCCGCATCGTCCATATCGGGCCGATTCAATCCGACGCCGCCAGGGCGCTGGCCGGCAGCCGGCTCTGGCAGACGTTGCCGCCGGTGCGCGAGCATCATGTCGACGTGGTGGCCCCGGTCTGGTTCTATGGCGGCCTGCCGGCCATCGCGCGTTTCGCCGAGCTGATGACCGGTCTCGCCAAGCGGGATTGCCCCCGTGGCTGAGGTGGATCTGGCCGAGCCCCGCCTCGATGCCCTCGCGCCGCCCCGGTCGCGGATCGGCGGGACGATGCTCCTCATCGGCGCGGTGGCCCTCGTGGCCGGGCTCCTCACCCTGCGCACGCTCACCGCCGACATGGCCCTCGGCCCGGCGCTGAAGGCCCTGTGGAGTCCCGACTGGACCGACATCGCCCAGGTGATCCTGCATGAGAGCGTGCTGCCGCGGATCGTCACCGCCTGGCTGGCCGGCGGCGCCCTCGCTCTGTCGGGGGTGGTGCTGCAGCAGGTGCTGCGCAATCCCCTCGCCTCGCCCTCGACGCTGGGCATCTCGGCCGGGGCGCAGCTCGCTCTGGCCCTGGCCTCCCTGTTCGCGCCCGGCCTCTTCTCGCAAGGGCGGGAGGCGGTGGCGCTCTCGGGCTCGGCCCTGGCGGTGCTCGCGGTCTTCGCCCTCGGCCGCGCCAAGGGCTTCGCCCCCCTCGCGCTGCTGCTGGCCGGCCTCGTGATCGAGCTCTATTGCGGGGCGATCCAGACCCTCCTCGTGATCCTGCATCAGGAGCGGCTGTTCGGCCTGTTCGTCTGGGGCGCGGGCTCCCTCGCCATGAACGACTGGAGCGCCCCGGCCTATCTCGCGCCCCGCCTCGCGGTGGCCGCCATGCTGGTCGCGCTGATGGTGCGGCCCCTGTCCGTGCTGGATCTCGACGAGGCGAACGCGAAGAGCCTCGGGCTCTCCCTCGGCCGGGTCCGGTTCCTCGCCGTGGCCGTGGCGGTGGCGCTGGGCGGCTTCGTGGTGGCGGGGGTGGGCGTCATCGGCTTCGTGGGTTTCGCCGCGCCGATCCTCGTTCGGCTCACCGGCACGCGCACCTTGCGCGACCGCCTCGTCGCCGCGCCCCTGCTCGGGGCGGCCCTGATCTGGCTCACCGATTCCGTGGTCCTGGCGCTCGCCCCCATCGCACAGGTGCCGACGGGGGCGCTGGCCTCCCTCGTCGGCGTGCCGATGCTGCTCTGGCTGCTGCCGCGCCTGCGTGGCGTCGGCGCGCTGCATCGTCCGGACGGCGGCGCCTCGGCCCGGATCGCGCGACCCTGGCGCCTGGTCCTCGTGGGAGCGGCGTCGCTGGTCCTCCTCGTCTTCGTCGCGCTGACCCTCGGCCGCGATTCCGCCGGCTGGCACTGGAGCCTCGGGGCCGGGCTCGACGCGGTGCTTCCCTGGCGCCTGCCCCGGATCGCCGCCTCGCTCGCGGCCGGCGCGATGCTGGCTATCGCCGGCACCCTGCTGCAGCGGCTCACCGGCAATCCCCTGGCGAGTCCCGAAGTGCTCGGGATCAGCTCCGGGGCCGCCCTCGGTCTCGTCGCGGTCACGATCGTCCTCGGAACGCCGGACCGGACGGCGTTGCTGGGCGCCGGCAGCCTCGGGGCGCTCGCGACCCTCCTGGCGATCCTGAGCCTCGGCCGCCGTGCAGACACCGCGCCCGAGCAGATGCTGCTGGCCGGCATCGGCCTCACCACCGGGTTCGGCGCCCTCCTCACCATCCTGATGATCAGCGGCGACCCTTCCGTGGTCATGCTGCTCGGGTGGACGGCGGGCTCCACGGCGCGGGTGGCGCCGGAGGATGCCGTGGCCGCCCTCGCCATCCTCGCCCTCGGGGCCGCCTGCCTTCCCGGTCTGACCCGATGGCTCGATCTGCTACCCCTCGGCGCTCCCACCGGCCGCTCGCTCGGGCTCGACCTTCGCCGCAGCCGCCTCGCCATCCTCGTCCTGGCGGCGATCCTCACCACCGCGGCGACCCTGGTGGCGGGGCCGTTGAGCTTCGTCGGCCTCGTGGCGCCTCAGGTGGCGCGGTTGACCGGCCTCACCCGCGCGGCGCCGCAGCTCGCGGGTGCGGCGATCGTCGGCGCGCTCATCATGGTCGCGGCGGATTTCGTCGGGCGGATGGCGTTCTTCCCTTACCAGCTGCCCGCCGGATTGGTGGCGACCCTGGTCGGCGGGCCGTTCCTGATGTGGCTCCTGGCCCGGCGCTGAGGGCGCCTCTCACAACTCTCGGTCACGGGCGGCCCTCCCTCGGAGCACGACGGCGCGGCGGGCGCTTCGTGAGAGCCGCCGAGTATTCCCGAGCGCGTTTATCCAGGCTCTAGACTCGAATTATTCCAAAGTATGAATGTGCTTCCTAGGCAACGCAGTCACAACTTCGCTCGCCGAACCGCAACTTCGCCTTGCTGTCAAAGACGCCGTATGGATTTGTCTTGCCGAGGCGCGAGCTTTGTTTTTGAATCGTTCTACGCGATGCATCGACGGAGACATCTCGCTCAGTCACGATCGAGCCCGTGCTGTATTTTCGACGATCAAGGTCTTCTGTATGTCTGATGGCATGTTGCTCTCCTCCGGCACGTTTTCTCACAAAGCCGTGAGTGGCCTGCGCTGTCTGGCCGGCGTCTCCACCGTGGCGATGCTCGCCATGGCCCCCGCCCTGTGGAGTGGGGAGGCCTTCGCCCAAGCCGCGTCGGGCGGCACGGCGGCGGTGCAGCTCGACACCTTGTCGGTGCAGGGCTCCGGCGCCGGTGTCGGCAGCGGCAGCACCAACGACAGCATCGTCGCGGCGAATTCCTACGTCGTGTCGCGCAGCTCGTCCGGCACCAAGACCAACGCCAGCCTGCGCGAAATCCCGCAATCGATCTCGGTGGTGACGCAGAAGCAACTCGAGGATCGCGGCGCACAGAACCTCGCCGACGCCCTCGCTTACACGGCCGGCGTCTTTTCTTCGCCCCAGGGCGAGGACGGCCGGTTCGACCAGCTCATCATCCGCGGCTTCGACCAGACCATCCGCGGCGTCTACCGCGACGGCATGCGCCTGCCCGTCACGAGCTTCTCCGGCTTCCCGCAGGAGCCCTACGGCGTCGAACGTATCGACGTCCTGCGCGGGCCGACTTCGGGCCTCTACGGCCTGAACGATCCGGGCGGTCTCGTGAACTTCGTCAGCAAGAAGCCCCTCGACGTGCCCCTGCGCGAGATCTACGGCTCTTACGGCACCTACAACCGCAAGCAGTTCGGCTTCGACCTGAGCGGCCCGGCCAACCCCGAGAAGACCATCCTCTACCGGATCACCGGCTTCCTGCGGAACGGCGGCACCCAGGCCGATTATGTCGACCTCGACCGGGTGTACATCGCGCCGGCCGTGACGTTCCGGCCATCTGCCGATACCAGCCTGACGCTTCTGGGCAATTACCAGAAGGATGTCTCGGGCGATAAGTACCGCCTGATCCCGCAATACTACACCAACGGGTCGAACCCGCTGAAGGCCAACCTGCGCGACCGTTTCCTCGGCGAGTCCAATTTCAGCCGTTTCAGGTCCGAGCGCGCCATGGCGGGCTACGAGTTCTCGCACCGCTTCGACAACGAATGGACCGTGCGCCAGAACCTGCGCTACGCCCATGCCAGCACCGACTACAACAGCATCTACCCGACCGGGCTGAACACCACGCTCGTCAACGGCGTCCCGACGGTGACGTCGCCCTCGCTCATCGACCGCTCGGCCCAGACCTGGCTCGAGGATTACGGTGTCTTCACCGTCGACACCCAGATCCAACACGAGCACGTGTTCGACTGGTTCAAGAATACCGCCCTGCTCGGCATCGACTACAGCAACATCAAGCATAAGAGCGATCAGAGAGGCGGCCCGACCCAGGCCTTCTTCGATCCCAACTTCCTCTTCGGCGCTCCGGCGCCAGCGCTCGTCGGCCCGATCGACGTCCTCAACCCGACCTATGGCTCGGCTGTCGCACCTCTCCAGCGGACGCTGCTGAGCCGTCTGTCGCAGGAACAGACCGGCATCTACGCGCAGGATCAGGTGAAGTTCGGCAACGGCTTCCTGTTCAGCGCCAACGCCCGCTACGATTGGGTGAAGACGAAGACCGATGTGCAGAATCCGGCGATCGACGCAGTGCGAACCTTCTTGGACGCCAACGGCATCGCCAACGGGATCCCGACCAATTTCGGGGTGAACCAGAATGCGCAATCGTACAGCGGTCGAGTGGGTCTCTCTTACCTTTTCGATAACGGCCTGACGCCGTACGTCGCTGCCGCCCGCTCGTTCAATGTCCTGCCGTTCTACATTCAGACGAGCGCACCGAGTGCCCTCGGTCCCACCATACCTGGCGCCTACTCCATTACGCCTGCAAAGCCCGAGATTGGCGAGACCATCGAGGGCGGCGTGAAGTATCAGGCGCCGGGGTCCAATAGCACCCTGCTGCTCTCGGTGTTCGACACCAAGAAGACCAATGCCCTGACCTTCGACCCGACCGATCCGCTGCAGCAGGCCTATTACCAGACCGGCGAAATCGCGGTGAAGGGCATCGAGGCCGAGGCCACGATCGAGCTCGCGGAAGGATTCCGTTTGATCAGCTCCGCCACCGCCCTCAATGCCCGAGTGACGAAGGACACGCCTCCGTCCCCTCTGATTGCCAGCGCCGTCGGAAACCGGCCGATCATGGTTCCCCAATACGTCGTCTCCAACTGGGCCGACTACACCGTACAGACCGGCCTGTTCCGTGGTCTCGGCTTCGGCTTCGGCGTCCGCTACATCGGCGACACCTTCGGCGATGCCGCCAACACGATCCGCGTGCCGGATTACTTCCTGATGGATGCGTCGATCCGCTATTCCTTCGACAACTGGCGCTTCCAGGTGGCCGCCAACAACCTCGCCGACCGGGTCTATGTCGGCACCTGCGCCCAACTCGGCGGATATGTCGGCTGCAATTACGGCGACGGCCGCCGCATCACGGGCTCCGTCACCTACCGCTGGTAGACGACGCGCATCCGAGATGATCGGCCCCGGATCGAAAGATCCGGGGCTTTTCTTTTGGGCTGTTGCCGTGACGTCGTTGACGCGGTCTCCCGGCCTCGACTAGCTTGAGCATGACGGTTCCTCTTCGGGGGATCAAAAGGGAACGCGGTGAGGACACCCGCGAGCCAGGAGACCTGCCGTCAGTCGTGGTCACACGCGAAACGCATCGGGCGGGGTGTCCTGGTGGGGTGTCGGGGCGTTCGCATGTCGCGAATGCATCGGCTTCGTTCGCGGTGACGTGCCACTGCGCTGAGCCGCGCCCGCCGTCTGCCTGCGATGCCCGATCGTTCCCGTTCCTTCCGTTACAGAATCGCTCCACGGCATGCCTTCGGCGAGACCGCCCGGTCCCGCACGCAGGCACTTTGCCAGGTTCGCTGTATTGTAACGTTATAACATACGATTTAGCAGAGGGGGCGCGGCATTCGGCCAGCGATCACTCCGGTTTGCCAAAACGAACATGCCCAGACAGGTCACCCACCGCGCCCCCGGCCGGACATCCAAGGCCCGCGCCACCGCTCTCCTCGCGTCGCTCCTCGGCTCGACCCTGCTCGTGGCCCAAGTCCGCGCCCAGGATTCCGTCAGCCAGAATGCCGTCACCCTCGACCAGCTCACCGTGGAGGGGAGCGGGGTCGGCCTCACCCGCGCCAACCCGGTCGGGCTCAACCTCTCGACCCCCTCCCGCAGCGCCAGTCGCCTCGGCCTGACGCCGCTGGAGACGCCCGCCAGCATCGACGTCATCAGCGGCGAGACCGCCCGCATCCGGGGCCAGAACACGGTGGTCGAGGCGGTGACGCAGAACGCCACCGGCATCACCACCATCGCGTCGCCCGGCAACGGCAACGGCGCCTTCTCCAGCCGGGGCTTCGCCGGCCCGAATTCGATCCAGCAGCTGTATGACGGCACCCGCCTGTTCGTGGGCGCCGGCACGGTGACCTTCCCGTTCGACACCTGGAACGTGGAGCGGATCGAGGTGCTGCGCGGCCCGGCCTCCGTGCTCTACGGCGACGGCGCCATCGGCGGCGTGGTCAACGTGGTCTCGAAGAAGCCGAGCTTCACGCCGATCCATGCCGCCCGCGCCGCAACCGGGTCGGATGGGCTCGCGCGCCTCGCCGTCGATCTCGGCGGTCCCATCGGCGATGCGGTCGCCTACCGCCTCAATGTCAGCGGCAACCGCGACGGCGGCTGGACCAGCCCGAACGGGGATTTCCGCAACCTCGCGGTCTCGGGCGCGCTGCTGTTCCAGCTGAACCCCGATCTCGCGGTGACCCTCAGCCACGATCTCGGCTACCAGGAGCCCGCCCGCTACTGGGGCACGCCGCTGGTCGATGGCCGGATCGTCCAGTCCCTGCGCAACAACAACTACAATGTCGACGGCGCGAAGGTCATCTGGTCCGACAACTGGACCCAGCTGAAGACCGAGTGGACGCCGAGCGCCGACATCACCATCCGCAACACCGCCTACCGGCTGCAGAGCCGCCGCCACTGGCTCGATGTCGAGCAATACAGCTTCAATCGCGGCACGGGCCTCATCGACCGGTCCAGCTATACCGAAATCTACCATCAACAGGAGCAGGTCGGGAACCGCTTCGACGCGGCCTTCAAGGGCAACGTCTTCGGGTTCCGCAACGAGTTCGCCATCGGGTTCGACGTCAACCACGTGGATTTCCGCCACACCAACAACTTCTCCAGCGCGGGCGGCGGCCTCGTCACCAGCGTCGATCCGTTCAATTACGATCCCGGACAGTTTCCGGCCAATGGCCGCGCGAGCCCGGCCTATGCCACCAGCACCAACCAGGCCTCGGTCTTCGCCGAGAACCGGCTGATCCTCAGCGACCAACTCTCCTTCCTCACTGGCGTGCGCTTCGACGCGCCGACCCTGCACCGGCGCAACCTGCAGACCGGCGACACCTTCGCGCGCTCGTTCGAGGCCCTGAGTTACCGCTTCGGCCTCGTCTACAACCCGACGCCGGATTCGGCCCTCTACGTGCAATACGCCACCGCCACCGACCCGGTGGGGAGCCTCATCAGCCTGTCGCAAGCGAACGCCAATTTCGACCTCTCCACCGGCGAGCAGATCGAGGTCGGTGCCAAGGGCCTCGCGCTGAACGGCGCCCTCGAATGGACGCTCGCCGGCTACCGCATCGTCAAGGACAAGCTGATCTCGGCGGTGCCGGGCCAGCCCAATGTCTCGACCCAGGTCGGCCGGCAATCCTCGCACGGGGTGGAGGGGGCGCTCGCCCTGCGCCTGCCCGATGGCTGGCGCATCGACGCCAACCTCGCTCTGCTCCACGCGCAATATGACGAGTTCCGGGAGGGGGCGGTGTCCTATGCGGGCAACCAGCCCATCGACGTGCCCGAGCGCGTCGCCAATGTCTGGCTCAATTGGGCCTTCGCCCGTGACTGGGAGGCCAGGATCGGGCTCCAGAATGTCGGCCGGGTCTTCAGCGATTTCTCCAATACCGCGCCACGGCCCGACTACACCCTCGCCCATCTCGGCCTCGACCATCAGGTCACCCCGGCCTCGCGCCTGAGCCTTCGCGTCTACAACCTGTTCGACAAGACCTACGCCATCAGCGGCAACGCCGTGGACGGGATCGGCACCAACTGGATCCTCGGGCGACCGCGCTCGTTCGAGGTGGCCTACAGCGTCGCGTGGTGAACCCGCTGAAACGAGGGAAGCGGTGGCTGGTCCTCGGCCATCGCTGGCTCGGCATCGCCACCGGGCTGCTCTTCGCCCTGTGGATCGGCTCCGGGCTGGTGATGCTCTACGTGCCGTTCCCGAGCCTCACGGAGACCGAGCGTCTCGCGCGTCTTCGCCCGATGGCGTGGGAGGCCGTCGCGGTGTCGCCGGACGAGGCCCTGGCCGCCGCCGGGCTGCACGGCATGCCCCGCAGCCTCGATCTGGAGATGCGCGGGGACGAGCCTTTCTACCGGATGTCGGCTAGCGACGGCCGCCGCATCACCCTCTCGGCGCGAACCGGCGCACCGGCCGGGCCGGTCGATGGCGAGGCGGCCCGGCGCCTCACCGGGGCCGGTCCCGGCGCGTCCGTGGAGGAGGTCGAGCGCGACCAATGGACGGTGACGGCGCGCTACGATCCCCTGCGACCCTTCCACAAGGTCGCGTTGAACGACGCGGCCGGCACGGAGCTCTATGTCTCGGAAAGGACGGGCGAGATCGTGCTCGACACGACGCGGTTCGAGCGCGGCTGGAACTGGGTCGGCGCCGTCACCCACTGGGTCTATCTCACGCCGCTGCGCGCCCGCGCCGAGCTGTGGCGCGATGCTGTGCTCTGGATTTCCGGCATCGCCGCCTTCACGGCGCTCAGCGGCCTCGTCCTCGGGATCTGGCGCCTGCGCCTGAGGCGGCGTTACGCGCGAGGACGCGTCACGCCCTATCGCGGGATGGCGCGATGGCACCACCTCGCCGGGCTCATCGGCGGGATCGGGCTCACCACCTTCATCCTCAGCGGCTGGCTCTCCATGAACCCGAACCGCTGGTTCACCTCCCTCGCGCCGCCCGCCCACCTGCGCGAGGCCTATGCCGGGGCGGACAGCCCAATCGGCCTCACGACCGCGAGCCTGCGGGCGATGGCCGCCCATGCGCCCCTCGGCCTGCATCTCGCGCGGATCGGCGGGCACTGGGTCGCGACGGGGCTCGACCGCACCGGCGGCCGGGTGATCGGAGACGCACCCTCGACCGCCCGGATCGCGGCGGCGGCCGGCTTCGCGATGGAGGGTGCGAGGCTGGAGAGCGTCGAGCGCCTCGACATCCACGATCTCTACTGGTCGCCGCTCACGAGCGGGACGCTCCCCATCCTGCGCCTGCGCTTCGCCGACCCGGCCGCCACCTGGCTTCACGTCGATCCGGCCAGCGGCGAGATTCTCAACCGGCTCGACCGTTCGGGCCGCGTCAACCGCTGGCTGTTCACGGCGGTCCACCGCCTCGACCTGCCAATCCTCGTCGGCCACCCGCCGGCGAGAGATGCGGCGCAATGGCTGCTGAACCTGCTCGCCGGAGCCCTCGTGACGACGGGGCTCGTCATCGGATGGCGGCGGATCGGACCGAAGGCCGGCGCGCATTCCCCTCTCCCCGCGCGCGGCGAGGCGGCAGCCGAGGGTGAGGGGGCGCGGCCGAAGGAGCCCTACCCGGAGAGACCCCCTCACCCTCGCCCTGGCGGGCTCACGTCGCCTCCCGGCAAGGGGAGGACAACGTCATCTCCCCGCCTAGCGGGGAGAGGGGGACCAGCCTCTTTTGAATAGGGACGTGACCTCAGACTGTTGGACCCGAAGGCCGGCGCGTATTCCCCTCTCCCCGCGCGCGGGGAGAGGGCCGCGACGACCCCGTCGTCGGCGCGGCAAGGCGGCAGCCGAGGGTGAGGGGGCTCGGCCGAAGGAGCCACACCCGGAGAGCCCCCCTCACCCTCGCCCTGGCGGGCTCACGTCGCCTCCCGGCAAGGGGAGGACGACGTCCTCTCCCCGCCCGGCGGGGAGAGGGGAAGGGCGTGTGCCTTACTGCTGCTGGGCCTGCTGCGATTGGCGCATGAAGGTGTCGGGCGTGCCGGTCCCGTCCGAGACGAAGCGGATGTCGCGCGGTTCGCGGCGGGGCGTGTCGACGGAGAGGAACACCATCGGCTCCTCCAGGATTTCCGGCACGGAATGCACCACGCCGCGTTGGAACATCACCAGCTTGCCCGGCCCGACCTCGACGGCGGGCTCGTCGGCGAACTTCATCATGCAGCGGCCGGAGAGCACGTAGAGATACTCGTCGCAGGAGGCGTGGCTGTGCGGCGGGGTGGGGGAATAGACCCGGAACACCCGCGCGCTCGCCGCCGGCTGATCGACGAACCGATGGTCAGCCACCATGGTGGAACAGGCCTCGGGCAGGGTCGCCACGGCGGCGGCGACGTCGAACACCGCATGGGCGGCGGTGCTGGAATGTGTCGGGTCCTTGTCCATCGCGCGTCCTGGGCTGTCCGTCTGATTGCCGGCGCAGAATACCCGCTTTTCGCGCCCGCCCCAACGACGATGCCGAGATGCGGGCCCAGGACGACGGGCCCGCCCCCTCAGGCGGCCCGCACGGTCGCGAGAAAGCGGGCGACGTCGGTGCCGAGGCGGTCCGACTGGCGGGACAGTTCGGCGGCGGCCGAAAGCACCTGGCTCGCCGCCGCGCCGGTCTCCTCGGAGGCCTGGGAGACGCCGCCAATGTTCGCGGTCACCTCGCTCGTTCCGCTCGAGGCTTCCGCGACGTTGCGGACGATCTCCTGGGTCGCCGCGCCCTGCTGCTCCACCGCCGCCGCGATGCTGGTTGCCACGACGTCGATTTCGCGGATGCGGGCGGTGATGTCGCCGATGGCGCTGACCGCCTCGCCGGTCGCCCCCTGGATCAGGCCGATCTGCCGGCTGATCTCGTCGGTGGCCCGCGCGGTCTGGTTGGCGAGTTCCTTGACCTCCGCGGCGACCACCGCGAAGCCGCGACCGGCCTCGCCGGCCCGCGCTGCCTCGATCGTGGCGTTGAGCGCCAGAAGATTGGTCTGGCCGGCGATCTGCGAGATCAGGACGACCACGTCGCCGATGCGGGAGACCGAGCCGTCGAGCGCCTGGACGAGGTCGGCCGTCCGGTTCGCCTCGCCGACCGCCCGGCGGGCGAGGTCGGCCGAGCCGTCGACCTGCCGGCTGATCTCGCTCACCGAGGCGCCGAGTTCCTCGGCCGCCGCCGCCACGGTGCCGACATTGGCCGCCGCCTCCTCGGCCGCCGCGGCGACGCTGGTGGATTGGGCCGCCGTCTGCGTCGCCGTGGCGCTCATGTTGCGGGCGGTGGCCTGAAGCTCGGTCGCCGAGGACGAGACCATGGCGACGATGCCGCCCACCGCCGCTTCGAGTTCGTCGGCGAGGCTGAGCACGGCCTGCCGCTGCCGGGCCGCCACCGAGGCCGCCAGACGCTCCTGCTCGGCGCGATGCAGCCGGCGCTCGATGACGCTGTCGCGGAAGGCTTCCGCCGCCTTCGACAGTGCCCTGACCTCGTGCGGGCCGCCCTGGGGCACGGCGACATCCTCGTCCCCCCGGCCGATCGCATCGAGCACCGAGGCCATCCGGGTCAGCGGCCGGGCGATGGCGCCGCCCAGCCCGAAGGCGAGGCCCACGGAGAGCAGGAACGTGGCGAGGCCGGCGACCAGCCAGGCCAGCAGCGCGCTCTCCGCCTCCGTCCGGGTCGCGGCGGCGGCGGCGACCAGATCGGCGCTCAGGCGGTCCTCGACCCCCTTCAGGCCGTCGATCCGCTTCGTCGCGAGCTGGAACCAGAGCGGTGCGTCGCGGAAGGACAGCGTCTCGCCCAAAGCCGTGTCCAGCGCGAGCTTGCGCAGGCGCGCCGTCTCACGGGCGGCCTCGGAGGCTTCCACCGCGTCGAGCAGAGCTGCCTGGTCAGCCTCCGCTCCGGCGCGGAACCGTGCCTCGGCGGAGCTCTGTCCGCCGCCCAGGCCGGCGAGCCGGATGAGGGCCGGCTGGTCGAGGCGACCCGCCGAGAAGGCGGCGGCCCCCGCCGCGCGCTCCTGGCCCGCCTGCTCCTTCAGGGTGAGGAAGGCCGAATAGGCCGAGGCCCGCCCCGCGATGGCGGCATTGCCGACGAGACCCGCCATTTCGCGGACGACGGCGAGCCCTTCCGAGACCAGTCCGGTATAGAAGGCGGCGGCTTGCGGCCCGGTCAGTTCCAGCGCGTCGATGCGGCGGCGCTGGTCTGCCAGCCTGGCCAGATCCTGTTCGAGCGCCTGCCGGTGGCGTCCGAAGGCCGGATCGTCCAGGGCCGCTTTCAGATCGCGGATACCGGCATCGGTCCGGCCGCGCTGGGCCGCGAGTTCGGGCGCGAACTGGCTCCCCTTCGAGCCGATGAACAGGCTCGACGCGCCGCGCTCGCGCTGGATTTCGTGCAGGAAGGCGCTGATCCGCGTGGCGAGGCCGGCCAGCGCCTCGACGCGGATCATCTCGTTGCGCTGCGTCGCCCGGTCGGAGACCGCGATCGCCGTCACGGCTCCGAAGGCCAGACACGGTGCCAGGGCGACCGCAACGATGCGGGCGCGGAGTGTATTGAACCATTTGAAAGACATGCCGGTACCCTGATCGGCCACGATGGTTCGATCCTCTCGGCGAGAACGCATAAAGAATATTTAAAAATGTTATGAAATCGAGGGCTGAGTGCGGTCGATGGTTTGGAGAGCCACACGTGCGAGCCTCCAAGTCGCACGACTGATCCACTCCCCCTTTGTGCGGGACGATTTCCTGCAAAAAATGCTTGGCGGATGGCTTCCTGGCCGGGATCGTCTCGGGAAAAGGCCGACACCGTCGTCAGGCCTTCCCTCCTCTCGGCTTCAGCGCCTCGGCTATCCGTCTCACCGCCGGTATGACGGCACGCTCCGGCACGCAGGCATAGCCGAGAAGCAGCCCCTGCTCGCCTCGCGCCGGATCGGCGAAATGCGGCGAGAGCGCCGTGGTGGCGATGCCGGCACGCGCGCAGGCTTCAACGGCGAGGCGATCGTCGAAATCCGTTCCGGGGACGGGGCGGGCCACCAGATGCATGCCGCCGTCGCGGGGCGGCACTTCCAGCACATCGTCGAGATGGTCGCGCGCCGCCGCCACGAGGGCCGCCTGTCGCTGCCCGTAGAGACGCCGCGTCCGGCGCAGATGGGCGGCGAAATGGCCCTCCGCGATGAAGCGGGCGAGCGCGCCCTGCCCGAGGATCGAGGCGAAGCCGCCGCTACCCGTGAGGGCGCGGCGCACGGGTTCCACGAGGGCCTCCGGCAGGACGAGGTAGCTCATCTGCAGGGCGGGCAGGAGCACCTTGGAGACGCTGCCGACATAGAGAACGCGCCCGGCCCGGTCGAGGGCGTGGAGCGGCGCCAGCGGCCGCCCGGCATAGCGGTACTCGCCGTCGTAATCGTCCTCGACGATCCAGCCATCCTCCGCCTCCGCCCAGGCGAGGAGGGCGAGGCGGTTCTCCAGGCTCATCGTGGCGCCGAGGGGATGGCCCTGGGCCGGCGTGACCACCGCGAGCCGGGCGCCGGGATCGATGGACCGCGCCCGCGCGATCGAGAAGCCGGCCGCGTCGCACGGCACCGGGACCGTGCGCAGGCCCGCGGCCCGCAGGGCATGGGCGAGGCCGGGAAAGCCCGGCTCCTCCAGATAGGCCGCCTCGCCGGGCTCCAGCAGGAGCTCCGCCAGGAGGCGCAGGCTCTGGCGGATGCTGGCGGTGACGATCACCGCCTCCTCGCTGCAAGCGACCCCGCGCCCGGCCGAGAGATAGGCCGCCAGGGCGCGGCGCAGGCGCGGATCGCCGAGGGGATGACGATGCGCGGGCGGGCCGGCGCGCCATTCGGCCTGGAGCAGGCGTGCCCAGGTTTCACGTGGAAACGCATCGAGGGCCGGGCGGCCGAGGGCGAAAGCGTCGGGGATCGGGGCGTCGCCCGCCTCGCCCCGCGACGCTGCCAGCGACGCCCCGCGCCGCGATAGCACCGGCGCCGCGGGGGAGGGGGGCGTGCGGCCTGCCGTGCCCCGCGGGACGAGGAGATCGTCGGGCAGGGTGTCGGCCACGCGGGTGCCGGAGCCGGGGCGGGTGGTGAGGTAGCCTTCGGCCACCAGCTGCTCGATGGCGAGCAGGATCGTCCCCCGCGCGCAGCCGAGATCCCCGGCGAGGGTGCGGGACGAGGGCAGGCGCCCTCCCGGCGGCAGGCGCCCCGCCAGGATCGCGTCGCGCAGGGCCTCCCGCACGCGCCCATGCAGGCTCGCATCCCCGCGACGAAGCGGGCCGGCGGCCGGCGGGTCGAGATCGAGCTGAAGCGGCAGGGGAGGGCGGCGCCGGGTCTTCGTCGAACTGGTCCAGTCAGATGGCGAAAACTGGATCTTCCGCATGATCCGCCCTGCGTCAACAGAGGCTGTGAGACCCACGCCCCGTCGAGGATGCGTCATGTACGAGCCGCCCCATTTCCGCACCGACGATGCCGCGGCCCAGGCCGCCCTCATCCGTGCCTGTCCGCTGGGACTACTGGTGAGCGCTGGCGCCGGCGGGCTAATGGCCAACCCCGTTCCCTTCCTCCTCGACGAGGGCGCGGGCGGAGAGCGCGTGCTCCGCGCCCATCTCGCCCGCGCCAACCCGCACTGGCGCGACCTCGACGGGCTTCCCGAATGCCTCGTCGTGTTCCAGGGGCCGGACCGCTACGTCACGCCCTCCTGGTACGCGACGAAGCGTGAGACGGGGAAGGTGGTGCCCACCTGGAATTACGCCACCGTCCAGGCGCGGGGCCGCCCGCGCGTCATCGAGGACGAGGCCTGGCTGCGCCGGCAGATCGACGACCTGACACGGATGCAGGAGTCGGGGCGGGACGCGCCCTGGTCGGTGGCGGACGCGCCGCCGGCCTTCACCGCCGCGCAGATCAGGGGAATCGTCGGCATCGAGATTCCGATTGCGCGTCTCACCGGCAAATGGAAGGTCAGCCAGAACCGCACGGAGGCGGACCGGGCCGGCGTCGCGGCCGGATTGCGCCGGGACGCGGGCGGCAACGACGCGATGGCGGACCTCGTCGACAGGTTGGGAGTTCGGGCATGAGCGAGCGCGTGAATTCCTATGGCCAGCCGGTCGGCCCCGCCCTCGCGGATTGGACCGCGCCGCCGTTCCCGCCACGCGAGGCGATGCAGGGCCGGTTCTGCCGGATCGAGCCCCTCGATGCCGAGCGCCATGCGGGCGACCTTTTTTCCGCCCTGGCGCACGACCCGGCGCGCTGGACCTACCTGCCCGTGGAGCCCCCGGCGGACGAGGCGGAGTATCGCGCGCGATTGGCCGAGATCGCGCGCAGCCGCGACCCGATGCATCACGCGATCCTCGACGCCGCCACCGGCCGGGCGCTGGGCCTCGCGGCCTATCTCAGGATCGAGCCGGCCCATGGCTGTATCGAGGTCGGCCATATCCAGTTCGGCCCCGGTCTCGCCCGCAACCCCGCCGCCACCGAGGCGATGGCCCTGATGATGGCCCGCGCCTTCGACCTCGGATATCGCCGCTACGAGTGGAAATGCGACAGCCTCAACGCGCCCTCCCGCGCGGCGGCCCTGCGCTACGGCTTCATCTTCGAGGGCATCTTCCGCAACGCCATCGTCACCAAGGGGCGCTCGCGCGACACGGCCTGGTTCGCGGTGACCGATGCCGACTGGCCCCGCCTGCGGGACGCCTTCGCCGCCTGGCTCGCGCCGGAGAATTTCGACGATGCGGGGCGCCAGAGGCGGAGCCTCGCGGCCCTGCGGGGCTGAAGGCCGTCCGGCGATGGGAGCACCGCCCTCCGAAAGCCGGAGGTCGCCTCGGCCACATCTCACGTTTCATCTGGTGCGATCATCCCCTGCATCATGAATACTCTCGTCCTGTTGCAGGGACGGCGCAGCGTCTCGGGGTGCGGCCGGCTAGGGTGTCGACGGGACCGGGGGACATCGGTGCCTCGGGCCGAAGGAAACACCGCGCCATGACGCCCGTGAGGATCGCCGTCGCGCTTCTTCTCGCCGCCTGTTCCTGCGCGCCGGCGCTGGCCGGCTCCGACGACGGCAAGGACGGCAAGAGCGGCGGTCCGGCGCGCTCGTCGAAGGCCAAGTCGCCGTCGCCTGAGACGAAAGCCAAGACGTCGTCGCCCGAGAAAGAGGATGTCGACACCGACCGCGAGCGCTATGTCGGCTTGGCCTTCTCCAGCCGTATGCCGGCCGGCTCTGCCGAGGCTGCCGCGAGCAGAGATTTCCAGTCGTCGGGCGGGTTGCCCTTGTCGAGCATCCCCTTGAACACGCGATAGGCGTCGGTTTTCGAGCCGTAGGGCCGTAACGTCGTCTCGTCGTTCACCCAGGCGAAGATGAGGATTTTCGTTCTGCTGTCGTAGCGGAAGAACAGCCGGAACCGGCCGTTGCCGAATTTGGCCCGGAACCAATGCTTCCGGGTCCTTCCGAGCGTGTCGCCTTGGCGGTACTCCTGCCGCGTTGGATCGGACGGGATCGTCTCGAAGATCAACGTAGCGAGCATGGCGAGAAGCTTCGCTTGCGCCGTGCGCTGATAGCCCGTCGGGTCGGCCGCCTTGGCCGCTTCCACTGCCGCCGTCGCCCTCTCGAGCTGATCGAGCAACAGAGGATGGGCGAAGACCGTCCAGCCGTCGATGACCATGGCTCAGAGCGTCACGTCGCCGTCGATATCCTCATTGAAATCGACGGTCATTCCGGCTGTGAGCGTCGTCATGCGTTCCGCCAATCCGGCGGGGAAAGCCGAAATCTGCGAAGGGTTGCGGGCCATGTCCCGCGCGAGGAAGGTCAGGAACCCGTCGATTACCGGGTCCGTCTCCTCCGCCGCCGCCGCGAACAGGCTCACGCGACCGCCCTCGTCGATGACGTAGGCGATGTCGCCGCCGTAGCTCACGCCGAGCGCCTGGCGCACGGCCTTGGGGATCGTGGTCTGACCCTTCGCGGTGATCTTGCTCCGCTCGCGAACGAGGACCGCCATGATATCCTCCGTCGATGTGTAAGGAATCTACCTTACATTTTGCGGGGCAGGTCGGCAACGGCGAGGATCTGCTTGGACCCGGAAGCAGCCTCGACGTGACGAGCGCAGGCGCACGGTTTCATCCACGCCTGGATTCTCCGTCACCTCGCTCACGGACAAACAGCTCCGCCAATCCTCCGGCGCGAAACGAGTTGATCTCTGATGCGAGGTGAGAAAGAAGAGCACTCATCGTTCCCAAGTGCGGGGTCAGGCTATTCTCATGAAATGCTTATTATTATTGAACGGGAGCTTCGGCCTCGCCATCATCCGGCTGGTCTGATCATGGGCGAACATCACAAGCACGCGTCGGTGGGGGTCGCGCAGGCGATCTTCGACGGGATGCCGTCCGCCGACCGGGCGAAGGTCGAGGCGGAGGCCGCGAGCAAGGGCGTCAGCGCCCTGGAGATCGTGCGCCAATCCCTCGACATCCTCATTGCCGATGCCGAGCCGGCGACCAACGGGGGCGGCGGAGCGGGTTCGGCGCGGTGAGGGCCGTCGCCTCATGGCTCGGCCATGCACGATGACGGGCCACTTCCGTGGCCTCGCGGGGGCGCTCCTCCTGCTCTCGGCCCTGTCCGGCCCGGCGCAGGCGCAGCGGGTCGAGGACGGGTCCGATGCCGTCATCGGCAAGTCCGCGGCGGAAGCGATCCTCGTCATGGTGGGCGAGCGTTTCGGCGCCCTCGACCCGAAGGTGACGGCGTTGCGCAAGGCCGAAGGGTCGTGGGTCTGCGGCTCGGTCAACGTGAAGAACCGGGACGGGCTCTATATCGGCGAGCGCGGCTTCGTGGCCGATCCGGCAAGCGCGTTCTTCGGCCGCGTCCCGGAGGGGCCGGAACTCCTCAACCCGCGCGCCGAGGGGTTCCAGGCCCTGGAGCGGATCAGGCAGCTGTATTTCGCCATGTGCCTGGACTGAGAGACATTTTGGATGTTTTTCCAAGGCTCTACCTTATCCTGAGGTGCCGCGTAGCGGCCTCGAAGGAGGGCTCCAGGGAACGCTTCGGTATCTGGAGGGCTCCTTCGAGGCCCTTCGCCGAGGCGAAGGGCACCTCAGGATGAGGTGGTCGGGTCGGGCGATCGACTTTGGCGGACGACCGACGTCAGCGTGTGCATCCGCTGAGTTATCCGATCACGCCGGCTCGGTCACGGGGCGATCCGAAACCGCCCGGTCCGGCGACACCAAAGCCGGCCGACGCCGTTATCCCCCCATGATGATGGACACGCCGCGCCTCGGTTTCTGCTGCACCTTCGTGCTCGACGACGATCCCGCCAGCTTCAAGACCCTGAAGGCCGCCCGCGAGGCGACGCTTCACATGAACCTGTCGCACACCACCATGAGCCATCTCGACACGCTCGCGCCCGCGGCGCGGCGGGCGAAGCTCGAGGGTCTCGTCCGGCACAATCTCGGCGCGCTCGAACGGCAGATCGCCTGGGTCGCGGCCCGGCCGCCCCTGGAGCGCCTGCTGCGGATGGCGAGCAATGTCCTGCCCGGCTACACCCACGCGGTGGCACGCTCGATCTATGCCGAGCCCGAGATGGTCGATCTCGTGGAGACCGGTCTCGCGCGCGTCGGCGAGCGGGCGCGGGCGGGGGGCGTGCGCCTCAGCTTCCACCCCGGGCCGTTCTGCGTCATCGCCTCGCGCAACCCCAATGCCGAGCGCAACGGCATCTCCGAGCTCGAATACCATGCCGAGCTGATGGCGATGATGGGCTATGGCGGCGGCTGGCACCCGCAGGGCGCCCATATCAACATCCATGTCGGCGCCCGCGATCCGGGCATCGAAGGGTTTCGCGCCAGCCTGCCCAAGCTCTCGCAGACCGCGCGCGACCTGCTGACGGTGGAGAACGACGAGAACGCCTTCGGCCTCGACACGGTGCTGGACCTGGCGGACGACGTGCCGGTGGTCCTCGATCTGCACCACCACTGGGTCCAGAGCGGCGGCGTCTATATAGAGCCCGACGATTCGCGGATCGCCCGCATCCGCGACTCCTGGCGCGGTGTGCGCCCGATCGCCCATATCAGCCTCTCGCGCGAGGCCCTGCTGGAGGGGCACGACCCGGACACGCTGCCCGATTACCCCACCCTGATAGGGGCCGGGCACAAGTGGCGGGACATCGCGGCCCATTCGCACCTGATGGGCAACCGGGCGCTCAACGCCCTCGTGGCCCGGCACCTCGCCTGGGCCGATTTCGAGATCGAGGCGAAGGGCAAGAACCTGGCCTCCACCGGCATCGCCGCCGCGATCGGTGAGGCGCGTGCGGCCGAGCCGTTACGCAGCACCGCCTCCGCTGCGTGAGCGGAGCGGCAGTGGGTCGCCGCTCATGTCACAGAATCGGGAGTGGGCCGGTTCGGAATCTGACGGGTTTGATCTGCCTTCGGGACGGTTGCGCTGGCAGAGGCTGCAGATCGGAAATCGAGCAAACACAAACTATGCGGAAAACTTAGGAGCCAATCTCCCCGCGTGGCAGAAATATACCTTTGATGCATGTGTCGTTTCTGACTGCTATCTGTGTGTGGGTCCTGGAATAAAATCCACCCTGCGGATAAGCTGGGCTTCCTTCAACGAAAAGACCTCTTACTGTATCGAACGGCTCTATGTAGTCTTCGCTTTCGGGGTCATTATAATGTTTGTCTTCAATGATTTCGTGCAAGTGTCGGATGACGGCGCAGTCGCGAAATCGCAGGAGTTTGTCTCCTTGATTAATTGTTTTTGGGTCTTTGTTCTTAGGCATTTCTGTGCCGGCTTGTTCGTTCAGCAGCTTCAGACTATCGTATGCGTCAGTCAGCAGCTCAATATTTTCTCGCTGCAATAAATCGAGACAATTTCCCAGATCGATGATCGCACCTATGACAAATGGATCGTCATATGCGCCGGACGCCGCCTTCGCCTGCGCCCACTCATAGGCCCGTAGCGCATCGTTTTCCCAAAAATAGACTCCCGGGCCGAGCCAATCGTAATCTTTATTGGAAGGGGCCAAAGGAAGACCGTGAGTCAAAGCTTTGCGGCCTACCTTTCTGCTACACCCATGGTAGCCAAAAGCGAAAGACGGCAAATTTCTAGACATTAAAACCCAGCAGTGGCTTTTTTCTTTCGTTCGCCACCGTAGGCAGCAGTAATTTCGCCTTTTTTATTGTGCGTCCCCTCTTTGACCAGGGCGCCCAACGCTAAGGCCTTCGTCGCTTTCTTTGCAGTTGTATAGCGCTTGATCGCCAACTTGAGCGCAGCACGCTTTTCGGCCTTCATTCCATGGTTCCTTATGGCCTCTCTTCAAATTGGCGCGTCGGCCCGCTTAAATCAAGGCAGCAATGCGGCGCTGGAACCGGCATCGACTTCATCACGGGGCACCACCTCCGCCTCATGAAGGGAGCGAGGCGGGCCAGGTCACGTGAAGCCTGCCCGCCGCCCTCCCGCACCGTGGTGCGTCGCGCGAACTGACTATCCCGTCGGTCAGCGCGTGGCGAACTTGATGCTGATCGCGGCCTTTGCCGTCAGGCCTGGGCTCTGCAGCAGGTTGAGGTACTGGGTGTAGCGCTTGTCGAAGGCGTTCTGCAGGGTGAAGTCGGCGCGGATCCGGTCGTTGACCCGGTAGGACGCGAAGAAATCCACGAGGCCATAGGCCTTGGTCGCCAGGATCGTCGCACTGTCGGGAACGACGTTGCTTTTGTCCACGAAGGTGAGGCGGCTTCCCACCGTGAGGCTGTCGTCGAGGAAGCGCAGGCCGAGCGTGGCGCTGATGCGGTCCGGGGGGATGCTCAGAAGGGCCTCGCGCGTGGCCTTGTCGCGCCCCTCGGTATGGGTGGCCGCCACCGAGACGAAGCCGCCGCCCCAATCGTAGGCGCCCTCCAGTTCGACGCCGGAGATTTCGGCCTGCGCCACGTTGAGGTACTGGAACGACTGGACCGGGATGAAGCACGGGAAACGTCCGGGCCGGCCGACGCAGACCGAGGCCGGAATGCCGGGAATCACGGGCACGAAATAGGTCGGGCCGACCTGGGCGGTGTTGATGTAGTCGTCGATCTCGTTCTGGAAGACGTTGGCCTTGGCGCGGAAGACGTCGCCGGGCCTCAGGACATCGCCGTATTTGAGGTTGATGCCCCCTTCGATATTGTGCGCCACTTCAGGCTTCAGGGACGCATTCGGCAGGATGTTGAAGGCCGGGAAGGGATGGATGCCCTGGACCAGGGTCTCGGTGATCGATGGCGCCCGATAGCCTTCCGCATAGGTGCCGTAGAACTCGATCCCGGCAAAGGGCGAGACCCCCACCGTGATCTTGGGAGAGAGGCGGTCGCCGCTCGAGCTCGCGTTGCCGCCGGACATTTCGTAATGGTCGTAGCGCAACGCTCCGATGACCCGCAGCCAGGAGGCGTAGCGCACCTCGTCCTGGATGAAGGCGCCCGCCAGGGTCCGCTCCCCGGAGGGCGTGAAGGCGGAGCCGAAGCCCCCGGCATTGTCCGTGGTCTTGACCCGGTCGAACACCGCGTCGCCGCCGATGGTCAGGGCGTGGCTCAAGGCCCAGGTGTCGAAACGGGCCGTGTTGTGGACGTCGACGCCCAGCGTCTCGATGTCGTAGTCGATCCTGTCGCCGGCCCGCACGCCGAGATTGCCGTAGAGACCGCTCGCGGTGTCGTTGAGGAAGGTCAGCGTGTTGTGCGTGCTGGCGTAGTAGCCCTTCACGCTCAGATCGATCAGCGGCACGTCGGGCCGGGCGAAGCGGTAGCCGAGGGTGTAGGTGTTGGCCTGGACCGCGTTGTTGAAGCGGGCTCCGGCGTTGCTGCTGCCGTTATTGGCGAAGTCGAAGTTCTGCAGGAGGGCCGTGCCGCTGATCTCGTGGCCGTCGGCGGGCCGGAGGTTGAACTTGGCCAGGCCGGAGGTCAGTTCGTTGCCGGTGTCGCGCACGAGCGTGCCGAACCCGTCGCGATAGGCGTCGTTGTTGCGGTAGACGAACTGACCGAACACATCCGCCGCGGTGCCGATGCGGGCGCCCAGCGCCGTCGAGTTCAGGAATTTCTGTCCGTTCGAGCCGAAGCCGAATTTCTGGACCGCGCCCGCCTTCTCGTCCGGCGCCAGGATGTCGTCGATGGAGCGCGTGCGGAAGGCGACCACGCCGCCGATCGCGCCGGAGCCGTAGATGGTGGAGGTGGGGCCGCGCGTGATGTCGACGCCGCCGACGAGTTCGGGATCGAGATAGAAGACGCCGTTGGCGCTGTGGCCCGAGGTCTGGAAGTTCTGGCGGGCGCCGTCCACCAGGACGTTGACGCGCCCGAAATCCTGCAGCCCGCGGATGTTGATGGCCTGGGCCGGGTCGTTCTGGTTCTCCTGCGTGGTGACGCCGGGGACGTCGCGCAGGACGTCGGAGAGGCGGCTCGGCTGCAGGCGGTCCATCTGCGCGCGGGTGACGACGCTGCTCCCGGACAGGGCGTCGATGGCGGGCTCCTCGGTCTTCGTCCCGGTGACCGAGAGGGTGTCGAGGCTCACTGCCGTGTGCGGCGGTTGCGCCGCGGGGAGGGCGGGCGCCGTCTGCGCTTGAGCGGCGCTCATCGCGATGAGCGAGACGCCGACGAGGGCGCCGGCGCGATGGGGGGTGAGGAGGAGACGGGGAGGCATGACCGATTCCGCGAGACAGGAGAGACAGCGCCGGGAGATGGGCTGGCTCCCAGCGCTGATGCTGCTCCATGACTGTGCGGTCAACGCGGTTTAGTCTTGGTTAGATTGGTGTGAGTCCAAGGAGCATCTGAATATGCCTAGACCTGTTCTAGCCTAGTTTTATAATCCCGTGGTCTGTTGCCGCCCGGTCACAGGCGGCGCGGGAGGATGAAGGGCCGGCCGCCCTCGGGCACCCGCCCGACGGGCCAGTTCACCTGGAAGACCTCGGCGATCAGGTCGTCGCGCAGGATCGCCGCCGGGGTGCCGCTTGCCACGAGGCGGCCCTCGGAGAGCACCAGCAGGGTGTCGGCATAGGCGGCCGCGAGGTTGAGGTCGTGCAGGATCGCCACCACGCCGACGCCGCGGCCCCGCAGCCCATCCACGGCTTCCAGGATCGCGCTCTGATGGCGCAGGTCGAGGCTCGCGGTGGGTTCGTCGAGGAACAGGACCTGTCCGGTGGCGATGGTGCGGCCGGCGGCGAGCTGGCACAGCACGCGCGCGAACTGGACCCGGGCCTGCTCGCCGCCCGAGAGGCTCTGATAGGCACGGCCCGCGAGATGCAGGATGTCGGCCCGGCCGAGGGCGTCGGCGAGGATCGCCTCGCGGTCGCGCCGGGTGAGGCCGCGGCCGATGCCGTCGAGGCCGATGCGGGCGACGTCCGAGACCGAGAAGGGAAAGGCGAGCCGCGTGGTCTGCGGCAGCACCGCCCGCAGGGCCGCGAGCCGCCAGGGCGGGATCGTCGGAACCGGCGTTCCGCCATAGGCCACCGTGCCCGCGGTGGGGGCGAGCTCGCCGCAGAGGAGGCGCAGCAGGGTGGATTTGCCCGCGCCGTTCGGGCCGATGATGACCTGCAGCGATCCTGGCTCCACGTCGAGCGACACGCCCTCCACGAGGGTGCGCCCGCCCGTGGCGAAGGCGAGGCCGGAGGCGGTGAGCAGGGGCGCCGCCTCAGACATCGAGGGTCCGGGTCCGCGCCAGGAGGAGCCACAGGAAGACGGGGGCACCCACCAGCGCCGTGACGATCCCGATCGGCAGTTCGGCCGGCGCCACCACGAGACGCGCCGCCACATCCGCCAGGACGAGGAGCGCGCCCCCGAGGAGGGCGGAGGCCGGCAGGAGCCGCCGGTGCTCGGGGCCGATCATCAGCCGCAGGGTATGGGGCACCACGAGGCCGACGAAGCCGATCACCCCGGCCGCCGCCACGCCGGCGCCGACGGCGATGGCGACGAGGAGGATCGCCGCCCGCTTGAGCCGCTCCACCGGGATGCCGAGATGGAACGCCTCCGCCTCCCCGAGGACCAGGGCGTTGAGCCCGCGCCCGAGGAACGGCACGGCGATCAGCACCGGGAGGATCGCCGGAGCGGTGGCCGCCACCTTGGTCCAGGTCGATCCCCCGAGGCTGCCCAGGGACCAGAAGGTGAGGTCGCGCAGCTGCCGGTCGTCGCTGGCATAGACGAGGAGCCCCGTCATCGCGCCGCTCAGCGCTCCGAGCGCGATGCCGGCGAGCAGCATCGTCGCCACGGAGGTCCGGCCCGAGCGCGTGGCGACGAGGTAGAGGCCCAGCGTCGCGGTGAGCCCCCCGCAGAAGGCCGCCGCCGGCAGCACCGCATAGGGGAGCGGCCCCGGCAGGCCAAAGGCCACGAGGAGCCGGTCGCCCAGGACGATGATACAGGCCGCCGCGAGACCCGCCCCGGCGGAGACGCCGACCAGGGCCGGATCGGCCAGGGGATTGCGGAAGAGCCCCTGCATCAGCGCCCCGGAAACAGCCAGGCCCGCGCCGACCATCAGGCCCAGGAGGGTACGAGGCAGGCGGATGTTGAGGATGACGAGGCTGTCGCGCGCGAGGCTCGGATCCGCCCCGCCCCGCATCAGCACGTCGAGGATCCGCGACGGCGCGATGGGGATCGCCCCGATTCCGACGGAGAGGAGGCTGACGGCGAGGACGAGGATCGCCAGGCCGGCGAAGACCGCGACGTCCCGGCGGCGCGGATCGGCGAGCCTGTCCCCGTGGACAGGATCAGCCACGGATGAGGTCGGGGTAGATCGCCCGTATCAGGTCGCGTGCGGCATCCGGGGTGCGCGGGCCGAAGCCGAGGAGGTAGAGGCCGTCCATGGCCACGAGGGCGTGTTTGGCCGCCGCCGGCACCTGGCCGAGGGCGGTGCCGGGGGCGAAGGTCGTCTCCGGGTTCGGGGCCTCGGCCCCGTTCTGCATCATCACCACGGCGTCGGGGGCGGCGGCGATGATGGCCTCGTCCGTCATCGGCTTGAACCCCTCGATGCCGGTGGCCGCGTTCTCCACCCCCGCCAGGGCCAGGATGCCGTCCGCCGTGCTGTTGCGGCCCCCGACCATGACGCGGCCGTTCGCCACCGACAGCACGACGAGCGCCCTGGCCGGGCGGGTGATGCGGGCGCGCTGCTCGCTCAGGCCGGCGAATTGCGCGCGCACCTCCGCGGCGAGGGCGGCGGCCTCCCGTTCGAGGCCGGCGAGGCGTCCCACGGTGGCGATCTTGTCGAGGACACCCTCGGGGGTCGGCGGCTCTTTGACGATGGAGACCGGCACGCCCGCCTCGCGCACCAGGGTCAGCACGTCGGCGGGGCCGGCGCCCTCGGCCGCGATGACGAGGTCCGGGCCGGCCGAGAGCAGCCCCTCCGCCGACAGCGCGCGCAGATAGCCGACATTCGGCTTCTCGCGCAGGGCCTGCGCCGGGTAGATGCTGGTGGTGTCGACCACCACGATCCGGCTCGCGGCCCCGAGCCGGTAGAGGATCTCGGTCACGGCCCCGCCGAGGGAGGCGATGCGCGCGGCCGGCCCCGCCGCCCGCGCCGGGCCCCCGAGGGCGGCGAGGCCGAGCCCGCCGGCCAGGATCGCGCGGCGGGACGGGGGGAGAGGGGAAGGACGGTGCGTCATCGGATCGGGATCACCCTGTCGCTGGCGGCCGCCCGGAGCCGGTCGCGCGCCGGCATGGACGGGGACCGCCTTCCGGCGACCGTCCGTCGGCGTCACCCGTGTCATGCTATAGGTCGAAGAGTGTGCCTGCCTGCGCAGTCCAAGGCAAGATTTAAAAAAATCTCTACTTTTGAATTGATACAGTCTGTTCTTGCCGTTGCTGCGCCGGAGGCTCTACCGACGCGGCCGCTGCATCTTCACCACGGTGCTCTTGGGGCGGCCGATCGGCTTCAGGGGCGCCTTGGCCTCCAGGGCGGCGCGGGCGAGGTCCTGGGGGCGCGGCGCCCCGTTCGCGATCCGCATCAGGGCCTCGGCCATCTCCTCGATGGTCTGGGCCGCCTCGCCCTCCAGCGTCTCCTCCGCCCGGATGCCGGGCAGTTCGGGCGCGATCTCTTCGGCGGCCTCCCGCAACTGCTCGATGAGTTCGGAGGGGGAGTAGCGGGAGGGAGGTGACTGTGCCATCGGGCGACCATGGCAGCCGCCGGCGGCCTCGACAACCGGGCCGATGGATCGGGACGTCGAACTCAGCTCAACGCTGCACTCCAGGTCAAGCCTTGGACAAACACCTCAACCAGCCTCTCGGCGCGGCGCGCCTCCCCCACGCGGCGGCCCCGTACCGAAGGCACACCAAAACGTAGAGGACATGCACTCAGCCTCGAAAAACATCGGGTCGATGCGGCTCCTTTAAGCGAACCTTTCCCTTGTTCTGGCTTCTCGGTGATAGGAGATGGCGCACTGCGGGGGGCGATCACCGGTGACCATGCGGCCTCAATCATTCCACGACGGCTCCGCGACGGACGCGTCCCGCCCCGAGGGCGATTCCGGCCACGGGCGGCTGAGCCTGAAGGGGCAGGGCGTCGTGAACCTCGCTCTGGCCAAGGGAGAGGGCGCCCCCGTCGACGATCTCCTCGCCGCCTCCGAGGCTCCGGCGAGCCAGATGGCGCTGCCGCTCTGGCTGCTGCTGGTGGGGCGGGAGGCGGTCCACCGGCGCTGGGGCCTCGTCACCGGGGCGGGTCTCGTCTGGACGGGGTTCGGCGCCGCCCTCGTGATCGATGCCCTCGACGGGGCCACGCATATTCCCGACCGCTGGTTCGGCCTCCTCCTCGTGGTCGAGGCTGTGGGCGCGTTCCTGCGCGGCCTCGTCGCCACGGGCGCCGCGCGCCGGTTGCGCCTCCTCAAGGCGGCGCTCCTCCTCGTGGTGGCGGTGCTGACGATGCTGGCCTCGTCCTCGAGCACGTTCCTCCTCGCCATGCTGTTCGGGACGGCCTTCCTGTTCGACGGCCTGTCGCGCTTCGCGCTCTCCTATGTGCTCCGCTTTCCGGGCTGGCGCCTGTCGGCGGCGCATGGGGCGCTGGGCGTGGCGCTGGGCATCATCACCCTGCAGCCCTGGCCCACCTGGTACGCCGGCACGGTGGGGTTCTGCATCGGCGCCTTCCTGATGCTGGCGGGGATCAAGGTGGCGATCCTCGGGCTGCGGTTGCGGCGCCCTCCGGCGGCAGCCGGACCGCACGCCGACGGGGCCGGCACGGACACGCTCACCGTCTATGTCTGGACGCCGACGGGAACGGCCTCGATCCCGGCCCGGCAGCGCCTGGTCCATCGCTACGTCATCTCCGTGAACGGGTCCGGCCACATCTCCACCGGGCACGCGGCCCTGGAACTGGGCGATGGCAGCGGGACGCACGGGAGCCCGCTCTATGTGAGCCATTACCCCGCCGTGGAGATCGACCGCTCCCCCGACAACCTGCGCGCCACCCTGCGGGCCGGCCCGGAGAACAACGTGCCGGGCCGCTTCCTGCCGAGCTACCGCGCGGAGGCGGACGATTGGTGCGAGGCCACCGTCACGGTCACCTTGCACGGCATCGACGGGGCGGGCTTGACGCGCTTCTGGGCCGGCTATCGCCGCGACGCGACCTACAATCTCGTGGGCCGGAATTGCTCGACGGCGGTCGCCCGCGCCCTCGACGCCGCCGTGGAGGGCGCCTTCAGCCGGGCCGGCAAGCCGTGGCGCAGGCTCGCCCAGGCCGCCCTGAGCCCGGAATTCTGGGCGGCCGCCCTCCTGCGCAACGGGGCCGGCGCGATGACCTGGACGCCCGGTCTCGTGCTCGATTACTCGCGGGCGCTCAGCGCCCTCATCGATCCCGTCTCGCCGGTCCAGGCGATCGGCTGGGACGGCGTGAGGCGGCGGCTCCTGCGCAACTGGCGGGCCGAGGCGGTGGCACGGATGCGCAGCCTCGCCCGGCGGCGGTCCCCGGCCGCGTAGGCGGCGGGACGGGGGTGGGTCGGTCTGGGATCCGATGGGGTCGCCCCGACCTTGGAGGGTTCGGGCGACCGTGCCATGATGGCGAGATGCAGATTCCCACCTTGCCCAACCATAGCGTTGCCGTGTCAGCGTGCCGGAGCGACAAGACCCGCTTCCGCTGGTCGGTGACGACGGCCGGGTTCCATGCCTGCCGTTCGACGACCTCCTCTTCGTCCGCCGCCATGGCAATGGCCGCCGGCATCTCTCACGCCCACGTCCTGGCGGAGCCGTATCGGATCAGGGCGCGGATCAATGATGGCGGCTGGATATAGTCGGCGCTCCTGCGTTTTTCCGTGGCGTCGTTGATGGAGGGGGCACAATCTGACGGCTGGTACCAATCCCTAACGTCCGAGGTGGGTGGAAAGCGGTCGTCAGTCACTCGCGAGATAGGCCGACGCTTCTAGGTCAAGACCGAAGCGACCAATCGCTGCCACCACGTCGTTCGGCACGAGCAACGAAGCAGTCACGCGATCCTCCTGGACGAAGAAGGCAACGTCTAGGGACGGCCGCCCAACCTCTCCGCGCTCGACGTGCCCCAGCAATGCTGGACCGACCCGTTCAATGAGAGCGAGCACGTCTGACCATGCGCAGTCTTCGGACGTGCCGATCTGAGCGTAGTTGAAGCCGCTCACCTTGGATGCCTCGAACCGATCAAGGGGGCCTACTGTCGCCTCCATCGACGTTCGGGAGATAGTGACGGCTGGAACGCGCACCACGGCATTGACGGGAGGTTTCGACTGCTCGGCCATGCGAGCAGTTTCAGGCGAAGTGCCTACGTCCGCAATGGGTCGAAAGCAGCCCCGGTAACGGGTACCAAACGTCAGATGTTCCCCACTAGATCGATGTAGCCCTGTTCAAGTTGTTGTTCCAAGGCTTTACCTCATCCTGAGGTGAGATCTCGGACCAGAAAATCAAAGCAAGCCCTCGGCATAGGCATCAGGGCTGAAGTTGCCTTTGTGCAAGTCCATTCCGAACAACTGAAATTGCGCATCGTCGGCCGATACCTTCGGCTCCGATGACAGCGAGCGCCGCGTGGTCCCGCCGCCCGGTCCTTCGCCTCAACGCGCCGGGCGCGCCGCCGCCAGCTCCCGCGAGATCGCCAGCATCACCGCCAGCGTGTCGGCTTCGTCCTGCTCGGCGCCGTGATCGCTGAGCTTGACGATCACCGTGCCGGTGTCGCGGTTGATGTAGACGTATTGCCCATAGACGCCGATGGCGGAGATGTCGTCGTCCCCTTCCGGCACGTGCCACCATTGCGCCGAGTAGGGCCAGCCGTCGACATCCCGGCGCGCCGGGGTCTCGATCCGCTCGATCCAGCGTGCCGGGACGATGTGCGTGCCGCCGACGCGGCCATGGTCGGCCACCATCAGCCCCAGGCGGGCGAAATCCCGCGCCACGGCGTTGATGCAGCAGAAGGCCTTCTCCGTCCCCCCCGGCCGGTCGAGATTCCAGGTCGCCTTCGCCTCCGCGCCCATGGGCTTCCAGATCGCCTCCGAGAGGAGGTCGGCCAGGGGCTTCTTCTGGACCTCCGCGAGGATCAGGCCGAGGATCTCGGTGTCGATGCTGCGGTATTGCCCCGTGCTGCCGGGCTTCGACGACAGGGTGGCGTGGTCGCGCACGAACTCCCGGATGTCGCGGGTGAGGTATAGGCCGGCGGTGCCCGTGAGCGGGTCCCACGGGTCGTAATTCTCCGGCACCGCGAGTCCGCTCGTCATGTCGAGGAGGTCGCGGACGGTGATGCGGCCGAAGGCCGGCTCGTCCCGCAGATACGGCAGCAGGGCCGACACATGGTCCGTCTCGGCGAGCTTGCCCTCGGCGATCGTCTGTCCGACCAGCAGCGAGACCACCGATTTGGCCACCGACCAGGACGGGAACAGCGTCGCCGGCCCCGAGCCGGGGCGGTACCATTCGTGGACGAGGACGCCGTCCTGGGTCACCAGCAGGGCGTTGGTATGGGTCGCCCGCAGCATCTCCGCCAGGGGAACGCTCCGTCCCTTCCAGGGAACCCGGTCGGGAATCGCGTGAAGCCGGACGGGCAGGGGGCGGGACGAGGGCGGCGCCGCCACCACCCGGCTCGCGAACCAGGTGCCGACGGAGGAGGGCTCGACGATGGCGAGGGCGGCGAGCGTGATCGGGTTCGGCACGCCGAGCAGCGGCCCGATGGCGGCCGCCAGCCCGCCCAGCGCCAAGGCGCAGATCAGCGCCCCGGCGAGTCGGGGGCGGCGAAAGCGGGGCCGGAGGCGGGCAAATCGCGACATCGCCCCTCAGTGATGCGCGGTCTGGCCCGAGGCGAGGATCGTCACGCCGACGGCGATCACCGCGATCCCGATCATCATCGGCAGGGTGATCGGCTCCTGAAACAGCAGCGCGCCGCCGACCGCCGCGCCGACCATGCCGACCCCGGCCCAGATCGCGTAGACGATCCCGATCGGCAGCATGTTCATGCTGTTCGACATCAGCCAGAACGCCGTGCCGTAGCCCAGCACCACGATGATCGTCGGCACCGGCTTGGTGAGACCGTCGGCCGCCTTGAGGGCGAGGGTCGCCGTCACTTCGGCGCCGATGGCCAGGGCGAGGAGGAGATAGGGGTTCATCCGTGGGTCGTCCGTGCGGTCGGCGGGCTGAAGGCGGGTCGGGCGGCCATCCGCATGGCGATGGCCGCGTCATGGCCGATACCGGGGGAAATCCACCGGTACGGCTCCGGATTTCCAAGAGCACGCCGGCCGTTAATGTCCCGTGTGGATGGCGCATGAAAGGCCGCCCGATGGCGGTCGAAACAGGGTGCGCGTGGCGGTGGCGATCCGGCTCGGGCGGCGCGCACCGGATTCGAAGCCCGCCCGTCGATGGCGTCTTGCCCCGGTCGGGGTCTCACGGCACAGATCGAAGACGGACTGCGCGAGATTCTCTTTCGTCCTTTCGGCGCCGGCAAGTCCGCAGGGGGAGGGGCTCCCGGCACGATCCTCGTCACCACCGAGACCCTTCCCCTCCCTATGTCCCTCTCCCCGCGACGGAATCCGACACCATGCGCACGACCCTGACCGCCTTTCTCCTCATCGCTTTCACGGGTGCCGCCCTCGCGCAGCAGGTGAACGAGCCGCCGATCCAGAGCCCGCAGGACGCCGCCTGTCGCGAACAGGCCAGGGCGCAGGTCTTCAGCGCCGCCAACCCGAACAACCTCAGCCTCTACGACCTCGGCTCGCAGATCTATCACGCCTGCATGGCCAGCTATCACACCACCGGCCCGAACCCGGACCGCAAGGATCGCCGCTTCTGAGGAGAGCCAAGCCCTTCCGTCTCAACGATAATCGGTGGGCGTCAGGCCGTGCCGGGCGATCTTGTCGTAGAGGGTCTTGCGCGGTGTGCCGAGGGATTCGGCGGCGATGCGGACGTCCCCGCCGGCCATGATCAGCTCCTCGCGGATCAGGCCGCGCTCGAACCGGTCGACCTGTTCGGCCAGGGTTCCGGCGGTGGCGGCCTCGGGCGGCGAGACCTCCTTCTGCCCGAGGCCCAGGGCGTGACGCTCGGCGAAATGGCCGAGTTCGCGCACGTTGCCGGGCCAGTCGTGCCGGCGCAGGTGCTCCCGCACGGCTGCGGTGATCGGCGCGGGCTCGCGGCCGAAGCGCGTCGCCGCGCGGGTCAGGAACTCCTGGAACAGTAGCATCACGTCCTCGCGCCGGTCGCGCAGGGGCGGGATCGCGATCGTGATGACGTTGAGCCGGTGGTAGAGGTCGTCGCGGAAGGTGCCCTGCGCCGCCGCCTGGCCGAGATCGACCTTGGTCGCCGCCACCACGCGCATGTCGATGGGGCGGATCTCGTTGGTGCCCAGCGGCTCCACCGCCCGTTCCTGCAGCACGCGCAAGAGCTTGACCTGGAGACCGAGCGGCATGCTCTCGATCTCGTCGAGGAACAGCGTGCCCCCCTGCGCGTGCTCGATCCGGCCGACGCGGCGCTTGAGGGCCCCGGTGAAGGCGCCCGCTTCGTGGCCGAAGAGCTCGCTCTCGACGACGCTGTCGGGCAGCGCCCCGCAATTCATGGCGACGAAGTTCCGGCCGCCCCGCCGGCTCCAGCGATGCAGGGCGCTCGCCACCACCTCCTTGCCAGACCCGGTCTCGCCGAAGACGAGCACGTCCACATCGGCCTGGGCGACCTCGCGCACGAGGCGGCGCAGGCGCACCATCTCGGGTGAGATGCCGAGGAAGGCCGGGTCCTCCTCCACCGCCGCGTCCAGCCGGGCGCGCAGGGTGCGGTTCTCGAGGACGAGCCGGCGCCGCTCCAGCGCGCGGCGCGCCGAGGCGACGAGGGATTCGGCCGGATAGGGCTTGGCCAGGAAATCGTAGGCCCCGTCGCGCATGGCGCCCACCGCCATGCGGATGTCGCCATGCCCGGTGATCAGGATCACGGGCAGTTCCGGATCGATCGCCTTGATCCGCCCGAGCAGGGCGATGCCGTCGAGATCGGGCAGGCGCACGTCGGTGACCACGAGGCCGGGCGGATCGGCGAGGATGGCAGCCAGCGCCGGTCCGGCGGCCCCGAAGGTCTCCACCGTGAACCCGTCGAGCTCCAGGCTCTGGCGGTTGGCGCGGCAGACATCCGTCTCGTCGTCGATGAAGACGACCCGTTCGGCCGACCCGCCCGCACCCTCTTCAACGCTCACGGTGTCGTCTCCACGGGGGCTTTGGCCAGTTCCATCCGAAACACCGCGCCGCCGGCCGGATCGTCCATGGCGTTCAGGCTGCCGCCGCAATCCTCGACGATTCCGCGCGCGATGGCGAGCCCGAGACCGAGCCCATCGGATTTGGTGGTGAAGAAGGCATCGAAGACCTGCGCCCGGATGGTCTCGGGGAGGCCCGGCCCGGTATCGCGGACCTCGATGGCCACGCGATTATCGGGCACGTCCCGCACCAGAAGGGAGACCCGTGGATCGGTGCTCCCCGCCGCCGCGTCGAGGGCGTTCTGGAGCAGGTTCACCACGACCTGTTCGAGGCGCGGCCCGTCGCCGAGGACGTAGAGGCCGGGAGCCGGCCTCTCCGCCGAGATCGCAATCCGGGCCGCCTGTGCCCGTGCTTCCACCAGTTCCAGGCTGTTGGCGAGGATATCGGCGAGCGCCACGGGCTCGCGACGGGGCGACGAGCGCCGGGCGAACCCCTTGAGCTGCCGCGTCAGCCCGCCGATGCGGTCGGTGAGGCGGCCGATGGCGAAGGCGTTCTCCGCCGCCTCCTCGCCCCGGCCCCGCCGCACCAGGATCGCCGCATTGTCGGCGTAGGAGCGGATGGCGGCCAGCGGCTGGTTGATCTCATGCGCCATGCTGGCGGCGAACTGCCCCAACGCTGCGAGCCGTCCGGCCTGGGCGAGTTCGCGGCCCAGGCGCTCCCGCTCGGCTTCCGCCTGTCGTCGTTCCTCCTCCGCCCTCCGCCGCTCCTCGATCTCCAGCCGAAGCATCCTGTTGGCGTCGGTGAGCTCCAGCGTCCGCTCGCGTACGCTCCTCTCCAATTCTTCCCGGCGCGCCGCAGCCTGAGCGAGGTGCTGGCGGGTCCGCCGCCGACGGCCCGCCAGGGTCGCGATCCCGATACAGGCCAGGCCGGTGCCGAGGGCGGCGATGATCCAGGCCTGCACCCGCTCGCGGTCCACGGCAGGGCCCACGGGCGTCAAGGTATGGAGCCGCCAGTCGGTGCCCGGAATGGGGGCATCCAGGGCGAGGGCCGTCCGGGCGGGCCGCGATCCCCGGCCGACGCGGACGAGATCCCGCATCCCCCCGACCGGATGGAGCGGGAGCGCCGAGAGCGGCGCCTCGCCGAATTCCAGCGCCGCGCGGATGCGCTTCCGCTCGTCGTCGCCGACCTCGCGCAGGGTGGCGAAGCTCCAGGCGGGATCGCTCGCCACGAGGACGATGCCCCGCGCATCGGCCACGAACACCCCGTCTCCCGATTGCCGCCACGCGGCCTCGACCCCATCGAACTCGATCTTCACCACGACGACGCCGCCAGCCTCGCCGATCCGCCGCGACAGGTAGAGCCCCGCCCGGCCGCTCACCGTGCCCAAGGCGAATTGCGACCCGGCGCCATCGGCCATGGCCTGCCGGAAGTAGGGTCTGAACGCGTAGTCCCGGCCGACGAAGCTGCGCTCGGCCTCCGCGTTGCTCGCGGCCACGGTGATGCCGTCGGGGCGAATGACGTAGATCACCGCCGAGCCCGTGGCGGCCGCCACCTGGGCGAGGCGCTTGCTCACCTGCTCGACCATGGCCGGCGTCGGATCCGGCCCCGCCACGGCGGCGATTTCCGGGTCCGCCGCGAGGGCGAGGGGGAGCGAGGCCTGCTTCTGCATCTCGGCCCGCAAGGCGCCGACCTGCAGCGCCAGGGTCGACTGTGCCGTGCGGCGCAGGTCGGACAGCGCCCAGCGTTCGGCGGCCTGCCCAGCCAGCCACGCCGCGACCCATACGAGGACGAGGCTGGCGGCGAGGGCGAGGCTCCGGCGCGACCGTTTCAGAAATCCGCGATCGGTTCCCTCGCGAGGCGAGACATTCGAATTCAAGGGGCTCGCTCCAGTGCGGAATTCCGGACGGAATTTCGCGGCGGGGTGCGGATAACCGCATTCGACGTGAGGAGGAGATTGGCGACCATCTGAAAAATATGTCTCAAATCAATGTTTTAACGAATTATTTCAGGAGTTCCCGATCTGGCACGGCGGTTGCCATTCTCAGACCGAAACGCAGGCCTGCGTTCATCGCAGAGCTGTGCGCCGAAGGGGTCTAGCCCCGGACGCCAAGACCAAAAGACGACGAGGCCCGGACACCCCGGCGCTTCGATCCGAACCGATCTATTCCCAAGGGAGAAGCCCGCCATGGCCGCCATACCGTCACCGCTCACCGCGCCGCACGCGCCGGCAAAGCCCAAGCCCCTCTATCGCACGCTGTATTTCCAGGTTCTCGTCGCCGTGGCGATCGGCATCACCCTCGGTCACTTCTACCCGCAGGTCGGCGCGGACATGAAGCCGCTCGGCGATGCCTTCATCAAGCTCGTCAAGATGATCATCGCGCCGGTGATTTTCCTCACGGTCGTCTCCGGCATCGCCGGCATGACCAATCTCGAGAAGGTCGGGCGCGTCGGCGGCAAGGCGCTCATCTACTTCATCACCTTCTCGACCCTGGCTCTCATCGTCGGCCTGATCGTGGCGAACCTCGTCCAGCCGGGCGCGGGCATGCACATCGATCCGAAGTCCCTCGATCCGAAGTCGATCGCGATGTACGCCGACAAGGCGAAGACGCAGTCGATCACCGACTTCCTCATGAACATCATCCCGACCACGGCGGTGGGTGCGTTCTCGGGCGGCGAGATCCTTCAGGTCCTGTTCTTCTCCGTGCTGTTCGGCTTCGGCCTCGCCTTCCTGGGCGATCGCGGCAAGCCGGTCCTCGACATCATCAAGGTGCTGTCGGAAGCCATCTTCGGCGTCGTCAACATCATCATGAAGGTCGCGCCCATCGGCGCCTTCGGCGCCATGGCCTTCACCATCGGCAAGTACGGCATCGCCTCGCTCGCCAACCTCGCCTACCTCGTCGGCGCCTTTTACCTGACCTCGGCGATCTTCGTGCTCGGCGTGCTCGGCCTCGTCGCCCGCTACAACGGCTTCTCGATCATCAAGCTCATCCGCTACATCAAGGAGGAGCTCATGCTTGTCCTCGGTACCTCGTCCTCCGAGTCGGCCCTGCCTTCGCTGCTCGAGAAGATGGAGCGCGCCGGCTGCTCGAAGCCCGTCGTCGGCCTCGTGGTCCCCACCGGCTACTCGTTCAACCTCGACGGCACCAACATCTACATGACCATGGCGGCGCTCTTCATCGCGCAGGCCACGGACACGCCGCTCACCTATGGCGAGCAGGGCCTCCTGCTTCTCGTGGCCATGCTCTCTTCCAAGGGCGCGGCCGGCGTCACCGGTTCGGGCTTCATCACCCTGGCGGCGACCCTCGCGGTGGTGCCCTCCGTGCCCGTCGTCGGCATGGCGCTGATCCTCGGCGTGGATCGCTTCATGTCCGAGTGCCGCGCGCTCACCAACTTCATCGGCAATGCGGTGGCCTGCATCGTGGTCGCCCGCTGGGAGGGCGAGGTCGACGAGGTCAGACTCGCGGCGGCACTGGGCGGCAACCCGATGCCTCTGGCAGCCGAGATGCCGGTTCTCCAGGCTGCGGAGTAACACCCGTCCCGACTTCGAGCCGGGTGGCGATCCAGCCGGCTCGAAGACGATCCGAAAGGGGCTGCCGGACCGCAATGGCCCGGCAGCCCCTTTCGCGTCGAGCACGGCCTCGGCTCCTCGACGCGATGGGTCACCCGAGGCCATTCCAGACGAGACACGTGCCCGAGATCGCCAGAAGCCCGTCCATCATGAACCGGAACGTCTCCGGGGCGAGGCGAAGCACGAAGGGCTTTGCCACGAACGCCCCCACCATGAGAGCCGCGCCCACGGCGAGGCCTCTGACGAAATCCGCGACCGGCAATGCGCCGGTTCCCTGAAAGGTCAGGGTCTTGGTCAGGTAGATTGCCAGCGACGCAGCGGCCTCCGTGCCGATGAACGCACCCTTGGTCAGGCCGTAGCCGATGAAGACCGGAACCGAGGCCGGGCCGGTCGAGGCGACGATGCCCGTCAGGAAGCCGATGACCGCTCCGGCAACCGCCAGATGGGGGAGCCGCACTCTGACGAGGCGGTCGGCCAGCCAGCGGCGTCCGGGGATCATCGCCAGAAGAAACGCGCCGATCGCCAGATCGACAGCATGCGGCGGCAGGACCAGCATCGTGCGGGCGCCGAGCATCGCCGCCGGAATTCCGGTCGCCGCATAGGTAGCGACGGCCCGCCAGTCGACCTCTCGCCACCATGCCAGGATGCGGGAGAGGTTCGCCATCACGGCCGCGACCGCCATGATCGGAATGGCTTCCTTGGGCCCGTAGACATAAGCGAGGACCGGCACCAGCATGATCGAGGAGCCGGTGCCGATGATGCCGCTGACGACGCCCGCCACGAGGCCGATGGAGAGGATGAGAAGCAGGCCCATCGGCCGATTGTGCCCGGTCGAACCGGAAGTCCCTAGGGACAATGCCTGACGGTGGATAACCTCGGCCTGCGAGCCTGTGCTGACGGAGGCCGGCTCGGATCACTTTCCCGCCAGCGAACGTTCTCCTGCCCTCATGCTGACCAGTCGGACCGATCTTGCCGATCTCGGCACCTTCCTCGCCATCGCTCGCCACCTGAGTTTCCGGCGCGCAGGGCTGGAACTCGGTGTCAGTGCCTCCGCGCTGAGCCATGCCCTCAAGGCGATGGAGGCTCGCCTCGGCGTGCGGCTGATCAATCGCACCAGCCGGAGCGTCACCCTGACCGCAACGGGTGAAGAGCTTCTGGCGTCGCTCGATGCGCCCTTCGCGGCGATCGGTTCGGCGCTCGACGGACTCAACCGCCACCGGGAGCCAGGGAACGCCGCGGGGCGCATTCGTCTCAATGTGCTCGAACATGCCAGCACGCTGCTGCTCGCGCCAGTGCTGCCCGTCTTCACCGAGCGCCATCCGCATATTGAGATCGACGTCCGCGTCTCCAACGAGCTGCTCGACATCGTGGATGCCGGGGCCGATGCGGGCATCCGATATGGCGGCACCGTCGCTCAGGACATGATCGCCCAGCGCCTGTCGGCCGACCTTCGCTGGGTGGTTGTCGGCGCACCCTGTTATCTCGATCGGCATGGAACGCCGGCGCATCCACACGACCTGTTGGCGCATCGGTGCCTGCGCATCCGCCTCGGCGACGAACGGCTCTACGGTTGGGAGTTCGAACGGGCCGGTGAGTCGCTCGCGCTCGACGTGCCCGGCGCCGTGACGATCGACAACACGCACTTCGCACTGTCCCTCGCGATGGCAGGCGGGGGGCTGGCTTACCTCCCCGAACCATGCGTCAGGTCGCCGGTCGGTCGCGGTGAACTGCGCGTCGTTCTGACGGATTGGGCACCCGAGGGAGCCGGCTTTCACATCTACTATCCGGGACGTCGCCAGTTGCCGACAGGCCTGCGGCTCCTCATCGATCTGGTTCGCGAGCTTCGCCCGCTCGGTCTGTAGGCGCGATGTCGCCAGCGATGAGCCATGCTCATCGGTCTGTTGAAGCAATGGCGGGTCATCGGAGTGAGGCCGTGAGCCTACTTGTCGCTGATCGGTGAGCGGTAAGGCTCGCCATCACGCCCAGCCGGAGGCTTCCGACATGCTCACCACGCACCGTTTCACCGAAAAGGTCGTTTTCGTCACCGGTGCCGCCAGCGGCATCGGACGTGCCGCCGCCCTCGCTTTCGCGGCCGAGGGGGCTCGCGTGGCGATTGCCGACCGGACTGAGGCGACCCTGGAACACTTGCGGGCCGAGATCGAAGCGGCCGGCGGAGAAGTCCTGGCGATCCGTTGCGACGTGTCTCTGCCGGAAGAGGTGGAAGCGGCGATTGCCGGAACCGTCGAACGCTTCGGGCGCCTCGACTGTGCCTTCAACAATGCCGGAGTCGAGAACAGGGCCACGCCGGTCCACGAGATCGAACTCGACGAATGGGACCGCATCCTCGACATCAACCTGAGGGGGACCTTCCTCTGCATGAAGTATGAGCTGGCGCAGATGGTGCGCCAGGGTGGCGGCGTGGTGGTCAACACCTCCTCCGGTGCCGGCATCCGCGGTGTCGCGGGCGGCGCGGCCTATGCCGCTTCCAAACACGCCATCATCGGTCTGACCCGCTCGGCGGCGCTGGACTATGCCAGGAAGAACATTCGGGTGAACGCCATCCTGCCCGGCAATATCGAAACGCCGATGATGGACCGTTTCACGGGAGGCGACGTTCAAAAGGCGATCGACCTCGAACCGGTAGGGCGCCTCGGCAAGCCGGAGGAGATCGCAGAAGCGGTGCTCTGGATGTGCTCGGACCTCGGTGGGTTCGTGACCGGAGCCGCCACGGTGATCGATGGTGGCTGGTCGCTTTGACGGTCGATCCGGCGAAAACGGAGGAGCAGGCGAATGGAGATCACACGCAGCGGGTCGCGACCGTCCGGCAGGGGACCGTCCGAATGGTTCACCGGGACCGTGCGGATCGACCCTCTTTTCTCCGCGCCCGAACCGGCGAGGGTCGCTGGAGCGAGCGTGACGTTCGAGCCGGGCGCCCGCACCGCGTGGCATACGCATCCGCTCGGCCAGACCCTCATCGTCACCTTCGGGGCCGGCTGGGTTCAGCGGGAGGGCGGCCCTAAGGAGGCTATCGGGCCGGGCGACGTCGTCTGGTTCGAGCCGGGCGAAAAACACTGGCACGGGGCAACGGCAACGACGGCCCTGACGCATATCGCGATCCAAGAGCAGCTCGAAGGCCGGGCGGTGACGTGGTTGGAACAGGTCACCGACGAACACTATCGCGGCGTCTGACGCTCGCGCAAAGGTGGCCCCTCGACGGGCGGGCGCGAAGACCCCCGTCCCGACGGGGCCTCATGTGGAGGGGATCAGGGTGAAGACGTGGTCCGCTCCGGCAATGGTGGCCGGGCGGTGGGCGACGATGATTCGGGTCATGCGCAGATCGCGCAAAGCCTCGGCGATGACCGCTTCCGTCGCTTCGTCGAGATGGCTCGTCGCCTCGTCGAGGAACAGGATCTCCGGTTTGCGGTAGAGGGCGCGGGCAAGGATGACCCGCTGCTTCTGGCCGCCCGAGAGCGTCGAACCCATATCGCCCACGAGGGTCTCGAACCCCATCGGGGTGCGCTTGATGTCGGCGAGAATCGCGGCGCGCGCGGCGCATTCCTCGATCCAGCCGGCATCCGGCCGCTCGTCGAAACTGGCGATGTTCTCGGCGATGGAGCCGGCGAAGAGGCCGTCATTCTGCATCACGCCCGCGATCCGGCGGCGATAGCTGGCCGCCCCGAGGGTGCGGATCTCTTGCCCTTCGACGAGGACGCGCCCCTCGCTCGCCGGCAGCAGGCCCATCATGATCTTCATCAGCGAGGTCTTTCCCGAGCCCGAGGGGCCGGTGATGGCGAAGCTCGTCCCCGCCGGCACGTCGAGGCTGAGGTCGCGGAAGATCCAGGGCTCGTCCGCGCCGTAGCGCAGGGCGAGCTCCTTCACGGCGACACTCCCCGTACCCTCCGCCGCCCGGATCAGCGCCGGGGCGGCCGGTTCCAGGGTGGAGCCGGAACCCTCCTCGGGCTCGCTCATGACGATGTCCGACAGCCGATCGGTCTGGACGTTGAGCATGCGCAGCTGGAAGCCCGACTGGATCAGGTTGCCGATCCGCTGCGAGAACTGGTCGCGATAGGCGAGGAAGGCCACCAGCATGCCGAGCGTCATCGACTGGTCGATGACCGCCCGCGCGCCGAGCACGAGCAGGAGCAGCCTGTCGACGCCGAACAGCAGCTCATTGGCCCGGCCGAAGACGAGGTCGAGGCGCTGGAGCCGCAGCCGCGCATTCAGCGAGGTGACGAAGTGATTCATCCAGGTGCCGCGCCGGCGCTCGCGCAGGTCGAGGAGCTTCACGCTCGCCATGCCGCGCACGGTCTCGATGAAGTGGCTCTGCTGGCGCGCCTCGGCGACGATCGCCTCCTCGGTGCCCTCGCGGTAGGAGGCGTAGGCGGCGATCCGCAGCGCTGCGGCGAGCGCCGTCGAGGCGACGACGACGAGGGATAGCCAGCCGCCATAGACCACCAGCATGGCGAGCATGCCGATGGACATGATCCCGTCGAGCACGGCCTGGACGAGATCGGTGGTGAGCCCCTTCTGGATCGTCGCCAGGGAGCCGAAGCGCGAGATCACGTCGCCGACGTGCCGCTTCTCGAAATAGTCCAGTGGCAGGCGCGAGAGGTGGTCGAACAAGCTCCCCGACCATTGGTAGTTCAGCTTGGTCCCGGTGAGCATGATCGCCCAGGTCCGCGCCACCGAGAGGACGAGCTGGACGACGAGCAGAAGGGCGAGCCCCACCGCCACCACCAGCAACAGGTCGAGATCGGCGTTGACGATGACCTCGTCGATGACGATCTGCGAAGCGATCGGCATCAGGATCGCGACGAGCTCGATGCCGAGGGACAGGGCCAGGATCTGGGCGAGCGCCGGGCGGATGCCGCCGATCGTCCGGAACAGGTCGCCTAGCGCCAGTCCGCGCTGCCGCTTCTCGCGCACGAAGCTGGTGGTCGGGCTCGCCTCCAGGGCGACGCCCGTGAACTCCCGCGACGCCTCCGCGAAGGTGAGCTTGCGCCGCCCCCGGGCGGGATCGTGGATGACGATCCCCCTGCCGCTCACGGCGGTGAGCACGACAAAATGGTTGAGCCCCCAATGCAGGATGCAAGGCGTCTTGAGCTTGGGCAGGTCCTTCAGCTCCGCCCGCAAGGCCCGGGTGGCGAGGCCCATCGAGCCCGCCAGATCGATGAGGTTGCGCAGGGTCATGCCCTTGAGCGACAGGGCGTGGCGGCGGCGCAGGGCGCCGAGATCGACATGGCGGCCGTGATACCCCAGCACCATGCCGAGGCAGGCCATGCCGCATTCGGCGGCCTCCGCCTGAAGCAGGACGGGCACGCGCCGGCCGAAGCCGAACTGAAGGGTGCTGAGCAGGCTCACGCTTTCATCCGCCGCGGGTCACGAGATCGACGCTGCGCTTGACCCGGTAGAGCGGGTCGAGAAGCCATCGGTAGAGGGGGCGCTTCTCCAGGGCGATGTCGGCCTCGACCCTCATCCCGGCTTCCAGACGGCGGCTCTCGCCATAGGCGATCACGCTGTTCTCGTCCGGCCGCACGATGATGCGGTAGATCCCGTCGCCGTTCTTCGCCTTGGCGCCGGCGGCTTCCGGCAGGTCGGCGGCCTCCAGGGGCGCGCGGGTCACCTCCGAGACGGTGCCGCGATAGAGGCCGAAGCGTTGGAAGGGGAAGGCCGCATAGCGCAGCATCACCGCCTCCCCCGTATCGATGAAGCCGATGGCGGAGGATTCCACGAACAGGTTCGCCTGCAGCCTACCCTCGCTCGGCAGCAGGGTGAGCAGCGTGGCACCCGCCGCCACGCCCTGGCCAGCCTGGACCCGGATGGAGGTGAGGATGCCCTTCTCCGGCGCCCGCACCTCGATGGCCCGGCGGGCCTCGCTCTCGGCCCGCTGCTGCTCCAACTGGGCGGCGGTGCGGTCCATCTCGGCGAGGTCGCGGGCGAGCTTGTCGTCGAAAGTGGCGAGCGTCGCCTGCAACTCGCCGACCTTGCCCATGAGCTGCAGGCGCGAATTGCGGAACTGGGCAAGCTGGGAACTCGCCTGCAGGTAGAGGTAATTCTGGTTCTGGAGGTCGGCCGAGCGGGCAAAGCCGTCGCTCACCGCCTTGGCGAGGACATCGACCCGCTCTTTCAGCGGCGGCACCAGCTTCTCCTGCAACTGGACCTGCTCCTCCAATTGCCGCGACTGGGATTGGAGGTTGTCGATCTGCTCGGCGAGCGAGCGCTTCTCGGTGGCCGCCATGGCTGACCGCAACCGAGATTGCGCCTCGATCGTCTCCTTCTGCCGGGCCAGCTGATCGATGATGCGCTGCTGGGTCGGGCCTTTGGCTGAGACGGCGTCGAGGTCGAGCGTGTAGAGAAGCTGGCCCTGCACGACCCGGTCCCCCTCCTTCACCCCCGAGGCGCTGACGCGTCCGGCCACCGGGCTCGCCACGGTGATGAGACCCACATCCGGTGTGAGCATGCCGAAGGCGTGGATACGGCGGGTGTAGGTGCCGAAGACCACGTACAGGATTGCCGCGATGGTGATCAGGATCGTGATCGCGGTCATCAGCCGGATTGAGAGTGGCTGCACGATCTGGGCTTCGCCCAACCAGGAATCCTGGCGCGCTCGGGCGACCTCTGCGCGAAAAAGCGGCGACGTCATCGGGTTCGGCGGTCCTCCTAGCCCAATGGCGGCGTAGTTCGATGTTGAGGCGTCTTATGCACGAGAAGCGCGGCGGGCCTACTGGCCCGCCACGCTTATTCACCGATCAGGATTGATGCGGATAAGTGCTCAGTGGCCGCCGAGGAGGCCGCCGACCGCGCCGAGAAGACCGCCGACGAGGCCACTCACCAAGCCACCCACCTGGCCGACCACGCCGGAAACGGCGCCGAGTTCGCTGGACAGGTCGAGGTCCAGACCGAGGGACAGGCCGCCGCCGACGGCGTCGAGTTCGGTGGCGTCGAGTTCGCGGATGGTGTCGAGGTTCTGGGTCATGTCACATCTCCAAGATTAGGCGGCGCGTTCGCTTCGCGCCATGCCGAGAAATCGGGTTGGCGGGCCGGGCTACTTGCCGCCCAGGAGGCCACCAACGGCGCCGAGCAGGCCGCCGACGAGACCGCCGACCAAACCGCCGACTTGGTCGATCGTGCCCGAAACGGCACCGAGTTCACTCGAAAGGTCGAGGTCGAGACCCAGGGAGAGGCCGCCGCCGACCGCATCGAGCTCGGATGCATCGAGGGTGCGGATGGTGTCATTCGTCTTAGACATTCATTCTCTCCAGAGTGTATTCGGTACGTCGATCTTTTTCTCTAGTCTATGTTTGAAAGCATTCGGTCTTGCTTTCTGTTATCCAGACTACACGCTCAGAATCGTCCATCAACCCTCAATTTCGACCTTCATGCCTGAGGTCGCCCCTCGGTGAGCTTTGTTGTCGATTGATGACGGCGTGGCTGTTTCTTCGGCTACGGTCGGCGAAGGTCTGATTTTCCTCACCAAGTTTGCTGGAATTTGGCGATTCTTGCTGAGGATGAGGCAAGGCTTAGAATTCTGTATTTTCCTAATCAAAGCACTGATAAAAATCATGTTTTTTGAATTATTTGACAATTTGTCGCAGGTAAGTCAATCGACAAAGTGAGGCTTGACTGTGTGGAATTTGCTTCCCCTCCTATCGGCTTAGGCGACAACAATGATCTGCGGCCCCCGGAGCGAGGCGGTCCGAGGGCGGTAAGTCTTATTATAGATTTGACAAAGGGCAGTCGCATTGCCCGAGGAGGCTGTGGCAGTCACCGTCAGCGGGCTAGGCTGAGCGACAAAGGCAAGACATTTCACAATAGGCCTTGTCGCGTCGGATGCAGGTTCATTGGATCTCACCCTTGCGTGCTGCATCGCTTTGCACGAAAGTGCAGATCGAACGGCTTGTGGTGGCGGTTGTTCGTCAAAGCGGCTCATTGCCGATCGAATGCCCAAACTGGGCGCTCGAGGACGGGGCCTTTCGAGACGCGTTTCTTGCGACCGTTCGGGAGACGGGCTGCCAATGGGAGTTTTCGCATGCATCATGATCGCGTGAATGCGGATTGATCAGAGCGAATGCGGTTGCACGATCGAACTCGACGGTGAGATCGAGGCTGTGCTCCAGACCAGCACGGGCCTCGGGTGGTCCGGCATCGGCTTCAGCGACATCATGCTCGGCAGCCAGGGGACGGTGTCCATCGTCCAGCAAGGCATCCACTTCGCCCTTTCGCTGGCGCCGCCGAGTCAGCGCTTCCTCTGGTCGGGCCAGACTTACGATTTCTCGGAGGACAACATCATCGTCCTCGAGCCGGGGGCTGCCGTGGTCGAGAGTTGGACCGGGCCGTTCCGTACGCTGACACTGAGACTGGCCCCGGAGGCCGTCGAGCGCATCACCGACGCCTCCCTCACCAAGACACAGATCCGGACCCAGTTCGTTCCGTCGCGCTCGCAGATCGCGGTGAGCCATCTGCTGCAAGCCGTGTCGGCCGACCTGGAGACGGGATGCTCCACCGGGCCATTGTTGGTGGAAAGCGTATCGGCGACGCTGCTGCAGTTGTTCTCAGGCGGTGAAACGATGCCCCGCCGCACCGGCCCCACGCTGACGTCGCCACAGGCCGCGACCCTTCGCGAACTGATCCTCGCCCGCCTCGCTGAACCGCTGAGCCTGCAACATTTGGCGGACGCCGTCGGCACCAGCGTCGGCCATCTCGTTCGCGCCTTCAAGACATCCTTCGGCGTGACACCCTATCAGTTCATCCTGCGGGAGCGGGTGAACCGGGCGCAGGACCTGATTGCCAGCGGGACGTTGAGCCTGAGCGAGATCGTGCCCCTGGCGGGGTTCAACGATGCGAGCCAGATGTCGAAGACCTTCCGCCGTCTCACGGGACAGCCGCCACGCGCCTTCCTGCGCCGCGCGCGCGAGACTCGGCCCCTCGGCCCATCGAACGGTTAAGTCCCCCCGCGAGGAGTTCCGGCTGTGCCCCCGATTCTTCAGCGGTCGGGGCGATCAGCATCGCTCTTGAATGCCTCCGACCCCCAGGCCGTCATTACCGGATGTGATCGTTATCGACGAGGCGACGAGTTCCCGCGACGGCGAAACCGATGCGGCGGAGATGGCGGCCCTGTCCGGCACGCGCACGCTCATGCTGACCGCGCGCCGGCTGACGAATCTGAACGGAACGGATGTTGTCCATGCCCTGGACGAAGCCCGGCCGATCGCTTCGGGACCATCCGATATTGTCCTGCCGACGACCACAGTGGAACCAGTCCGTTCGATTGTGGGACTCCGATAAGGGATGGTGCGGTCGCAATGCAGGACCGCATGGCCTATCCGGCCTGCCGTTCCGGATCCCCGCCCGTCAGCACTGCGTCGCGGTACATCGGTCCATGCTCCTGGCCAGCAAAACCGTAGCGCTCACCGGGCCTTCAGCACCACCCGGCAGGCGGCGGGAAGGGCCGCCATGGTCATCGGCGGCTTGGGCCTCACCGGCTTCGTCGATTTCGGCGGGTTCAGCACCGCGTCGCTGAACCAATAAGCGAGTTCCTCGCCACAGCCGTCGCCGGGGGGCGGCGGGGCCTGGTCCCCGCACTGATCGTCGCCGGCCGGGCAAGAGAGGCGAATATGGTAGTGGTAATTGTGCCCGTACATCGGGCGAACCTTGTTGAGCCAGGAGCGGTCGCCACCCGCTCCCCGACACAGGGCCTTCTTGATCGCCGGGTTGACGAAGAGGCGCGCGACTTCTGGCTGCTGTGCCGTGAGGCGGATCAGCTTGAGATGTTCCGGTGTCCAGACCTGCGGATCGATGTCAAGGCGGTCCGTGCGCACCACGTTGGTGGCCGAGGTCTCCTCGCGCTCCGCGCGTGTCATGCGGTGGTTTGGCATCGGTGTCAGCCAGATATCCGCGTCGAGGCCGAGCTGGTGGGAGGCATGGCCGGTGAGCATCGGTCCGCCGCGAGGCTGGGACATGTCGCCGACGAGAAGGCCGTTCCAACCGACGCTGGGCGCCTTGGCCGCCAGTCGCTCGATGAAATCCACGAGATTCGGCGTGCCCCACATCCGGTTGCGTGAGAGGCGCATCACCTGCCAGTTCTGTCCGTCCTGGGCCAGCGCCTCGCCGCCGGAGAAGCATCCCTTGGCATAGGATCCGTAGGGTCTTGCAGGACCGGGAGCCGGCGTCGTTGCCCGCCCGAAGAGGGCTTTGGCCGGTGTCGAGGGCGCGTCGGGATTGTCCAGTGGCGGTAGGGGCTTGGGGTTCACACTGCCCCTGTCCTGGGCCTGTGCGGCCCCTCCGCAGGCGAGGAAGGCGAGGGCCGCGAGGCGGAACGAGCGTAAGGTCAGGTGCATGGCGCCAACCTAGTCCATCGGCCGTCGGGCCGTCGAGAGCTCTCGGCTATTCCGCTGGCGAGACCGAGATCTTGATCGAGTCCGATTTCGCGCCGCTGACGACGATGAGAATGGGCATGGTGCCGAACTGGAACCGGACGCTCTTCGAAACGCCCGGACATCCGGGCCGCATCGTGCTCGCCACGGGTTTGCGCGTCGTCGTGCCGTCCTGGCTCACGTCGATCCAGGCATTGTCCGACAGGGTCACCTGATACAGGCCGGGCATAACGACGGGCGGTATTCGCAAGCTGCCGCCGAATGTGCCGGGATTCGGTTCCCGCGAGGGCACGAAGGGGAGATCGGCCTCGGCGATCGGCTTGAGTGCCAGGACGGCGCCCGGCATCTCTGCAGAGAGGGTCGCGCCGGAATCGAGCCGGGGGAGAGAAGGAGCTTCGAACCAGGCCTGCTCACGCAGGAGCGGCCAGTCGAACGAGGTGCAGGCGGCCGGATCGGCGACCTGTTGCGCCGACGCCCTATCGGCGTCGAGACCCGCGCCGGATGCGAGCACCAGGCCGGCGATGATCGGGAGCATTCTGCGCATGGCCACTGTCCTATGAACGGTCGCGGGCCCCTCGACGGTGAGAACGGTGCCGTGACCGGAAAGGTTTCCCACGGTTGTCCGCTTTGGGGGGGCAGTGCGGACCCGGTGATCACTCGTCGTCCGGTTGCTCGACGTCCTCGGACACGGTTCGGCGGACGCCCCAGCCGCGCAACGTCTCGTTGAGCTCGTCGAGGACGAAATGGCGGGCACTGTCGCGGTCGTAGCCTTCGTCGAGATAGGAATCGTATTCGGTGAAGACGTGGCGGGCAAAGGCGACGAGGGCGAGCCAAGCCGCGTTCTCGGGGCTCGCATTCCGCAGCCCCGGACTTGTCAGCGCCCGGGAGAGGACGGAATCCGTCTCGAAAGCGGGCAGGCGCGGAGCGAGGATACGAAGCGCTTCGCCGACGGCGTCCGCGCGGGTCATCGCGGCGTCTTTACTTGTCGTGGTGGCCGGCGGCGATCCGATCCGTGAGGGCCATGAGGATTCCGGACACGACGAAGACCATGTGGAGACCGACGAGCCAGTACAATTCGCGGTCCGGCGTCGCCTTGATGTCCATGAAGGCTTTCAGCAGCGAGATCGCCGAAATGGCGACGATCGACGACATCAGCTTCAGCTTCAGCCCGGTGAAGTCGATCGTCCCCATCCATTCGGGCCAGTCCTTGTGGTCCGTATGATCGATCTTCGAGACGAAGTTCTCGTAGCCCGAGAACATCACGATGATGAGCAGCGACGCGGTGAAGGACAGATCCACCAGGGTCAGCACGCCGAGAATGATCTGCGACTCGGTGGCGCTCCACATGTGCAGGACGAAATGAGCGAGTTCCTGAAACAGCTTGACCAGAAGCACGACGATGCCGATGCCGAGCGCCGCGTAGAACGGCGCCAGTAGCCAGCGGCACGCGAAGAGTACGCGTTCGAAAACCTGTTCGATCATCCGTCTCGAATCCCCCGCCCGACCGGGCGGGGTTTGGCATGTGCGGCCAAGCTCGACAAGCGGTGAGCTCGGCGGGCGAGGCGCCTCAGGCGGCGACGCCGGTACCGATCGGACAGGTCACGCCGGTGCCACCGACACCGCAATAACCCGCAGGGTTCTTGGCGAGATATTGCTGATGGTAACCCTCGGCGAAGTAGAACGTATCGAGGGGGACGATCTCCGTGGTGATCTCGCCGAACCCGCGTGCCTTCAAAGCTTCCCCGTAGGCCTCCCGTACGCGTCGGGCGGTCTCGGCCTGCGCCTCGTTCGCCGTGTAGATGCCCGAACGGTACTGCGTGCCGACATCGTTGCCCTGGCGCATGCCCTGGGTCGGGTCATGGTTCTCGAAGAACGTCTTGAGTACCGCCTCCAGGGGGCGCACGGCCGGATCGTAGACGACGAGAACCACCTCGTTATGCCCGGTCATGCCCGAGCAGACCTCTTCGTAGGTCGGGTTGGGCGTGAAGCCGCCGGCATAGCCCACCGCCGTCACGACGATTCCGTCCGGCAATTGCCAGAACTTGCGCTCGGTGCCCCAGAAGCAGCCGAGCCCGAGGACGATCTGCTCGCTTCCCTCCGGATAGGGGCCCTTCAGCGGATGGCCGTTGACGAAATGGGTCTCGGTGGTGGGGATCGGTGTCGACCGGCCGGGCAGCGCGTCGGCGGCGCTCGGCATTTCGGGACGTTTGCGGAAGAACTGGAGCATCGGGGCCTCCGTGAGAGGGCGGGATGTTCCCTATATGGGGTGCCGGACCCTCTTCCTGAATGCCCCGTGTCGAAACGGCCATGCCTTACGGTCGAGGCGTCAGGGCTGGCTGAGAAAGCCGATCGGCTCTCGGGGCGGCTGGCCGAGCCAGAGCAGGAAGGCCCCGAGACCGAGGCCGAGGAGGCAGGCGGGGGCCAGAGTGAGCGGCAGGACGAGGGCTTGCCACAGCCATGGGGCCACGCTCTCCACCGAGCCCTGGAGCGCACTCCCGCGCTCCTTGAACAGCGTCATCAGAAGGTCGCTCAGGTTGGTGACGCGGACGCCGTTATTGGCGATCGAGCGCGCGCCATCGTAGACGAGGCCGACGAAGCCCGCCGCGAGGACGACATATCCGAGGAGGCGGCTTAGGAAGCGGAGCATCGCGGCTTGCACACACGCCGGCTCCCATGCCGGCCCTGCGGGATTAGGGGGCGCCGTCGCGAGGCGCAAGGTCTCCGAGGCACACGCCGTCCCGGCAGCCAGCGCGCATCGGCCGCCATTGCGCGCCGTGACGGCTCCGTGGCACAGCCCGTCCCAGCCATTTCCAGCGGACCATCGCCTTGCCGACCGAACCCGAAACTTCCACCGGACTGGTGATCTTCGATTGCGACGGCGTGCTGGTCGACAGCGAGCCGCTGAGCCTCGGGACACTGACGGCGGGGCTCAACCGGATCGGTGTCGCCATCGATGTGGATACGGTGAGGGAGCGCTTCGCCGGCACGTCGATGACGTCGATCATGGGACATATCGAGCGCGATTACGGGATCGCCGCACCCGACGGCTTCGTCGAGGCGGTGAAGGCCGAAACCCTTCGTGCCTTCGACCGCGACCTGCGCGCCATGGAGGGAATCGCCCTGGCGGTGCGGGCGCTGGAGCTTCCGAGCTGCGTCGCGTCCAGCAGCGATCCGGCGCGGCTTGCCCATTCACTCGGCCTCACCGGTCTGCTGCCCCTGTTCGAGGGCCGCATTTTCTCGGCGACCATGGTCTCCCGCGGTAAGCCGGCGCCCGACCTGTTCCTCCTTGCCGCCGCCGAGATGGGCGTCGCCCCTGGTCGCTGCCTCGTTGTCGAGGACAGCGTGCCCGGAGTCATGGCGGCGCGTGCTGCCGGAATGCGCGTCCTCGGCTTCATCGGCGGGGGCCATTGGGAGCACGATCCCACGGGGGCGGACCTGATCGCGGCCGGGGCCGAACGGGTCTATGCGCATCATCGCGACCTTGCCGGCCTGATCGGGCGCGCCGCCGCATCCGTCTGACCTCGGCTCTTCCCGAAGAAATCGCCTGTGCTTCGTCGGTCTGCGCGTCATTCATGCCATGAGGGCGCATGCATTCGGAAGATGCATCCGTTGACGAAGCGGAGGACTGCTATCATTCTATAGGTGCGGTTGTGGTCCGTATGGATCGATCCGCCGCGGTGATTTGAAGTGTGTAGCTTGCGCCGCGTCATCAAACGCTAAAGCACTGCGGAGCGCTCGCGCCTCGTGGTCCTTCATCGAAAGGATGACTTGCCGTGATTGATCGAACCTCCTTCCAAGCTCTTCTGCATGCCTGCTCCGGCTGTCGATGCTGACCGACCCGTCAGATCGAGCCGCTTTCAGCAGATGGCCCTCGGGCCGCGTCAGGAGTTCACGACACCATGCCCCATCTCCAGCAGGACGACGCTCGTCGGGCGTTGAATCGATTGCACACGCCTGATGCCCGGGCGGATCATCTCCAGGCCCGTGCCCGCAACCGCCTTCATGCCGCCCCGCCGCCGCGGGTGATCGAAATTGGCGAAGTGACGGCCGGAATCGCCGTACCCGAACGGGGCGGCGTGCGGTTCTTCTCGTCAGAACGCGATTTCGACCCCCTCGACGGGCTCGTCTTCCGCAGCGTCGAGCAGGCGGCAAAGGCGGCGCGGGACCGTTTCGCGGCCCGTCGTGCGCCGCGCCGGCACGCCGTCCGAACCCGGCTCGATCTCGTGCGTCCCGAGGCGGATATCGACCTTCATCGGACGGCGTACGGGCGCTGAGCGTTCGTTACCCTTCGACAGTGGGCGTTCCGACAGGGACGCCCACTGCGGCGACATGCCCTTTACGCTTCGACGACGGTGCTCGACGGACGCGTAGCCCTTAGGCTTCGCCGGCGCTCGGCTCGGGCGAGTTCGGCCGCATTGGCAAATCCCGTCGCCATGGCGATATCGGCCGAACTCAGCGCGCTCTCGCGGCGGAGCTGATGGGCCCGGTCGAGCCGCAGGGCGAGATAATGCTGGTGAAGACTGATACCGATCCGGTTTTTGAAGAGCAGCTCGAGTTGGCGGATCGACACGCGGGCGAGTTCGGCCAGGCCCTGCCGAGGTAGCGGCGCTTCCAGATTGGCCTCCATCGCGGCGAGGACCCGGAGCAGGCGCGGATCCCGCACCCCGATCCGCAGGCGCAGGTCCATCCTCTGCGGGCTCAGGCCCTCCCGGATCTGGTTGTGCAGGAACCAGTCGCTGACACCGTTGGCGAGGCCCGGACCGTGGTCGCGCTCGATCAGGTTGAGCATCAGGTCGAGGGCGGCGATGCCGCCCGAGCAGGTGATCCGATCGTCCTGGATCTCGAACAGGGAGCGCACGACCTCGATATCCGGGTAGCGTTCCTCGAAGGCGGGAACATGTTCCCAGTGGAGCGTGCAACGGCGCCCCGCCAGCAGACCCGCGCGAGCGAGCAGGTAAGGCCCTCCGGAAATGCCGCCGAGGGTGATCCCACGCCTCGCGAGATGGCGAAGCCAAGCGGTCAGGGCCGGGTCGTCGAAGGCGGCAGGATTTCCGCCCGCACAGACGAAGACCCGATCGGCGTCGAGTTTGGTGTCTCCGACATCGACATCCGGCAGGATCGTGATTCCGTTCGAAGCCTGTACGGCGCCTCCCCCCGGTGCCGCATGCCACCAGCGGTAGACTTCGCTGTCCAAGAGAGTGTTGGCCGCCCGCATGGGCTCGACCGCGGCCGCATAGGACATGAGCGGAAAGCCGGGCAGCAGGATGAAGCCGACGGTCAGCGGCTTCGGCTTTTCCGGCGTGGCGGTGTTCCGATCCAAACGTGGAGGAGTGGGAGCTGGGGGGCGGATGCTCATTTCTGCGCGAATTGTCCGAATTACGTCGCAAAATGCAAGGGGTGCTGGCTGGCGATAAGCTACCGATGAGGCTCACACGCCGCATTCAGCCCCGGAGCATGTCCCGCCATGCGCTATTCCCTTCTCAGCATCCTGGGTCAGGCCCTGCGTGGCCAACGCGATTGGAAGCCCCAATGGCGCGATGCTGCGCCCAAGGCTGAGTATGACGCCGTCATCGTTGGCGGCGGCGGCCACGGTCTCGCGACCGCCTATTACCTCGCCAAGGAGCACGGCATCACCAACGTGGCCGTGCTGGAGAAGAGCCATGTCGGCTCCGGCAACGTCGGGCGCAACACCACCATCGTCCGCTCGAATTACGGGCTCGCCGGCAATATCCCGTTCTACGAACGGTCGATGAAGCTCTGGGAGGGGCTGGAGCAGGACATCAACTACAACGCCATGGTGAGCCAGCGCGGCGTGCTGAATCTCTACCATTCGGATGCGCAACGCGATGCCTATGCCCGGCGCGGCAACGCCATGCGGATGGCGGGCATCGATGCCGAACTCCTCGACCGAGAGGGGGTTCGGGGAATGGTGCCGTTCATCGATTTCGACAATGCGCGCTTTCCCGTGAAGGGCGGTCTCCTCCAGCGCCGGGGCGGCACCGTGCGCCACGACGCCGTGGCCTGGGGCTATGCCCGCGCGGCCAGCGACCGGGGCGTCGATATCGTCCAGAACTGCGCCGTCACCGGCATCCGCCGCGAGAATGGGCGGGTGGTCGGGGTCGAGACGAGCCGTGGCTTCATCCGGGCGAAGAAGGTCGCGCTCTCGGTGGCGGGCTCGACATCGCTGCTGGCCTCCATGGCCGATCTGCGCCTGCCGATCGAGAGCCACGTGCTCCAGGCCTTCGTCAGCGAAGGCGTGAAGCCTCTCATCGACACTGTGATGACCTTCGGGGCCGGCCATTTCTACGTCAGCCAGTCGGACAAGGGCGGCCTCGTCTTCGGGGGCGACATCGACGGCTACAATTCCTACGCCCAGCGCGGCAACCTCGCGACGATCGAGGACGTGATGGAGGGCGGCATGGCCCTGTGGCCGGGCCTCGGGCGCCTGCGCCTGCTGCGGCACTGGGGCGGGATCATGGACATGTCCATGGACGGCAGTCCGATCATCGACCGTACACCGATCGACGGCCTCTATCTCAACGCGGGCTGGTGCTACGGCGGCTTCAAGGCGACCCCCGCGGCGGGCTTCTGTTTTGCCCATCTCATCGCCCGCGACACGTCCCATGAGGACGCCGCCGCCTACCGGCTCGACCGCTTCGCCACCGGCCATCTCATCGACGAGAAGGGCATGGGCGCCCAGCCGAACCTGCATTGAGCGCGGATCTGGATTGAGGGAACGACGATCATGCGTATACGATGCCCCCATTGCGGGCCCCGTGACAACGGTGAGTTCAGCTATCTCGGCGACGCCGCGCCGATCCGGCCCGACGGCATAGAAGCGCAGCCCGTCGCCATGCACGACTACGTCTACCTGCGCGACAACCCGGCCGGCCCCCATCGCGAGCTCTGGTATCACGGCGCCGGCTGCCGCTCCTGGCTCGTGGTCGACCGGGATACGCGAACCCATGAGATCACCGGGGTGTCCTCCGCCCGCGACGTCGCGCTGAGCCGCCGGACAGGAGAGGTCGCATGACCACGATCACCCTTCGGGACACCGCCCTCCCGGGCGTTGCCGCGCCAGCAACTTTCACCGGCCAGGACTTTCGCACCGCGACCGGCGGGATGATCGACCGCCGCCGCCCCCTGGACTTCACCTTCGACGGCCGCCGCTACAGCGGGTTCCAGGGCGATACCCTGGCCTCGGCGCTATTGGCCAATGGCGTGAGGCTCGTGGGCCGGTCGTTCAAGTATCACCGCCCGCGCGGCATCCTCACCGCCGGTTCGGAGGAGCCGAACGCCCTCGTCGAGCTGCGTTCGGGCGCGCGCCGGGAGCCGAACACCCGCGCCACCGTGGCCGAACTCTACGAGGGGCTGGAGGCGTCGAGCCAGAATCGCTGGCCGTCGCTGAAATACGACGCCCTCTCGGTCAACGCCCTGGCGGCGCCGGTCTTCGCGGCGGGCTTCTATTACAAGACCTTCATGTGGCCGGCCGCTCTCTGGGAGAAGCTCTACGAGCCGATGATCCGCCGCGCCGCCGGCCTCGGCCGGGCCGCGCACGCGCCGGATCCCGATACCTACGACAAGGCCTTCGCGTTCTGCGACGTGCTTGTGATCGGGGCCGGACCGGCCGGGCTCGCGGCGGCCCTGGCCGCCGGACGCTCGGGTGCGCGCGTCATCCTCGTCGACGAGGATCACCGGATGGGGGGGCGCCTGCTCGCCGACCGGCGCGAGATCGCCGGGCGATCCGGTGCGGATTGGGTGGCGGATGCCCTCGCCGAATTGGAATCCATGCCGGAGGTGCGCATCCTTCCCCGGACCAGCCTGTTCGGGGTCTACGATCACGGTGCCTACGGGGCGGTCGAGCGCGTCGGCGATCATCTGGCCGTGCCCCCCGCCCACGCGCCGCGCCAGCGCATGTGGCGGATCACGGCAAGGCAGGCCATCCTCGCCGCCGGAGCCATCGAGCGCCCGCACGTCTTCGGCGGCAACGATCGGCCCGGCGTGATGCTGGCCGGCGCGGTGCGGACCTACCTCAACCGATACGGCGTGCTGCCGGGGCGGAACGTGGCCGTTTTCACCTCTGGTGACGACGGCTGGCGCACCGTGGCCGATGTCGTCGCGGCCGGCGGGCAAGTCGCGGCGGTGATCGATTCCCGCGCATCGGTGCCGACCGAGCTGCGTCGGGCGGCCGAGGCAGCCGGCGCGCAGGTGATCTGCGACGGCTACGTCACCGGCACGAAGGGGCATCTCGGCCTGGAGGCGATCGAGGTGGTGGACACCTATGGCAGCCGCCAGACCATCGCCTGCGACTGCCTCGCCATGGCCAATGGCTGGAACCCGATCGTGCATCTCGATTCGCATCTGTCGCGGCGCCCGGTCTGGGACGAGACGATCCACGCCTTCGTGCCGGGTGCGCTTCCCTCCGGCATGGTGGCCGTCGGGGCGGCGGGCGGAGCCTTCACCCTCGCTTCCTGCCTGGAGACCGGCGGCCGGGCCGGTGCGGAGGCCGCCTCAGCCTGCGGGTTCGCCGGCGCCGCGCCTGAGATTCCGAAGACCGACCCCGAGAGTATCGCCCATACGCCGCTCTGGCGCGTGCCGGTCTCGAAGGGCAAGGCCTTCGTCGATTTCCAGAACGACGTGGCCGCCTCCGATGTGGAACTCGCCCATCGGGAGGGCTTCCGCGCGGTCGAGCTCCTGAAGCGCTACACCACCCTCGGTATGGCCACCGACCAGGGCAAGACCTCGAACCTCGCCGGGCTCGGCATCATGGCGGAGCTCACCGGCCAGCCGGTCGCGAGCGTCGGCACCACGATGTTCCGGCCGCCCTTCACTCCCGTCGCCATCGGCGCCTTCGCCGGGCATCACCGGGGCAAGGATTTCCGCGCGACCCGGCACGTCCCCTCCCATGCCTGGTGCGAGGAGCAGGGGGCGGTCTTCGTGGAGACCGGCCTGTGGCTCCGCCCGGCCTACTTTCCGAAATCCGGCGAGAGCGACTGGCTGGAAACGGTCAATCGCGAGGTGAACACGGTGCGCGCCCATGTGGGCATCTGCGACGTGACCACGTTGGGCAAGATCGACATCCAGGGGCGGGACGCCCTCGCCCTCATCGAGCGGGTCTGCGCCAATCCCTTCGGCACGCTGCCCGTGGGCAAGGCGCGCTACGCCGTGCTCCTGCGCGAGGATGGTTTCGTCCTGGACGACGGCACCATCGCGCGGTTGGGAGAGACCCATTTCGTGATGACGGCCTCCACGGCCAATGCCGCCAAGGTCATGCAGCACCTCGAATTCTGCCACCAATGGCTATGGCCGGAACTCGACGTGCAGATGGTTTCGGTGAGCGAGCAGTGGGCGCAATACGCTGTGGCCGGACCGCGCGCCCGCGACACGTTGCGGGGCATCGTCGATCCCGGATTCGACCTGTCGAACGAGGCCTTCCCCTTCCTGGCCTGCGCCGACGTCACGGTGGGCGGGGGGATCCCCGCGCGGCTGTTCCGCATCTCGTTCTCGGGCGAACTCGCCTACGAACTCGCCGTCCCGGCCGCCTATGGCGATGCCGCCTGGCGGGCGGTCATGGCGGCCGGCTCGGCCCACGGCATCACGGCCTACGGCTCGGAGGCGCTCTCGGTGATGCGCATCGAGAAGGGCCACGCGGCTGGTGCCGAGATCAACGGCCAGACCACGGCGCGGGACATCGGCCTCGGCGGGATGCTCGCCAAGAAGAAGGACTATATCGGCCGCCTGATGAAGGAGCGCCCGGCCCTCGTCGATCCCGATCGGCCGATCCTTGTGGGCTTCCGCCCGGTCGATCGCAGCCAGCGCCTGCGCGCGGGGGCGCGGTTCCTCGCCGTCGGCGCCGCCCCGAGCCTCGCGGCCGATGAGGGCACCATGACCTCCGTCGCCTATTCGCCGAGCCTCGGGCACTGGATCGGGCTCGGCTTGATCCGGCGCGGCGCCGAGCGCCATGGGACACGGGTTCGCGCCTACGATCCGGTGCGCGACGGGGATGTCGAAGTCGAGATCTGCTCGCCGGTCTTCATCGACCCGAAAGAGGAGAAGCTGCGTGTCTGATGCTATCGAGACGACATGGCGGCCGAGAAGCGCCTGGGCGGGGATCGCGCCGGTCGGCCGGTACGGCCGCCCAGGCGGCGAGCCCGGCCTCCGTCTGACCCTGCGCGAGGACCTCGCGCTCGCCACCCTGATCGCGGTGAAGGGGCGGACCGATGCCCTCCGGCAGGTCTTGGACGAGCGCTTCGGCTGGTCGCTGCCCGATACCGGTACCGCCAGCCTGACGGGAGAGCGGGGATTGGTCTGGTCCGGACCGGATCAATGGCTCGCGCTGTTCGAGACGCGGAGGGAGATGGCCGGCCTCGTCCAGGCCTTGCAGGGGCTCGCTGCGGTCACGGATCAGAGCGACGCCCGCGCGATCGTCCGCGTGTCCGGGCCGGACGCCCGCGCGTTCCTCGCCAAGGGCCTCGCCATCGACCTTCATCCCCGTGCCTTCCAGCCGGGGCAGGTCTCCGTCACCGCCCTTGCGCATATGAGCGCGCAGGTCTGGCAGCGGGACACTTCCCCCACCTATGATCTCGCCGTGGCACGCAGCTTCGCCGGCAGCGTCTGGTCGTGGCTGAGCCATGCCGCGGACGAGTTCGGCTACGACGTGCGCAACTCGACGCCTTGAGCCGAGGCAGTGGTTCAGCCGCGGGGGTAGACGATGATGGACAGGTAGGTCATCGGCGTCTTGATCAGTTTGGCCGGCCCGTGGGACGCCGCCGAATCGAACAGCAGCGAGTCTCCCGGCTGCAGCGTGTAATCGTGCTTGTCGTGACGATAGACGACTTCGCCGGTCAGCATATAGATGAACTCGGTCCCCGCATGCCGAAACCCGGTATAGGATTCGGCATCGTTTTCCAGTGTGATCAGGTAGGGCTCGACGACGATTTCACCGCGCAGGCCCGCCCCCAGAAGCTCGTAGAGATGGCCGGCTTTCGTCCCGCGCCGCTCGATGACGACACCCTGTCCGCGCTTGACGAAGGAGCAGTCGCGGCTCTCCTCGAAAGCCGAGAACAGCACGGTGATGGGCACGTTCAATGCCTTCGCGACGGCATTGATCGACGACAGGGACGGTGAGATCTGCCCGTTCTCCATCTTGGAGATCATGCCCGGCGAGATCCCGGCGGCTGTTCCAAGATCAACTACGGAGAGGTCCCGCTCGCGACGCAGGTGCCGGATCTGGTGGCCCAATGCCCGCTCCAGGCTTCTTTCCTGATCGGTCGGCGCGTTGGAGGCAGTGTTCAGCATCGTTTCCAAGCAATCTCATCGCAACGTCGGTCGTTCGAAAGCACGTCTCGTTCCCCGGCACCGCCGATTCCATCACGACAGGTCGTCGATCTCCAGCGAGGATCGATCGCCGCGGACCTTTCGCAGGCGCGTCGGCTCTCGCCAAAGAGGGCGTGCCGTTGGCGGCCATGTCTCCGTCGATGAAGTGTAAGTCCTCAAGCCGTGCATGACTATGTGGCATCACGAGCGGTCATCGCGATGCGTGGAGCACGCTCCTGGTGTTCCGGAACCCCGATTCGTTGCGCTCTCCACCTCCATGCGCTCCCGAACCCAGCGGCTGCCCGCCCTCCGTGTTTCTTTTGAAGAAATAATTGTTCCCGAGATTGACCCCTGCGGGTGATCCGTGCGACCAGTCCTTTCAAGGGACGGGTCGGCGTGGAGACCAAGTATGTGCGGTATTGTCGGGTTGTTTCTGAAGAATCCTGATCTGGAGCCTCGTCTGGGGTCTCTGCTGTCGACGATGCTCGAGACGATGACGGGGCGTGGTCCGGACAGTGCGGGCTTTGCCGTTTACGGAGCCGATGGAGCCGGGGTGAAGCTGACCCTGCGTGGAGCCGACAGGGCATCGCTCGCCGACGCGGTAGCCCGCCTCGAGAGCCGGCTGGGGCGCGGCGTCGAGGCGGTGGCGCGCGACACCCATACGGTGATCGACGTCCCGGTGGCCCTCGAAGGCGACGTGCGTGGCTTTCTCGGTACCGAGGCCCCCGGCATCGACGTGGTCAGCGCCGGCCGGCGGATGGAGATCTACAAGGAGGTCGGGCTGCCGGCCGCCGTCGCCGCGCGGTTCGATCTCGCCGGCATGACCGGCACCCACGGCATCGGCCATACCCGCATGGCCACGGAGAGCGCGGTCACCACCAACGGCGCGCACCCGTTCTCCACCGGCACCGACGAATGCCTGGTCCATAACGGCTCGCTGTCGAACCACAACGACATGCGCCGCCGCCTCGAGCGCGAGGGGCTCACCTTCGCCACCAAGAACGACACCGAGGTCGCCGCCGGCTACCTGAGTTGGCGCATGCGAGAGGGCGCGTCTCTCAAGCAGGCCCTGGAATCGAGCCTGTCGGATCTCGACGGCTTCTTCACCTTCGTGGTCGGCACCGAGACGGGCTTTGCCGTGGTGCGCGATCCGATCGCCTGCAAGCCGGCGGTGATGGCCGAGACCGACGATTACGTGGCCTTCGGCTCCGAGTACCGGGCCCTCGTGGGTCTACCCGGGATCGCCTCCGCCCGCGTCTTCGAACCCGAACCCGCCAAGGTCTACGCCTGGGAGCGTCACTGATGTCGTCCTACGATCTCAACCAGGCGCCCCTGCGCGACCTCAACCGGGCATTGCACGCCCTGCGCCCCGACACCAACGAGACCCACTGGACCATCACCGGTCCGGATGGCCGCCACGCCATCGCGGTGGGCCTGGATGCGCCGATCTCCGTCGAGATCGAGGGGAATGTCGGCTATTACTGTGCCGGCATGAACAAGCTCGCGAGTGTCGTGATCAACGGCAATGCGGGCGTGGGTGTCGCCGAGAACATGATGTCGGGCTTCGTCCATGTGCGCGGCGACGTCAGCCAGTCGGCCGGCGCCACGGCGCATGGCGGCCTCCTCGTGGTCGACGGCAATGCGGGCGCGCGCTGTGGCATCTCGATGAAGGGCATCGACATCGTCGTGAAGGGCTCGATCGGCCACATGTCGGCCTTCATGGCCCAGGCCGGAACCCTCACCGTGCTCGGCGATGCCGGCGAGGCTTTGGGCGATTCCCTCTACGAGGCACGGCTCTATGTGCGCGGCTCGGTCAAGAGCCTGGGCGCCGATTGCATCGAGAAGGAGATGCGCGACGAGCACCGCGAGCAGCTCTACGCCAAGCTCCAGGCCGCCGGCCTCGCCGGCGAGGTCAGCCCGTCGGAGTTCCGGCGCTACGGCTCCGCCCGCCGCCTCTATCATTTCAACGTCGACAACGCCGGAGCCTACTGATGGCCGAGACTCCCAAGGACCCGACCCTCAAGGATGCGCGTCCCCTGCCGCGCACCAAGCCCCGCTTCTCGGCGACCTTCACCCCCGACGTGATGTCTGAGATCCGCCGCGCCGCCGCCACCGGCATCTACGATATCCGTGGCGCGGGTGCGAAGCGCAAGCTGCCGCATTTCGACGACCTCCTGTTCCTGGGCGCCTCGATCAGCCGCTACCCGCTGGAGGGCTACCGTGAGCGCTGCGGCACCGAGGTTGTGCTGGGCGCACGCTTCGCCTCCAAGCCGATCCACCTCAAGACCCCGATCACCATCGCGGGGATGAGCTTCGGCTCGCTCTCGGCCCAGGCCAAGGAAGCGCTCGGGCGCGGGGCGACGCTGGCCGGCACCTCGACCACCACCGGCGACGGCGGCATGACGCAGGAGGAGCGCGGGCATTCGCAGACGCTGGTCTACCAGTACCTGCCCTCGCGCTACGGCATGAACCCGGACGACCTGCGCAAGGCGGACGCGATCGAGATCGTCATCGGCCAGGGCGCCAAACCCGGCGGCGGCGGCATGCTGCTCGGCCAGAAGATCACCGAGCGTGTCGCCGGCATGCGCTGTCTGCCCCCGGGCGTCGACCAGCGCTCGGCCTGCCGCCATCCGGACTGGACCGGGCCGGACGACCTCGAGATCAAGATCGAGGAACTGCGCGAGATCACCGATGGCGAGAAGCCGATTTACGTGAAGGTCGGCGCCTCGCGGCCCTATTACGACACCGCGCTCGCCGCCAAGTCCGGCGCCGACGTGGTCGTGCTGGACGGCATGCAGGGCGGCACGGCAGCGACGCAGGACGTGTTCATCGAGCATGTCGGCATCCCGATCCTGGCGGCGATCCGCCCCGCGGTGCAGGCGCTGCAGGACCTCGGTCTGCACCGGAAGGTGCAGCTCGTGGTCTCGGGCGGCATCCGCTCGGGAGCCGATGTGGCCAAGGCCCTGGCGCTCGGCGCCGACGCCGTCGCCATCGGCACCGCTGCGCTCATCGCGCTGGGCGACAACGATCCGCGCTGGGAGGCCGACTATCAGGCCCTCGGTACCACCGCCGGAGCCTACGACGATTGGCACGAGGGCAAGGATCCCGCCGGCATCACCACGCAGGACCCGGAACTGGCCAAGCGCCTCGACCCCGTCCTCGCCGGCCGGCGGCTGGCCAACTACCTCGCCGTGATGACCCTGGAGGCGCAGACCATCGCGCGCGCCTGCGGCAAGAGCCACCTGCACAACCTCGAACCCGAGGACCTCGTGGCGCTCACCATCGAGGCCGCCGCCATGGCGCAGGTGCCGATGGCCGGCACGGGCTGGATTCCGGGCAAGACCGGCTTCTGAGCACAACGAAGGGCCGTCCCACGGGGGCGGCCTTTCCCTTCGACAGCACGGCCGAGCGGGCCGCCCGATTCAACGCAGGGTGACGCCATGAACACGGATCTCGAAACCGTCGCGAAAGAGCGCGGCATCAAGTACTTCCTCGTCTCCTACACGGACCTGTTCGGCACGCAGCGCGCCAAGCTCGTCCCGGCCGCCGCTATCGCCAGCACCTGTAGAAACGGCGCCGGGTTCGCAGGCTTCGCCACCTGGCTCGACATGAGCCCGGCCGATGCCGACCTCCTCGCCGTGCCCGATGCCGCCGGCCTGATCCAGCTGCCCTGGAAGCCGGAGGTGGGCTGGCTGCCCGCCGATCTCGTCATGGGCGGCAAGCCGGTGGAGCAGGGGCCGCGCAACATCCTCAAGCGCCTGATCGCCGAGGCGGCCCGCGACGGTTTGCAGATGAAGACCGGCGTCGAGTGTGAGTTCTTCCTGATCACGCCGGACGGGTCCGAGCCGGCGGACATGGCCGACCGGCAGATGAAGCCCTGCTACGACCAGTCGGCCCTGATGCGCCGCTACGACGTGATCACCGAGATCTGCGACGCCATGCTGGAACTCGGCTGGAAGCCGTACCAGAACGACCACGAGGACGCGAACGGGCAGTTCGAGATGAACTGGGACTACGACGACGCCCTCGTCACCGCCGACCGGCACGCCTTCTTCAAGTACATGACCCGCTCGATCGCCGAGAAGCACGGCCTGCGCGCGACCTTCATGCCCAAGCCCTTCATGAACCTGACCGGCTCCGGCTGCCACGCCCACGTTTCGCTCTGGAAGGGCGACCGCAACGTCTTCGCCGATGCGTCGGACGAGATCGGAATGTCGCGGGAGGGCTACCACTTCATCGGCGGGCTCATCCACTCCGCCGATGCCCTCGCCGCCATCACCAACCCGTGCGTGAATTCCTACAAGCGCATCAATGCCCCGCGCACCACGTCCGGTGCGACATGGGCTCCCAACACCGTGACCTATACGGGCAACAACCGTACCCACATGATCCGCATCCCCGATGGCGGGCGCTTCGAGTTCCGCCTCGCCGACGGTGCGGCCAATCCCTATCTGCTCCAGGCGGGCCTCCTCGCCGCCGGCCTCGACGGCCTGCGCAACCGCCGCGATCCGGGCCAGCGCCTCGACATCAACATGTACACGGACGGCCATACGGTTGAGGGCGTCAAGTGTCTGCCGCTCAACATGCTCGACGCCATGCGGGCCCTCGAGAAATGCGACGTGCTCAACGAGGCCTTGGGCTCGTTCGTGCCGAGCTATCTCAAGCTCAAGACCGAGGAATGGAACGCCTATTCGCGCCACCTCACCCAGTGGGAGCGCGACACCACGCTCGACTGCTGAAGCCCGGACCACCCGCCGGTCCCGACGGGGAAAGTCGCGCGAGTTGCCCCCGCCCTCGCGCGGAAGGGGTTCCCGGCCGAAGGGATTCCGGCGGGATCATGCTTGATTAGAACCAGACTGAAGGACATATCGCTTCCGGTTGCCGGTCCCGAGATTTGGGTGCATGAACCGGCTGATCTCGGCTTTTCGGTCCGAAACAGACGACGACGGGCGGGAAGAGCTCTGTGGACCACGACGACAGCAGCGCAGGAATCGAGGCCGACCGTCGTGCGGCCCTCGCGCGCTACGGCATCCTCGATACGGAGGCCGAGGCGGATTTCGACGATATCGTGAAGGCCGCGTCGGCGGCCTGCGATATGCCGATTTCCCTGATCTCCCTGCTCGACGGCGACCGCCAATGGTTCAAGGCCGAGACGGGTTTCGGTCGGCGGGAGACCCCGATCTCCTCTTCGATCTGCCGCCATGCCGTCCAGGAGCAGGACGCGGTGTTCGTGATTCCCGACACGACCCGCGACGAACGGACCTCAGCGAACCCGTTGGTCACCGGCGACTCGCATGTGCGTTTCTATGCCGGTGTGCCTCTGCAGACGTCGAAAGGCGTCACCCTCGGCACGCTCTGCGTCCTCGACACCAAACCGAACAGCCTCACCGCGGCGCAGAAGCTGATCCTGCAGACGCTGGCCAAGCAGGTGATGGCCCTGCTCGAACTGCGCCGTGCCCTGCAGGACCGGCGCGAGAGCGACCGGCTCAACAAGGCGATCCTGGAGAGCGCCGTCGATTACGGCATCATCTCCATGGATCTGTCCGGCCGGGTGACGAGCTGGAACACCGGCGCGGAACGCGTCATCGGCTGGAGCGAGGCCGAGATGCTCGGCGAGCCCGCCCATGTCTTCTTCACCCCCGAGGATGTCGAGACCGGCGCTCCCGAGCAGGAGATGGGTGCCGCACTGCTGCACGGGCGGGCTAGCGACGAGCGCTGGCACCGGCGCAAGGACGGGACCCTGTTCTGGGGCCTCGGCGAGATGATGCCGCTCAGGAACGAGGACGGACATCCGGAGGGATTCATCAAGATCCTGCGCGACCGCACGGAACAGCGCCTCGCGAACCAGAAGCAGCGCGACGACGCGGAATTCATGCGCAGCGTCCTCGCCTCGTCGGCCGATTGCATCAAGGTGATCGACCTCGACAACCGCCTGACCTTCATGAGTGAGGGCGGGATGCGGGTGATGGAGGTGAGCGACTTCAACGCGATCCAGAACTGTCCCTGGCCGGATTTCTGGCAGAACCAGGGCAATGACGACGCCTATGCGGCCCTTGCTGCCGCCAAGGCCGGGGGAACGGGCCATTTCCAGGGTCAGGCCAACACCATGGCGGGCAATCCCCGCTGGTGGGACGTGCAAGTCACCCCGATCCTCGATGCCGAAGGACGCCCCGAGCGGCTGCTCTCGGTCTCCCGCGACATCACCGTCCAGAAGACCGCCGAGCAGCGGATCAGCGCCAGCGAGGCGCGCTGGCGGGGCCTGTTCACCAGCATGCAGGAAGGGTTCTTCCTCGGCGAACTCGTTCGCGACCGGGCCGGCCGGGCCTGCGATTACCGCTTCCTGGAGATCAACCCGGCCTTCGCCCGGCAATCGGGCCTGTCGGAGCAAAGCGTCGGCCGTACCGTTCGAGAGCTCGTTCCCGAGATCGACCAGGGGCTGATCGACCGTTATGCGAGCGTGGTCGATACCGGCGAACCGAGCCTGTTCGAGATCACCGTGCCCGGCCTCGGCCGGACCTTCGAGGTCCGCGCCGGACACGAAAGCGGCCAGCGGTTCAGCTGCCTTTTCCTCGACGTCACCGAACGCAAGCAGGGCGAGACCCGTCGGCTCGCCATCGCGGAGCTCGGCGACCGCCTGCGCGACCTGAGCGACCCGGAAGCGATCGCGTTCGTCGCGGCAGAGATCACGGGCCGGACCCTGGGACTGTCCCATTCCGGTTACGGAGCCGTGGACCAGGAGCGCGAGACCATCGTCGTCGGTCGAGGGTGGTCGGCGCCGGGCCTCCCCGGCATCGACGGAGCCCGCGAGTTTCGGGATTACGGCTCGTGTATCGACGCGCTGAAGGCTGGAACGGCGGTTCTGATCGAGGATGCCGCCGCGGATCCGCGCACCGCATCGGATGCGGTTTCGCTGAACGACATCCGCATCCGTTCGTTCGTCGACCTGCCGGTCATGGAGCACGGACGATTCGTCGCCGTATTCTACGCAGCCAAGGACGTCCCGCACGCCTGGAACACCGAAGAGATCGGGTTCATCCGCAACATCGCCGACCGGACACGCGCCGCCATCGCGCGGATCGAGGCGGAGGCGCAGCAGCGCGTCCTGAATCTCGAACTCAGCCACCGCATGAAGAACATGTTGGCGATGGTGCAATCCATCGCCACTCAGACCATGCGGAACGCCACCGATGTCGTGAGCGCCAAGGAGGTGCTGGCAGGACGTCTGATCGCGCTGGGCAAGTCGCACGACCTGCTACTGGGCGGGTCGCTCGGCGATACGCCCCTGAAGACGCTGATCGAAAGTGCCCTGGAGCCTCACAAGGACAAGCCAGACCGTTTCTCCCTTCGCGGGCCGGCCCTGAATGTGGGTGCCAAGGCCGCGATGTCGCTGGCCCTCATCCTCCATGAGCTCGCGACCAATGCCGCCAAGTACGGCGCCCTCTCCACTGCCAAAGGCAGCGTCTCCATCGTCTGGGAGATCTGTCGGAGCGAGGGCGAGGGCGGCGATCAGGTGCTGCTGCGCTGGATCGAAGCCGGGGGGCCGCCGGTCAGTCCGCCCACCCGCACGGGGTTCGGGACACGCTTGATCGGGCGGGGACTTGCCGGCAATTTCGGCGGCGAGGTCTCCCTCGATTACCGCACGGCCGGTGTGGTCTGTACGCTCGAAGCGTCGCTGAAAGGTCTGCAGGCCGTGGATACGCCGCCCGACTTCCGTTGAGGCGATAGCAGGGAAGCGGATGCCGGGCAGGGCCGGCCTCAGTCTGCGCGGATCTGGGCCGCGCCGGGATCCTTGGAGTTGAGCGCGCAGCCGCAGGTGAACACCCTGGCGCCGCTGTCGGCTCCCCGCGAGACCGCCTCGCAGGTGAGAAGATGCCGGAGCTGCGCCTCCAGCTGATCCTTCTGATACGGCTTCTGCATCACGGGCACAGCCTGATAGGCCGGCTCCAGTCCGGCCGAGCCGTAACCTGTTGCGAACAGGAACGGGATGCAGCGCTCGAACAGCTGATCGGCTACGGGATAGCTGCGCGTTTCGCCGAGATTCACATCGAGGACGGCCGCATCGAAGTCGCCGGCCTGAAGCCGCCGCAGCGCCTGGTCGAGGCGCATGGCGACAACGACCTCGCAGCCGAGATCGAGAAGCATGTCCTCGGCGAGCATCGCGACAAGGCTTTCGTCTTCCACCAGCAGGACCCGGCGTCCCTCCAGGATACTCATGAGACCGGACGCCCCGTCACGACATCCTGTCCATGCCAACCCAGCGCGGTCAGTGGGATGTCGAGGCGGCACACGAGTCCGGCCGGTGCGAAATCGATCTCGGCGCTGCCGTCGAATTCCAGCGGCAATTGCCGCTCGATGAGCCTCGAGCCGAAACCCCTGCGGGTCGGAGGGATCACTTCCGGGCCGCCCGTCTCCGTCCAGGTGAGGGACAGGCGTTCGCGCCCGCCATCGGACGTCAGCGTCCATGTCACTGCGACGCGGCCTTCGGGAACCGAGAGGGCGCCGTATCTGGCGGCGTTGGTCATCAATTCGTGCAACGCCATCGCCAGCGTCACGGCGACCTTGGGGTGGAGGCGAGTATCCGGGCCGGTGATGTTGAACCGCGTCCCGTCGGTCTCCGCGACCGCATGGGGTGCGATCGCCCGCTCGACGACACCGATGAGGCTGGCGCTCTCCCAATTGGATTCCGTCAGGACATTGTGGGCGTCCGAGAGCGCCACGACGCGGGCATCGAACACGGCGCGGGCCGGCTGGTCGGCGACGTTGCGGAAAGTCTGCGCCGCGATGGACTGGACGGTGGCCAGGGTGTTCTTCACCCGGTGGTTCAGCTCGTTCGTCAGCAATTTCTGCCGCTCGGCCGCCGCCTTCTCCTCCGTGATGTCGCGGACTTCGATGATCGTACCGATGATCTTGGCCGCATCGTCGCGAATCGGGCTCGCGGTGAAGCCGACGGGGTAGAAATGCCCGTCCTTGTGGACGAACACCTCTTCACCGCGTTCCTGGTTGTTCTCGGGGAAGGCACGGTCGATGGCGCATTCCTCTAACGGGAACGGACGGCCATCGGGGTAGGTGTGGTGGACGATGTCGTGCAGCGGACAGTCGCGCGCGAGCACCTCTCCGACGCTGAATCCGGTGAGCAATTCGGCGGCGCGGTTCATGTAGACGCAGTGCTGCCGGTCATCCATCAGGAAGATCGCCACCGACGCGTTGTTGAGCACGGCGTTCAGGCGGCGCTCGGTCTCGTGGAGCTGTGACCCGCGGCGCAGGGTCGGCAGGGACATCGAGGCTTCGGCGGAGGAAACGAGTGGCGGCCGGGTCGGCACGAGGCAGGCTCTCTGCAAGGTTGGGTGGGCACCCGATGGCGCACCGCAATATCCTAACGGCTTCGATAGGGTTCGGCGAGGAAAGATCGGCCGATCCCCGATATCCCCGCGCACCGACATGCGAAAGCGTGAGGGGCGGCGGTTTGTTCCGCGCCACGGGCTTCGGCAAGCGATCCGGTGTCGAAACGCAGACGGCAGCGAGAATTCTCTGGGATGGCACAGCGCCGTCGTGCCGGACGATCGCATCGCGTCGGTCCTACTCTCCTGACTGAGGAGGGGGGATGGATGGATCGGCCCCGTATTGCAGGTCGGGCCGGGATCGTATGGGGGACGGTCGGACGCCATGCCGCAAGCCGGGATGGGGATGAGACTCTTGATCGACATGGGATCCGCCCGAGTTCCCGGCGCATGCCAAACTCTCCCGCCCCCCACACTACCATCCCCGGCCCCTGCACGGTGGTCTGCCTGCATTTCCTTGGGGGAAGCGCGCGGGAATGGGAGCCGGTCGCGGCTCTTCTCGATGGCGTCGCTCGCATTGTGGCTCTTGACCTGCCCGGTTTCGGCGATGCCGCCGCCGTGTCCGGTTATTCGGTGGCGGCGATGGCGGATCATGTGGCGGCGGGGATCGCCGCCGCCGATCCCAGTGGTCGATGGTATCTCGCGGGCCATAGCATGGGTGCGAAGGTCGCCCTGGCCCTCGCCCGGCGCGCCGAGGATAGTGCACCGGATCTGGCGGGGCTCGCCGGGCTGGTGCTGCTGGGCGGTTCACCGCCGAGCCCCGAGCCGATGTCCGACGACAAGCGGCGGGAGATGATGGAATGGATCTCAGCGGATGCGGACACCCGTCGCCGTAAGGCCGGAGAGTTCGTCGACCAGAATACCGGCTCTCCCCTCGGCGAGCCGCTTCGGACCCGCGCGGTCGAGGACGTTCTGCGCGCCTCTCCCGCCGCCTGGACGGCGTGGCTGCGCGACGGCTCCCGCGAGGATTGGAGCCGCCGGATCGGCATCCTGCGCATGCCGGCCGTGGTCGTCGGCGGAACCGAGGATGCCGATCTCGGCGCCGCCGCGCAGAAGGCTCTGACCCTTCCCCACTTGGCCCATGGCCGGCTGGTTGCTCTCGATGGCGCAGGGCACCTGCTGCCGCTGGAGCGGCCGGAGGCCGTGGCCAGCCTCATCGCGGGTCTCGCCTCCGAGGAACCGCTTCTGAAGTCCGAGGCACCGACCGTGCCGGAGCCCTATCGCGCGCTGATCGGATCCGACCGGGTGAACACGCGCCTGCGCGCGGCGCTCCTCGCTCGGGCCGAACCCGACGGCTCGGCCGCTCGGCCCGTGTACCTCGACCCGGTCGAGCTCGCGCAGCTTCGCGCCGTCGTGGACAGGGTTTTGCCGCAGGACGGCACGGGCCGGATCGACATCGCAGCGCAGATCGAGGCTCGGCTCGCTGCCGGAACCGGGGATGGATGGCGTTTTGCCAAGCTGCCGGCGGACGGAGCGGCCTACCGCGCCGCCCTGCGAACCCTGGATGCCGCCGCACGGTCCGTCCACGCGACGGGCTTCCTGTGCCTCGACGGCGGTGAGCAGGACGCCTTCCTGCAGGCCGCCGCCGCTGGCGAGCCGCTGTCGCATGGGGTGCCGCAGGGCGGGCTCGATGCCGACGGGATGAGCTTGTGGTTCGAGGATCTGCGCAGCGACGCAGTGCGGATCTATCTCGCCCACCCCGCAAGCCTCGCCCGGATCGGCTTTTCCGGGATTGGCGCGGGCGGCGACGATGCGGAAACCCTGCCGGGCTTCCTGCGCGTCGGCATCGGTGACCCGGAACCCTGGGAGTCCTCCGCTCTGCAAAAGTCCTCTACCCTCGGGGAGACCGGACGATGAAGCTCGATGCGATGCGTCGCTACGCAACCACCGACATCGTCGATGTCGTCGTCATCGGTACGGGCGCGGGTGGCGCGCCGGTGCTCGCCCGCCTCGCGGCGGCCGGGCTCAAGGTCGTCGCCCTGGAGGCGGGGCCGAACTTCGACCCCGCGCGCTTTGCCTTCGACGAGACGCTCGCCGACGAGATCTACTGGACCGAGGAGCGCCTCAGCGGCGGTTCGACGCCGGAGGCCTTCGGCGCCAACAACAGCGGCACCGGGGTGGGCGGCTCCACCCTGCATTGGGGCGCCTTCACGCCTCGCGCCGACGAGCGCGACCTGCGTCTTCACTCAGAGACCGGGATGGGGGTGGATTGGCCCCTCGGTTACGATGACCTGCGGCCGTTCTACGAGCGCGTCGAGGCGTTTATCGGCGTGTCCGGCCCCTCCCAGTACCCCTGGGATCCCGGCCGGCGCTATCCTCTCTCGCCGGTCCCGCGCAACGCGCCAGCGCAGGTGATGGGCCAAGCCTGCGACCGGCTCGGCATCCAGACAGCCGATTCACCGGCGGCCGTTGTCTCGGGTGACTTCCCCCAGGAGGGCGGTGCCCTGCGCCGGGGCTGCATCAATTGCGGATATTGCCACCAGGGTTGCCGCAATGGCGCCAAGACCAGCATGGACGTCACCTACCTGCCGCATGCCGTCTCCAACGGCGCGGAAATCCGTCCCGATTGTCGCGTGCACGGGATCGATCGCGACAGCGAGGGCCGGATCACGTCCGTGATTTACCGGCACGACGGCGTCGATCACCGGCAGCGTTGCGCGGCGGTCTACCTCTGCGCCGGCGCCGTGGAGACGCCCCGGCTCCTCCTGCATCTCGGGCTCGCCAACGGCAGCGGCCAGGTCGGGCGCAACTATATGGGCCATGTGGCGACCCAGGTCTGGGGCACGTTCGAGGCCGAGATGCGGATGAACCGGGGCTATCCCTCCTCGCTCATCAGCGAGGACATGGTCCGGCCCGATGATGCGGATTTCGCAGGCGGCTACCTGATGCAGAGTCTCGGCGTCCTGCCCGTCACCTGGGGCAACTCGGTGGCGCGGGGGCGTGGCCTGTGGGGCCGGGCGCTGACCGAACATCTCAATCGTTACAACCATATGGCGGGCATCGGGATCAACGGTGAGACCCTGCCCTGCGACGCCAACGTGCTGGTGCTCGCCGACGAGGTGGACGCGTTCGGGATGCGCAAGGCCCGCATCGATTTCGGCTATTCCTCCAACGAGGACCGGCTGAACGCCCATGCGACGCGGACCATGACGGCGATCTGGGAAGCCGCCGGCGCCACCGACATCTGGGTGCTGGAGCGCGTCGCGCACACGATCGGGACGTGCCGGATGGGCCGGAGCGGCGACAGCGCCGTGGTCGATCCCCATGGCCGGAGTTTCGAAATCCCGAACCTCTGGATCAGCGACGGATCGACCTTCCCGAGTTCGCTCGCCGCCAACCCGGCCCTGACCATCATGGCCCTGGCCCTGCGCTCGGCCGAGGCGTTCCTGGGCCATCCCTCCTGACGATTCCTGAGGAACGCCACCGCCATTCCCCGGTTAGATTCACCGCAACGCGACGAGGTTTCAAGCGCCATGACCACGAAGATTTCCACGAAGAATGCCCGCGCGGGTGCGCATGGCGAAATCGGCCTCGCCAAGGGTGAGCGGGTCGCCATGCGGATGTGGCGCCACGAGCCGCCGACGGACGACAAGCCGAGCGCCAGCCGACCCTACGAGACGGTGGGCTACGTCATTTCCGGCCGGGCCGAACTCACGGTCGGCGGTGAGACCGTGACCCTGGAGCCCGGCGATTCCTGGCTCGTCCCGGCCGGGGCCGAGCACACCTACACGATCCTCGACGCGTTCACGGCCGTCGAGGCCACCGCCCCGCCGGCCGCGTAGCCTTTCATACCCGCCGCACCCAAGGCGGCGGCGTGAGACCAGACATGAGAAGGGCCGGATCGATCACGATCCGGCCCTTCTCGCTATCTCGTTCCCGAAGGAAGACCCGTCCTACGCGCCGCCCCATTGCATGGTCAGGCCACCATCCACCACGAGGGTATGGCCGGTGACGTAATCGGCATCGTCCGAGGCGAGGTAGAGGATCGCCTTGGCGATCTCGTCGGGCTGGCCGGCGCGGTGCCACGGGATGCGTTCCAGGGAGGCTTCGAGCTTCTCGGGGTTCTCGAACCGGTCGCTGGTCATCGGCGTCTCGATCAGGCCGGGGGCGACGTTGTTGACGTTGATCTTGTCCTCGGCGAGCTCACGCGACAGGCTCCGGCAGAGGGAGCCGACACCGGCCTTCGACATGCCGTAGGGTGCGCTTTCCGGCGTCGGCAGGTGCTGGGCCACCGAGGAGACGATGACGATCTTCCCCCGCCCGCCATTGGCCCGCCGGACCTTGATGAAGGCGCGGGCGCAGAAGACCGGCCCCATCAGATTGACCCGCAGGATCTGCTCGAGTTTGCCGTCATCCATCTCGGCCACCGGCATGCCGCTCATGGCCTGACCGGCATTGTTGACGAGGATGTCGAGGACGCCGAACTCGGCCGCCACCTTGGCGAAGGTCGCCTCGACGGAGGCCGGGTCGCCGACATCGTCCTGGATCACCAGGCATGTGCGCCCGGCGGCCTCGACCCGGCGCGCGGTCTCCCGCGCGCCGTCCGCGTCGGTGTTGTAGGTGATCGCCACGTCCGCGCCTTCGCGCGCGAACAGCTCGGCCGCAGCCTGTCCGATACCGGAATCCGCCCCGGTGATCAGAGCGCGTTTGCCCTGCAACTTCATGTCTGTCCCATCTGTGCGAGAAGGGGTGCGCGGGCATCACGTGGCCGGCGATCACCCGTGATCTTCAGGACAATGGGCACGGTAAAACCCGGTTCCCGGGGTGCGGCATCGGCGGGGAGGGGCGTCGCTCCCCGGGCTCAGGTGATGACGCTCGGCTCGCTGCGCCCCGTGATGCCGGCGATGTCGGCGATGTCGCGCGCCGCCTGGACGACTGGGGCGAGGACGGAATCCGGCGTCAGGTCGAGCCGGTCCGGGGCGTTCTCGTAGCGCTCGATATAGACCCTCAGGGTCGCCCCCGCCGTGCCGGTGCCGGAGAGCCGGTAGACCACACGGGCATCCTCGGCGAAGCTGATGCGGATGCCCTGCTGCGCCGTCACGGAGCCGTCGACCGGGTCGACATAGCGGAAATCGTCCGCCGTGGAGACGGTGAGGTCGCCGATCCGGCGGCCGGGCAGGCTCGCGAGCTGCGCGCGCAACCCCTCCATGAGGCGGTTGGCGCTCTCGGACTCGATCTCCTCGTAATCGTGGCGGGTGTAGTAATCGCGGCCGAACGCGGCCCAATGCTCGCGCACGATGGCGTCGGCGCGCTTGCCCGTCGCCGCCAGGACGTTGAGCCACAGCAGCACGGCCCAGAGCCCGTCCTTCTCGCGGACGTGGTTCGAGCCGGTGCCGGCGCTCTCCTCGCCGCAGAGGGTGATGAGCCCGGCATCGAGCAGGGTGCCGAAGAACTTCCAGCCCGTCGGAGTCTCGTAGGCGGGAATGCCGAGCGAGGCGGCGACCCGGTCGGCGGCGCGGCTCGTGGGCATCGAACGGGCGATGCCCGCCAGGCCGGAGGCGTAGCCCGGCGCGCGATGGGCATGGGCGGAAAGGATCGCCAAGCTGTCGCTCGGGGTGACGAAGAGGCCGGGTGCCACGATCATGTTGCGGTCGCCATCCCCGTCCGAGGCCGCGCCGAAATCCGGCGCGTCCGCGCTCAGCATCAGCTCGTAGAGCTCGTGGGCGTGGACCGGGTTGGGGTCGGGATGGTGGCCGCCGAAATCCTCCTCCGGCGTGCCGTTCACCACCGTGCCGGCGGGGGCGCCCAGCGCCCCTTCCAGGATGGCGGTGGCGTAGGGGCCGGTCACCGCGCTCATGGCGTCGAACCGCATCCGGAAGCCGGAGGCGAACAGGCGGCGGATCGCGTCGAAGTCGATGAGTTCCTGCATCAGGGCCGCGTAATCGGCCACCGGGTCGATGACGGACACCACCATGCCGTCGATCCTCGCCTCGCCCACGGTGTCGAGGTCGAGATCGGCCGCGTCGGCGATGCGATACTCGGTGATCGCCTTCGTGCGCTCGTAGATCGCTGCGGTGACGGATTCCGGCGCCGGACCGCCGTTGGCGGCGTTGAACTTGATCCCGAAATCCCCGTCCGGTCCGCCGGGATTGTGGCTCGCCGACAGGACGATGCCGCCGATCGCCCCGTGCTTACGGATGACGCAGGAGGCCGCCGGGGTGGAGAGGAGACCAGCCCTGCCGACGAGAACCCGGCCGAAGCCGTTGGCGGCGGCGAGCTTGAGGGTCGTCTGCACCACCTCGCGGTTGAAGAAGCGGCCATCGCCGCCCACCACCAGGGTCGCGCCCTCGCGGTCGGGGATGATGTCGAAGATGGATTGGACGAAATTCTCGACGTAGCGGGTCTGCCGGAAGACGGGGACCTTCTTGCGAAGGCCCGACGTCCCCGGCTTCTGGTCGGAGAATGGCGAAGTCGGCACGTGCCTCGAAGTCATCCGCGAAAGCCCCTCGTTGTCGGCCTGCGATGTTCACACCTCTCGCGGGTACGACGGGGTCCCTCTCCTTCCAGGAAGAGGTGGCCTGCCGCGCCTCATATCGATGCCGTCGGCTCGAGAAAGCAGCCGTCGAGGAGATGTGTGAACCCAGTTGCGTTGTCGGCGGGGACAACACAACGGCTGGTCCCTACCGGTCAACCACCCAAAGCACGGTGGCGGGGAAAGATTCTCAGGCGCCGTTCCAATGCGAACCCGGCCCCGAGTGACCTGTCCCTCCTTCAGGGCGTGGAGCGCGATGCGACGCCTTCGGCGAACGAGATCGTCAGGACGGTCATACCCGCCTCGTCGACCACCTCGAACGAGCGGTCCAGGGCTTCGCTCAACGTCGCGCCGCCGCCGAGCGCGTCGGCGACGATCTGCTTGATGCCGATCACGGCGTCGTTGCGCACCTCGTCCATGGAGTCGAACACGTCTCCGTCGAAGTCGCGATGAAGCCCGTCGCGATCGCGCAGGTTCAGAAAGTAACGCGGCATACCGACCTCCTTGCCGTGGCGACCCGACGGGCGCTCAGCTCACGGCTTGCCCTTCCACGCGAAGATAGCCGGCCTTGAACTCGGCGAGGGATTTCAGCCTGGGCCAGTCCAGGATCTTGAGACTCTTGCCCTTGAGTTCGATCAATCCCCGGCGCCGCAGCTCCTGCAGCGACCGGTTCACGTGCACGGTCGTCATCCCCGTCGTATCGGCGAGCTCGTGCTGGGTCATGGGGAGATCGCAGCTGTCTTCCGTGGCGAGGCCCACGGCCCGCAGCCTCACGAGGAGTTCGCAGAAGAGATGCGCGATCCGTTCGAGGGCCGAACGGCAGCCGATATTCACCAGCCATTCGCGCAGCGTCGCCTCGTCGATCAAGGCGGAGATGCGCAGCGCCCGGGCGATCGCCGGATGGTTCTCCATGATCTCCCGGAGGGCCGGGGCGGGAATGCGCGCGACCTTGCAGGCGGAGATGGTCGCGATCGTATGATCGAGGCGGTCCAATAGGGTGATGTCGAGATTGCAGGTGTCCCCCGGCACGAGGTAGGCCGTGACCTGGCGGGCGCCGTTGGCCCGCTGCTTGAACCGGCACCCGATCCCCTCGGTGATGAGGACGATGTCGTTGTGCGGCTCGCCTTCACGGGCGAGGTTGGTGCGGGCGGGGACGTCGCGGGCGATGGCTGTGATCCGATGAAGCACGTCCCTGTCGGCTTCGTCGAGCGCAACGAAGCCTTCGAGCTTCTGGACGAGCGGATTGAACACGCTCTCCATCGTATTCGAGATTCTATTCCTCGACAATGTTCAATATCTCTATCGATAAGCATCGAAATCTGCTCAGAAGTAACATCTTTCGTGATGCGACTTCAACGAGCTATGATGGCAAAAACGTACAAAACATCATTATCTTAAAGCAATCGACCTTGTACCAAAGTCGTAGCCTAGCCTCGAATTCCGTCTTCCGGCTCGGTCGTAATGGTCTGCGAGTTTCCCGAGGTATGTATGATCCTGTTCGTGCATCTGCCCGATCCGAACACATAAAGTCGTGTCGACATTTCGCCGCACCTTCGATCTCGACAGACAAAATGACGGATTTATGCGTCAACTTGTCGAATGGATGCGGCCCGGCGCGCGTATGAATTCAGTATTCAGCCGACCGTACAATCACTATTGGGAGGGGTGGATCGGATGGAGTTTCGCGTCGAAGGCGATCTGTCGGCTGTACTGCGTCATGACAAATAAATAACGGAGCGATGAGGGCCGTTTATCGGCTGGGCACGGAGCTTCGTTTTTCCTGCGGACGAGCACGACGCTCGCCGGCGTCTAGCTCTGCCTGGATGAAAGCTCTTGTAGGATGAGGGCCGTGCGGCCCGCCATCGCCCGGCCCTCGAGGTGCAGACTACTCATTGCTCCGGTGCGACGTCATTCGTGATCAGGCGACGATACTCGGCCTCCGGTATGCCGTAGCTGTCGCCCGCGATGAGTTCGAGTTTCGGCCGATCGACGATCTCGATGTGGGACCTGCGCGCCCGAATGGTGCCGGCCCCCTCGAGGATATGGATCGTCGTCGTCACGCCCGGGCGATGGACACCGAGCATGACGGACAGGAACTCGTGGGTGATGGGAAATTCATCCTTCTCGACCCGGTCGTGGCACATCAGCAACCAGCGGGCCAGCCGCTCTTCCAAAGTATAGCTGCCGTGCGACAGGGCCGTCTGTGCCGTGAAGAGCTGAAAGATGTGGGCGTAGCGCATCATCAGTCTGCGGAACGCGGGTCTTTGTTCGATCAGGCCGATGAATGCGTCCTTGCTCATCCGCAAGGCTTCGCCTTCGATCTGGATGAAGGTTTCGTGGGGCGTGGAATCCACATCGAACAGCAGCGGCAGGCCGGTCGCGCCTTCGGAGCCGATGATGCCGACCTCGATCCGCCGGCGGTCCCGCGTGCCGACGACGACCGAGGCGACTCCGGTCTCCAGGAAATGGACATGGGTCAGCGGTTCGTTCGGCTGGGCAAGAACGTCCTTCCGCTTGAGCTCGACCCGATCGAGGGCAGCCAGGATGGCCGCTCGATCGTCCGCCCGCAGCCGGGAGAGGAGGCTGTTGCGGATCGTGTGCTGGGAGGAAATGACCATGCATGCGCCCTGAGGAGACGACGTCGCAGTTATGAGCCGCTCATCAACGCCGGAGGTTGATCATGACATAGCAACGCAGCTGCAAATTCAACAAATGAAGCATATTCATTTGATGAAATTCGTCGTCCCTGAAACTTTACGTGCGTAATCGTACATCTGACTTGTATGCAGCGCTCCGTCAAGTCCTCCATGTCAGACCGTGCGGGGTCGTTCATATTCTTGCCGGTTCGCTTCAATTTTTCAATTCAACCGGTTCGGCCTGGTTCTCCCGATGGCCGAATCCATCGTGCGGCAAGGATGCACGGCCGGCCTGCGAGCGCGGTCGCGGGCCGGCGCGTCGATGACCGCCGCATCGGCGCGGGAATTGCCTGTTCTCGCCGGTGCGGATGGCGGGTGGGCGAACGCCGTCCATCGGGCCCGCTGCCGCGCATGGGCGGTCTGTTCGGCAAGGGGTGGTCCCGGCCCTCCCTTCCCTGCAGGAAGCGAGGCACCGGCGGGTCGTCGGGCGGGGAATGTCGTCGCGTCCTGCCTCCTGGGGGAAGGGATGCGTCAACTGTCACCGTTCCGGCATAAGTCCCTCGGAGGGGAACCTCCGGGGTCGGATCGACCGAGGAGACTTCGAGCGATCGGACCCTCGGCGTCAGTGGCTTCACGGAACGGAGAGATGCGTGCCTAACTTCCTCAAAGCGATCATCATGTCGGTCATCGCATTCGCCTCTGTCTATTACCTGACGGGTAATCCGACCATGGCGATGGCGCTGTCGCTCATTCCGCTCCTCCTCGGCCTGATGAGGGTGATGCACGGGTTCGCCTACAGCCTCGCCGCACTGTGCCTGATCGGTGCGGTGGCCTGGTCCGTGGCTCCCGTCGAGACGAAGACGATGGTCCGGGCCGAGGTGGAGAAGACCGGCGTCAAGATCACGGCGCCGTGACGGTGCCGGGGCCCTCGGGGTCCGGCCCTCCCACCGCTTTGGCGTGCCCGGCGGGGATCTGATAGGATCGCCGAGGGCGTGCGGGGGATCTGCGATGGAAGAGGGCAGCGGCGGAGCGGCCATGCATCTTTTGATCGTCGACGACCACCCGCTCTTTCGCGACGCGCTGGCGAGCGCGGTCAAGCTCGCCTTTCCCGAAGCGGTCATCGACGAGGCCGAGGGGATCGCCGCCGCCATGGCGGTCCTGGCGGCAGCCGGCACCGTCGATCTCGTCCTGCTCGATCTCTCGATGCAGGGCGTCCTGGGTTTCGAGGGGCTCGTCTCGATCCGCTCCCGCTTCCCGCGTGTGCCGATCCTCGTCGTGTCCGGCCTCGACGACCCGCGCATCATGCGCGAGGCGCTGCAGCACGGCGCGGCCGGGTTCGTACCGAAGGCGGTGGACAAGGCGACGCTGACACGGGCCATCGCCGACGTGCTCGGCGGAGGTCTGTCGATCCCCGCCGCCCTGTCGGATGAAGCGGCCGGCTCGGCCCCTCCGACCCAGCTCGCGGAGCGGATCGCCCGCCTGACGCCCCAGCAGCTGCGCGTCCTTCTGATGATCCGGCAGGGGAAGCTCAACAAGCAGATCGCGCACGAGCTCCAGGTCGGCGATTCCACCGTCAAGGCCCATGTCTCCGAGATCCTGCGCAAGCTCGACGTCATCAGCCGGACGCAGATCGTGATCGAGACGGCCCTGCTCGATTTCGATCAGATCCGTATGCCTCAGGCCGGATGAGCCGAAGGCGCCCCCTCGTCGCGGATCTCCCTCACGGCAATGTGCCCGCGCGGGGGACGGACCGGAGGGGGCTTGGGCGTTGCATCCATGGCGGGCATGGCCGAAGACGGAGCCGCGCCGCGGCGCTTTGAGCGATGACACGAGGCGGGGCGGCCCATCGATCACGGCCTGCCGCTGCCTGGACCCACCCCTCCATCCGATGAAGCGAGTGCGATCATGATGAGTTCGACGTTGAAGTCCGTCCTGGTTGTCGGGGTGCTCGCCGGATTGCCGGTGACGGAAGCCTCCGCCGCCGTCGGCGGCCGCATCGGGGCCTGCAAGCAGGAGATGAAGGCCAAGGGCCTGAAGGGCGACGAAGCCAAGACGTTCATGAAGTCCTGCAAGGTCGATGCGCGCAAGGCGTGCAAGGAGGAGGCGAAATCCGCCGGTTCCGACAAGGCCGACCGGCATGCCTTGATCAAATCCTGCCTGAAGGGCGGCGACGCCCCCGGAGCGACCACCGCCCCGGCCGCGCCGATGGCACCCGGCTCCACCGTACCCCCCGGCCCCGGCATGACACCGGAGGCGACGCCCCCGGCTCCTAAGCCCTGAAGCGCCAGACGCTGCTGCGCTTGATCTCCGCATCCTCCAGGGAGCGGCTCACCGGCACCTCGTAGGTCGCGAGGATGTCGAGCCGGTCCCTCGGCAGGTAGGAGCGGCCGGGATCTCCGATGAGGATGGTGGCGCCCTGCTCGTGCAGGGCCGCCAGCCAGTCGGTGACGCGGCCGGCAATGTCCCGCTCGTAGAAGATGTCCGCCACCAGGATCGTCGTGACGCCGAGATCGGCGGGCCGCGAACCGATGAGGTCGTCGAGGACGGGCGCGATCCTGTCGCCGACGCCGTTGGCCCCGGCATTGAGGCCGATGGCCGCGATGGCGAAGGCGTCGAGGTCGCTCGCCGTCGCATGGGTGGCGCCGGAGAGCGTCGCCGCGATCGCCACCAGCCCCGAGCCGGAGGCGAAATCGAGGACGCGCTGCCCGGCGACGAGCTCCGGTCGGTCGAGGATATGCCGGGCCAGGGCTTGGCCCCCCGCCCAGGCGAAGGCCCAGAACGGCGGCGGCAGGCCGATGGAGTCGAGCTCGTCCTCGGTCTTCTGCCACAGCTCCGTGGCTTCGTCGGCCACATGCAGCACGATCTCCGGCGCGTGGGGCACGGGCAGGAGCCGCGTATTGGCGCGGATGAAGCGAAGAGGATCGACCGAGGGCGTCATGGGCGCAGCAGATCCGCGTAGAGTCCGGACACCGCCCGCATCACCGCATCCTCGGTGAACCCCCCTTCCACCACGCGTCGCCGCGCGGCCTCGCCCATCCGTGCCACGAGGAGCGGATCGGCGGCGAGCCGGACCAGCGCGGCGGCGAGGCTCCGCGCGTCGTCGGGCGGCACCAGCATGCCCTCGATCCCGTCGCGGACCAGCGTCCGGCAGCCGGGCACGTCGGTGGTGAGGAGGGCACGCCCGCAGGACGCCGCCTCCAGCAGCGTGCGCGGCAGGCCTTCGCCGCCCCGCGAGGGCAGGCACCCGACATGGTGCTTCGCCCACACCCCGGTCACGTCGCGGGTCGGGCCGTGCCAGGTGACGCCGTCCCGGCTCCACGACCGCAGGGTCTCTTCCGGGATCGCCCTCCGGTTCGAGGCATCCGGCGCCCCGTAGAGGGAGAGCTCCACAGCGGCACCCTCCGCACGGGCGAGTCGTATCGCCTCCACGGCCGTGTCGATGCCCTTCGACCACAGCATCCGCGCTACGATGGCGACGCGCAGGGGCGGGGAGGGCGGTTGCGGCGTCTGCGCGAGCAAAGCGGGATCGATGCCGGCCCCGCCGACGATGGTGACCGCCGTGTCTGCCGGATCGAGGCCGAGGGCCTGCGCATCGTCCGGGTTCTCGAACAGGAACCGGGTCTGTTTCGAGGCGAGGGGGCCACGGATCAGCTGGCGCAGGGCGAGGCGGCCCATGCGTCCCGCCACGTCGGCGCGCGCGCCCATCAGGCCGAGCCCGGTCAGGGCGTAGACCCGGCCGGAGATGCCCGCCATCGCCGCCGCCGTCCCGCCCACGAGGATCGAGCGCAGCGCGATGCAATGGACGATGTCGGCCTTCAGCCCTTTCAGGATCGCCGCGAGCTGGCCCGCCGCATAGCCTGCCGCCATGGGGTTGAGGCTGGAGCGCTCGGCCTCCAGCTCGACCACGCGCGCGCCAGTCGCCTCGATCACGGCCCGGTGGGCGCGCACGCGGGTCACCACCGCCACGGACAGGCCCATCGCCACGGCGGCCCGTGCCATGGGCAGGAAGTGCGAGGCGAAGAACCAGTCCTCGGTGACGACGAAGACGAGCCGCTTCATCGGCGCGGAGGAAGGCGAAGGGGACATGGCCATGACAGGCGCTGTAGCACGCCGCCGCCTCGTGCGAAGCCGGACGGGAGGCCGGGGGCGATGAAGCGGCCGGGCGAGACATCGCGCCGCCGGCCCGGCTCGGAACGCCGCCCGTACCCCGCCGGTTGATCGTTCCTGACAACCGACGGGAGGCGGAGGATGGCGGCGGATCGCGAAGAGGACGGTGTCGTCGCCGATCCGCGGGATGCGGCCATCGAGGCGGGCCTGACCTATGTGGACGCCGACCGGCCGGGGCTCACGCGGCGGAAGAGCGGAACGGGGTTCTCCTATCGCGACGCCAAGGGGAAGCCCGTCCGCGACCCGAAGATCCTGAAGCGGATCCGGTCCCTGGCGATCCCGCCGGCCTATACCGACGTCTGGATCTGCCCCCGCGCCAACGGCCACATCCAGGCCACGGGCCGGGACGCCAAGGGGCGCAAGCAGTACCGCTACCACCCCGATTTCCGGCAGGCGCGCGACTCGACGAAGTTCGAGCACATCATGGCCTTCGCCGACGCCCTGCCCGCCATCCGCGCGCGGGTGGACGAGGATATGGGCCGTCGCGGCCTCTCCCGTGAGAAGGTGCTGGCCACGATCGTCCACCTGCTCGAAGCGACCCTCATCCGCGTCGGCAACGACGATTACGCCCGCACCAACAAGAGCTACGGGCTCACCACCCTGCGCGATCCCCATGTGACCGTCGTGGGGGCGGAGTTGACGTTCCGCTTCAAGGGCAAGAGCGGCAAGATGTGGAACCTGTCGGTGAAGGACCGACGCGTGGCCCGCATCGTGAAATCCTGCCAGGACCTGCCGGGCCAGGAGCTGTTCCAGTATATCGACGACGCTGGCGAGACGCGGGACGTCACCTCGGCCGACGTGAACGCTTATCTGCGCGAGATCACCGGGCAGGAGATCACCGCCAAGGATTTCCGGACCTGGGCCGGCACCGTGCTCGCCGCCCTCGCCCTGCAGGAGTTCGAGGCGTTCGATAGCGAGGCCAAGGCCAAGAAGAACCTTCGCGCCGCCATCGAGAGCGTCGCGTCACGGCTCGGCAACACGCCGACCATCTGCCGCAAATGCTACATCCACCCCGAAATCCTCGACGGCTACCTGGAAGGCACGCTGCTGCTCCAGGTGGCGGATGCGGTGGAGGACGAGTTGCGGACGGACATCGCCCGGCTGAAGCCGGAGGAGGCGGCGGTCCTCGGCTTGCTGCGGGCGCGTCTCGACGCGGCGAAGGGCAGGGTCTCGGTCAAGGCCAAGGTGTCGGCCAAGAAGGGGAAGGCGGCGCCGCGAAAGGCGAGGTCCCGTCCGGCGGAGTCCGGGGCTCGGGCCGCGGCATAGGTCGAGCTTGTCAGCGCCGCGCCGGCGGAAGGGGCGAAGACCTTGCCCTCGGCTCGCCTACTCGGTTCACGCATCTGCCCTTATGGGCAGAGCGCGTTCCTCTCCCCCTTGTGGGGAGACGTTAGGTGTGGGGGTGGTTCCCCCAGCCTCCGTAAGCTGTGGGGCGCCCAACCACCCCCACCTCCAAGTCTCCCCACAAGGGGGAGGAGGGCAGGGTGGCGCATCCCGCGAACGATGTGAATCCAGATACCCCTCTCATGGGACGTCGCCCTGCCCCTTGTGGCGGCCGGCCCGTCGCCTCGCGTTCCCTCAGTGGCGCGCCATCGTCTCGATGATGGCCTTGTGGCCATGGTGGCCGGATTCGCTCTTGCCCTGGCGTGGCGTCTCGCTCTCCACCACGGGGGCCAGACCCAGTTGCCGGGCGAGGCAGACGAGGTCCTTCAGCCGGCCCGTCTGGGTCTTGCGGCGCAGGTTGAGCCGATGCGTCTCCACGGTGCGCACGCTGAGGCTGAGGCGGCGCGCCACCTCCTTGTTGCTGAAGCCGGCGCTGAGGAACCGCAGGATCTCCGCTTCGCGCGGGGTCAGCCCATCGCCGGCTTCCGCCGGGCCGGCGGCCTGCGTGTCCGCGTCGCCCGCATGGGCCAGCCGCACGATCGTCGCGCTGATCTCCCGCGGGGTCGCCGATTGCGCCACCACCGCATCGGCCCCCGCCTCGAGCAGGCTCCGCAGGGTCTCGGCGGGGAGGCTCTGGAAGGCCACCAGCACGCGCAGGTTCGGGTGACGCTTGAGCGCGGCGATCCGGGCGAGGGCGCTCTTCGACGCGGTCTCGGGCAGGAACACCAGGGCGACGACGCTCCCGGTGCCCGGACCGCCCAGCGGCAGATCGGCCTCGCCCAGCGTATGCAGGCTGGGCTCATGCTCCAGGAAGGCCCGCAGGACAGGCCCGAGCCCCGCTGGCTCGTCGACGATCAAAACCCCCACGGCCTGGTTCATGCCGCTCCCCCCTCTGTCCCATCGCGACACATCGCGATCGGGCTGGTGGAGAGCAGTTCAAATCCCGTTCCATCGGATTCTTCATCGAATCCGGGCCAAGGCCCATGAATACACGGGGGTATTTTACGAAAACAGGTCCGAAAACCGCGTCATCTCGGTTAACGCGGACGGAAGCGCGCCCATGGCGCCAGGGTGCCTGTCCCTATCAGGAACAGCCCGGTTCGAAATGGGATTGGCTCATCCCGCCCGGGCGAGGACGAGGTCGGCGGCGGCCGACATCACCCGGTTGCGCCCCGTGGTCTTGGCCTCGTAGAGGGCGATATCGGCCCGCTTGATCATGGCCTCGATCGTATCGCCCTCGCTCCACTGGCTCACGCCGAAGCTGCAGGTGAGGCGGATCGGGGTGCGGGCGCCGCGGATGCGCAGGGCCTCCACGAGGCGGCGCAGTCGTGACGCGAGCGCCTCGGCATCGGTCACAGGCCGGTGCGGAAGAACGATGCCGAACTCCTCGCCTCCGAGCCGCCCGACGATGCCCTCCTCCGCAATGGTCTTGCAGACGCTCTGGATCGCCGCATCGCCGACATCGTGGCCATATTCGTCGTTGATGCGTTTGAAATGGTCGATATCCACCAGGATCGCCGACATGTCGCCGTGGTTGCCCACACGATCGGCGGCGTCCCGCACCCGCTGCAGGAAGGCGCGCCGGTTGAGGAGGCCGGTGAGCGGGTCGGTCTCGGCGAGGCGAATCAGCTCGCTCTGCATGGTCGTCAGGCGGTCCGCCGCCCGCATGCGGGCATGCAGCTCCTCGGCGCCGGGGGGCTTTTCGATGAAATCGTCCGCCCCGCTGTCGAGCGCCTCGGCGAGATTGCGGGAATTGCGGGCCGAGGACATGGTGATGACGTAGAGCGGCCGGTTGGTTTCGGCGATGAGACGCGCCGACCAGCACAGTTCGAGGCCGCTCAAGGGGCGGACTTCGAGGCTCGTGATCAGGACTCGCACGGTTGGCGTGTAGGTGACGAAGTCGAGGGCGGCCTGCGAGTCAGTGAAGACATCGACGTTATGGCCCTGCGGCTCGAGCATGCCGGCAACGACCTTCAGGACAACGCGGCTGGTATCGACGATGACGATATGCATGTCCTTGGTCGCCCGCCCCGAAATCTCATGTTGTTCGTCAGCATGGCGGCGACAGATTAACATGTTGCCAAGACGCCCCGCCCACATGAGTCGATCCGGGGCCGGGCCGGAGGAGAGGAACGCCGGGCGGCCGGCCTCGTCGGACGACAGGGCGCCGACACCCCGTTCATCGACGGTTGAACGGCGCGCCCGCGGCTGGTAGCTAGCGCATCGGGCCGGATTAGCTCAGCGGTAGAGCAGCGGTTTTGTAAACCGAAGGTCGGGGGTTCAATCCCCTCATCCGGCACCATCCCCCCAATGGCGGAAGCCGGTCGGATCGGGGCCCGCGCCGACGGGCGGATTTCGTTAACGATAACGCGCCATGAAGAGGCCGTCGGGAGATTTCGGTCGTCCGGCCTTGTCGGCACGTCGGGAACGAGGGCGGAAAACCCATGCGGTTAGGTGTTGCGGCGGGTGTGCTCGCGGCGTTGAGCGTCGGGATGGCGGCTCATGCACAAGGTTACGCCCGCGGCACCGAGGACGGTGCCGAGCGCGGCGGCAACATCGCCGGCCCCCTCGGCGCGGCCGTCGGCAGCGTGATCGGAGGCGCGGTCGGGACCGCCAACGAGATCCTCGGCATCGATCGCCGGGAACGGTTCAGGATCTACACGCGGGGCGAGCGTCGCCCGTCCTTCGCCTATCGAGGCAAGGTGCATGTCGGCGCCGTGCTGCCCGAGGGCGGTGTCGTCTATTACGACGTGCCTCCCGAATTCGCCCTGAAAGGCTACAACTACACCGTCGTGAACGATATCCCGGTGCTGGTCGAGCCGGGCACCCGCCGGATCGTCGAGGTGATCGACTGAGGACGGAGCGCGTCCGCCACGGCCCTGCGCCTGCATCCCCATGACGACCCGCTTCACCATCGCCGCCGCTGGCGACGGCCGTTCCGGCGCAGGGACTCCGGTGACCGGCTCCGAGGCCCCGCGCGACGGCGCTTGGGCGCCAGAACTTATCAATTGACAGTCACCCCGCATTGAAGCGGGAATGGAAATCCAGTCACTCTGTTGCGACAGGCGTGAGACTGTCTCCGACGTCCGGTCGAGGTATGGTCATGGAGCGTTGGGGCACCAGTCACCGGGTGGGTCAGCGAAGCGTCCGAAAGGCGACGCAGCCGACATCGTGTTGGGTATCGAGTAGGGTGGACCCATGGCTGACGATGTCTCCAATCGAGAACCCACCATCGGTCACGCCATGACGGCGGCGGATGCGGTCGAAGCCCTGGTCGTCGATGACGAGCGGTACCGCCTGCTGGTGGAGAGCATCGTCGATTACGCCATCTACATGCTCGATCCGCAGGGTCGGGTGGCGAGTTGGAACCGCGGCGCCCAGCGCTTCAAGGGCTATACCGACGCCGAGATCATCGGCGAGCACTTCTCGCGCTTCTACACCGACGACGACCGGGCCATCGGTCTGCCCGGCCGGGCCTTGAGGATCGCCGAGACCGAGGGGCGGTTCGAGCAGGAGGGATGGCGCGTCCGCAAGGACGGCAGCCTGATGTGGGCGCACGTGCTCATCGATCCGATCCGTGGCGAGGACGGTACCCTCGTCGGCTACGCCAAGGTCACCCGCGACCTCACCGAGCGACGGGCCGCCCTGGCCGCCCTCGAACGGAGCGAGCAGCAGTTCCGCCTGCTCGTGCAGGGCGTGCGGGACTACGCCATCTACATGCTCGACCCTCAGGGAAAGGTCACGAGCTGGAATCGCGGCGCCCAGCGCTTCAAGGGCTACACGGACGACGAGATCATCGGCGAGCATTTCTCGCGCTTCTACACCGACGCGGACCGCGCCTCGGGCCTGCCCGCCCAGGCGCTCCGGACGGCGGCCACCGAAGGCCGTTTCGAAGCCGAAGGCCGGCGCGTCCGCAAGGACGGGACGTGTTTCTGGGCGCATGTGGTCATCGATCCGATCCGGGGCGAGCATGGCGAGCTGATCGGTTTCGCCAAGATCACGCGGGACGTCACGGAGCGGCGGAACACCGAGCGGGCTCTCGAGGACGCGCGCTCGCGCTTCGTCCAGTCGCAGAAGATGGAGGCGATCGGTCAGCTCACCGGCGGTGTCGCTCACGATTTCAACAACCTCCTCGCCGTCGTGCTCGGCAATCTGCATCTCGCCCGCAAGCGCCTCCCGCCGGATCGCAAGCTGCTGCAGCTGGTGGAGAACTCCATTCAGGCGGCCGAGCGGGGCGCCACGCTGACCAAGCGCATGCTCGCCTTCGCCCGCCAGCAGAAGCTGGAAACCGGCCCCGTGGACGTGCGGGAGCTCGTGCGGGGCATGACCGAGCTGCTGCAGGGCTCCATCGGTGCGGGCATCCCGGTCGCCACGCGGTTCCCCCCGGAGCTGCCGCTCGCCAACGTCGATGCCAACCAGCTCGAACTGGCCCTGCTCAATCTCGCCGTCAACGCCCGCGATGCCATGCCGGAGGGCGGCAGGATCACCATCGCGGCGCGCGACGCGGTGGTCGCCCCCGACGAAATTCCCGGCCTCGCTCCGGGTCGCTACGTCTGCCTGTCGGTCACCGATACGGGGGACGGCATGGACGAGCAGACGCTGGCCCGCGCCACCGAGCCGTTCTTCACGACCAAGGGTGTCGGCAAGGGCACCGGGCTGGGGCTCTCCATGATCCACGGTTTCGCCGAGCAGTCGGGCGGCCGGCTGCGTCTCAGGAGCGTTCCGGGCCAGGGCACGACGGCCGAGCTGTGGCTGCCCGAGGCCGAGGCCGGCGACCCGGGAAAGGCGGTGCCGGAAACGGCCCTCTGCCCGTCGGCGACGAGGCCGTTGAGGGTGCTGGTGGTCGATGACGACCCGCTGGTCCTGATGAACACGGCGGCCCTGCTGGAGGATCTCGGTCACGTGGTGAAGGAGGCGGCGTCGGGCGCGCAGGCCCTGCACGTCCTGCGCTGCGCCGAACCGTTCGATCTCGTGATCACGGACCAGTTGATGCCGGGCATGAACGGCACGCAGCTCATCGCGGCGATCGGCCGGGACTATCCCGAATTGCCGGCCATCCTCGCGACCGGCTACGCCGACCCGACGGAGGGCGAGCACGCCGATGACGTGCGCTTGACCAAGCCGTTCGGGCAGGAGGAGCTGGCCCGCGCCATCCAGACGAGATTTCAGGTCGAGCGCCGGATCCTGGCGTTCCGGCCGGCGGCGGACGAGACCGGCGGCTCCCCCGGCGCGATGACGGAAGTGGCCGGCTCCTGGCTCGGCTGATCGGACGGGCGCACCGGTTCGCCATCGACCAATCCGGGATCCGCAAAGCCGCAATCGCCGTGACGGCGCGCGAAAAGGCCCCGATGAGGCGAACTCATCGAGGCCTGGCACGACGTCTCGGATCGAAGGGGTCTCAGAACCCCATGGCGACCTTCAGCGAGCCGACGATCGTCGCGATGAGGCCGACGGCAAACACGCCGATCATCGCGTAGTTGAACGGTTTCAGCTTCATCGGCGAACCCTCGTCGACCGATCAGCAGCGGTTCCCGCCCGAGGTCTGGCCGTATTGCTGGACCGGGAAGTTCTGCTGGTTGGCGTTGCCTTCGGCGGCCGAACTCATCGGGCAGGTGGACGGGTTGCGCGAGACATCATCACCACGGGACTGGAGCGAACCCGTCGTCTCGACATCGTAGGGCGAGAACCCCGTGTAACGGGCAGGACGATCGTAAGCCATCGCCGAAGAAATCGAAGACACACCAAGAACGAGGGCAGTGGCGATGGCGGCAATACGGGTCTTCATGGGGGTGACGTGGCTCCTATAAGCTGCAGATCTGGAATGAGGTCTGCTTGTTGCTGTTGGAAATAGATATGGGGCGCCATCTCCATTCTTGGCGTGCTCGCGCGCACGCGGTGTCACGGATTATATCGCGCGCCCAGATCCCGCCCGACCCGCTCAGACGACGAGGCGCGCCTCCACCAGATCGATCTCCCGGACGAGCCGGCGCAGAAGAACGTCGTCGATGGCCTGCGACCGGCGCAGGCGGTAGAGCGCCTGGCGCTCGGCGTCGATGCCCGCGAGGCGCAGGCGCTTCTCGGTGAGAGCCAACTGCTTCACGCGGCTGACATCCTTCCGGGGCTGCTCCGTCGGAGCCTCCAGACCCTCGTAGCGGTCCATGGCGCGGGCGCTGGCTTCCACCGCGATGGAGGCGTCCTCCTGCTCCTCCACGAGCCGATGCTGAAGAGCCTCGATGGCCTTCACGGCGTCGTCGCGCGCGGCGGCGCGGGCGGCGTCCTCCTCGGCATCGAGGCTGGGCTCGGGGGGAAGGCGCAGGCCCCGCAGCAGCGGGGGCAGGACCGTGCTCGCCAGGAGGAGCGAGGTGAGGATCACCCCCATCGCCAGCAGGATGGAGAGGTCGCGCGCGGGGAACGGCGTGCCGTCCGCCAGGGTGAGCGGCAGGGTCAGGATACCCGCGAGGGTGATGGCGCCCTTGACGCCCGCCAGGGTCGTCGCGGCCACGAGGCGCAGGGTCGGCGTCTCCCGGCGATCGCCGCTCCGGCGTGCCTTCATCAGCACGAACTGGAGCGAGATCCAGACCCAGACGAAGCGGATCGCCATCAAGCCGGCGGTGATGGCCAGGATCCAGGCGACGAGCCAGCCGGCCCCCTGGACGTCCGCCTGTTTGACGGCTTGCCGCAGCACCTCCGGCAGTTGCTCGCCGAGCAGGACGAAGATCGAGCCGTTGGCGGCCAGAGCCACCGTGTCCCAGACGGCGGTGCGCCGGACGCGCGTGGCGCCCAGGCTGCGGCCCTGGATCTCCACATAGGTCATGGCGATGCCGGCCGCGACGGCGGCCAGGATGCCGGAAGCGTGGACATGCTCGGCGGCGAGATAGGCGCCGAACGGCGTGAGCGGGCTGAACAGGATCTGTAGGCCGGGATCCTCCCCCGTGCGCCGGCGCAGAAGGTCCTGCGCGCCCATGAGGAGGAAGGTGGTCGCGGCGCCGATGCCGATGCCGCCCAGCGCGAGCCAGACGAAGGTGGTCGCGGCCTGGGGCAGCGAGAAGGTGCCCGTGAGGGCGGCGGCGATGGCAAAGCGCAGGCAGACGAGGCCGGTGGCGTCGTTGAGGAGGGCCTCGCCTTCGAGGATGTGCATGAGACGGCGCGGCACCGGGGCCTGCGCCGCCACGGACGAGACCGCGATGGGATCGGTCGGCGAGAGGACGGCCGCGAGGGCGAAGGCCACGGCGAGCGGCATCCCCGGGATCATGCCGTGGATCAGCGTTCCGATGCCGAGCACGGTCAGGACCACGAGGCCCAGCGCCAGGGCCAGCACGGTCTTGCCGTCCCGGAACAGGTCACGCTTCGGAATACGCCAGCCGTCCAGGAACAGGAGCGGCGGCAGGAAAACGAGGAAGAAGATCTCGGGGTCGAGGGACGTGCTCGGCAGCGGTCCCAGGGCCAGGGCCACGCCGATGGCGATCTGGATCAACGGCAACGGCAGCGGAAGCAGGCGGCCGAGGGCGCCGCTGACGAGGACGGACAGCAGCAGGGCCAGGACGACGGTAACGCTTTCCATGCGCCTCTTTCATGGTGGAGCCGGTGGCGGTGTCGATGCCCCGGCCGTGTGGCGTCATAGGGGCGCGATGGCCAGAGCCGCCATCGCCGTCCGAGCGAGCCGCAGGTCCGGAGAGGACCGCAGCGCGAGCGCCCTCGGATGACCCGCATCATCGATCACAGGACAGTGATCGGCAGGCAGGATCTCACGCTCGCATACTCGGCGGCGGCCAAAATTGTGAGCGATCGGAACGCGAAAGCGTCGTGCGACTATATCGGACGCCCGGATTGCCTCACCAAAAGGCAAAATGCCTATCGAGATTGCAAATCTCGACGCGGCCTGTAAAACTCTCTCTGGTATACCAGGCTCGTGAGCCAGCGATGGCGGCGATGAGCGGCCGAGTGCGCGGTCGAACGGGGGAGGGGTAGGAGAGGATGTCCAACATTGCTGGTCCTGGACGTCGTCTCGGCGACCTGCTCGGATCTCGCCTGTTTCGGCCGATCCTCGCGGGTGCGACGCTGCGCGAGCGTCTCATCGCCTGCCTCGGTGCTCTCCTGGGCATCGCGCTGACCGGCCTCGTCAGCGGCTGGATCGTCGGGGAGGGGCCGCACATTCCCCTGATCGTCGCCCCGATGGGAGCGACCGCGGTGCTCCTCTTCGCCGTGCCGGCGAGCCCCCTCGCCCAGCCCTGGCCGATCATCGGCGGTAACACGATCTCGGCCCTGATCGGCGTCACGGCGGCCTATTTCATCCCCAACCCCGTGCTGGCCATCGGCGTCGGCGTCTCGCTCGCCATCGCGGCGATGTCGTTCACGCGCTGCCTGCATCCGCCGGGCGGTGCCGCCGCCCTGACGGCCCTCATCGGCGGGCCGGCCATCGCGTCCTCCGGCTTCCTGTTTCCCTTCGTCCCCGTCTGCCTGAACTCCCTCATCCTGGTCGGCCTCGGCATCGCCTTCCATCGGCTGTCGGGGCGGCAATATCCGCATGTTCCGCAGGCGGCGCCCGTCAACGTCCATGGGACGGCCGACCTGCCACCTCCGCTCCGCGTCGGCTTCAATGCCCGCGACGTCGACGCGGCGCTCCAGTCCCTGAACGAAACCCTCGACATCGACCGGACCGACCTGGATCGGTTGCTCCGCGAAGTCGAGAGCCAGGCCATGGCCCGCGCCCATGGGGAGCTCGACTGCGGCACGGTCATGTCGCGGGACGTGGTCACGATCGGCGTGAACGACTCCGTCGCGAAGGCGCGCGACCTGCTGCTCAAGCACAACATCCGGACCCTGCCCGTGATCGACGGCGCCGGCCGGCTCGCCGGCACGCTGGGCCTGCGCGAACTCGCCTTGCGCGGTGACGGGGCCATCGCGCAGGTGATGTCGACGGCCAGGACCGCCATGGCGGACGAGCCCGTGCTTTCCCTGGTCGAGACGCTGAGCGACGGACACACGCATGCGGTGGTGGTCACGGCCGAGGATCGCAGCGTCCTCGGGATCGTCACCCAGACCGACCTGCTGGCGGTCCTGATGCGCTTGGTCTCCGCCAAGGCCCTCGAACCCACCGGCCCGCAGACGTCGTGAACGGCCCGTCGGCGGGGAGGGCATGGCCCGGTTGTTGCCAGGGAGGTGCTTTCCTCCCACCGTACCAGCACGGGTTCGGGCCGATGCACGACACGCCGCTTCTTCTCAACCTTCTCTACGCGATCCTTATGGCGTCGAGCATGATGATCACGTGGCAGGTTCACCGGCTTCTCGGCCGCGCCTGAAGGAGACGCGGCCAGCGTTGCGATCAGAGGTTCTTTTCCAGAACCTTCACCACGGCATCGACCCTGTCCTTGAAGTCGGCGACGTTGGAGAAGGGCCGCCAGTTCACGTCGAGGGTGCCGCCCTCGAAGGTCAGCCCGTTGGGGTAGTTCGAGGCCGGCGCGGTCTTCTCGTCGAACCGGATGCGGATCGCCTTGAGCTTCTGGGCAAGGGCGTCCCGGCCCATCTTGTCCTTGCCGACCTCCTTCAACCCGGCGGCGATGGGCTCGAAGATCGTCTTCCCGAAATAGCCTTCGTCCGCATAGTACTTGGCATCGCCGGGGATCGTCAGCTGGTCCCAGGCGACCTCCACCGGCACGGGCATGCCCGCCGCGTCCTGGATCGCCTTCTCGTAGGCGGGATAGCGGTCCTGGCGGTAGGCGGCGATCGCCCGGCGCTCGGCGAGGCCCACCGTCGGTTCGGCCCAGGCCGCCGATGCGGTGAGCAGAACGAGGGCGGTGGCTTCGAGAACGTGGCGGCGTGACATCATGCGGCGGTTCCTTCGTGGTGCTTTGGCCCCGGATCACGGGCCTGGGGTGACGGTTCGACGGCCGGAGCGAGGAGCCTTCAGGAGGCCGCGCGCCGGTTGCGGATCATCCCGGCGATGCCCAGCACGATGATTGCGGCCAGCGCCCCAGTGATCGCCAGGAAGGTGAGGGTGCGGTTCCACAGCCGGTCGAGGCCGAGATCGGTGGTGACGAGGTCGGGACGGCCCGCATCGGCCATCACCCGGATGCTGTAATCGCCCACATGCAGGCCGGTGAACACGTAGTTCACCCGGCGCGCCACGGTGCCGGTGGGCGTGCGCAGGTTCAGCGTCGCGTCGCAGATGTGGATCACGATCTTGGCACTGCACTTGCCGTCCGTCACCCGCGCGTCGGCGACGGGATGGGCCGTGTCGCGGACCTGCCAATCCGAGAGCAGCGGCGGCGCCGTGTAGACGAGGCAGGCGCCGAGGAGTCCCGCGAGCGCCGCGAGGCCGAACAGCGTCCAGAATATGTTGCCCCAGCCCTGGCGGGGAGGGGGGAGGCGCAAGGTGTCCGGGCTTTTCGCGGAAGCGGTCATGGGTGCGGGCCTCACGTGGCTCTGGCGTCGGGGGTGGAGCGGGCCGGGGATGAGCCGGCCTCGGCGAGGACGCGGCGCGCTTCCGCCGCGTGGCGGTAGCGGCCGATCAGGTCGGCGAAGTCCTGCAGCGTCATCTTCCGCGGCAGGCCGGCCCTGATCGTGACGATGCGGCGCTTGGGGTCGAGGCGGATCTTCCGGCCCCCCGGCACAAGCTGCGGGAACGGCGCTTCCGGCGGCAGGAGCAGGCGCGTGACGATTCCGGTCTGCTGCAGGGTCATGTCGAGGTCGGCCATGTCGTCCCAGGGGATGGGCCGGTCGAGGCCGGGGATCACCAGGGCTTCGGGCCGCAGGATCATCGTGGTCCGCTCACCCCGCCACAGCCTGAACAGGCCGAAACCCGCAAGCCCGGCCCCGCAGGCAAGGGCTACCGCCGCCACGAGGCGCGCTTCCCAGGCCGACAATCCCGGAAAGCCGAGGGTCACCAGGCCGAGGGCAAAAGAGGCGAAGAGCAGTCCGGTGACCGCGAGGACGATGGCGCCGGGCCGGCTGTTCTCGCGCAGCACCCGCTCCTCGGTGCCGATCGCCGCCGCCGTCGCTTCGAGATGCGCCCGTACGGCCGCGTCATGCTCCTCCACGGCCCCCCGGAAATCCGCCGTGGCCGTCCGGCACAATCCGGCGGGGTCCGCGAAATAGGCGGCGAGTTGGCCCAGCGCGTGGGGCGGCGGCACGATGGCCGCGGCGGCCAGGAGTTCGGCGTCGAGGGTTCTGCCGAGGGCGGCGATGCGCTCGCGGGTCGGCGGATGGGTGTCGGTGGGGTGGGGCTGCTCGGCCTCCAGATGCGCGGCCGGGTCGTCGAGGCCGCGCGCGATCACGTGATCGAGGATGGCGGCGACGAGATCGGCGGGGGCCGATCCGGGTTTCTCGGCGGCGGCATCGAGAATCTCGGCGATGCGGGGCTGAACCGCGCCGGTGCGGAGCAGCGCCCGCGCGGCGGCATCCGCCGAGGTCGGTCCGGCGCCCGCGGCGTCGGCGGCGAATTCCCGCGCCCGGCTCCAGTGCCGCACGGCGAGGTGGAACCGCTCCATCACGAATGCGCCGAGGCGCAAGGACGGGGTCAGCAGCCCGAAGGATCCGGCATGCCCTTCCGCCACCGCGTCGAGGGAGCGTCCGACCCCGGCATAGATCGGCAGGAAGCGCTGGCTGTAGGCGGTGTCGCCCCCGGCGTAATGGGCGAGTTCGTGGCCGATGATCGCCGCCACCTCGTCGCCGCGCATCAGGGCGAGGTAGGGCAGCGGGAGATAGAGGATGCGGCCCGTCAGGCGCTCGCCCCCCGGCTCCACAACGGCCGGCCCGGCGCTGACGAAGAATCCTCCGGTGAGGCCCACCACCACGGCCTCGGGCTTGAGCGCTCCCAGCCGTTCGGCGAGCCCCTCGGTGAGACGCCACAGGCCGGGCGCTTCCGCCGGCGAGACGGTCCGGCCGAGGATCGGCAGCGGGTCGGGCTCGAACGCGGCCAGCGCGCGGCGCAGGCCGAGGACGGTCGCGCCCGCCGTGACGAGGACGGCCCCGACGGCCACGGCGGCGATCATGAGCAGCTTGATCTCTCCGCTGCCGAGACCGGGCCTGGCGAGGATGCCGGCCTCGAAGATCACGGCGGCGACGAACCCTCCGGCGGTGAGGAGGACCTGGATGGCGAGGATGGGAGGCAGCAGCCGTCGCACCAGGGAGAAGCCGCCCACCAGCACGTCCCGCGAGGCCCGCCCCATCGATCCCAGCACGGCGCCGGCCAGGAGGACGAGGACGGACAGGGCCGCCGCGATGCCCCCGGCCGCGATGACGACGGGCGGCAGCGTCCGGCGCCAGTCCATCAGCAGGGTCAGGGTCGCGGTCTCGTCGCGCGCCGCCCGGGCCTGGACCAGGGCGAGGGGGCCGCCATAGCTTTGCCCGTTGCGGCGGAACTGCATGCGGTAATCGATGCGGCCGTCCCGTGGCTCCCGCGCCTCGAGATCCTGGACGATCCGCGTCAGGTGCAGGCGTTCCGCATCGAGATCGGCCCAGTCGGCGGCGGCGCGCTCCTGCTCCCAGACCCCGAGCAGCATGACGGCCAGGGGCAGCAGGACGGTGGCGGCCACGAGGCCGGCCAGCGAGCGCAGACGCGATGGTGCGCGCGTAATCGTAGCGTCGGCGATGCCTGCCTCCCGAGATGTGTCTTCGCACAAACGGGCATGGGCATAGGCGACTTCCTAGGAAAAATCACCCTTCGAGGCGCACGCCCGATCCAGACGGCCTTCTGGAAACTCTCCCCATGGCGAGGTGGAGGGCGACGCCAGACCGCCCGCTGGCCAGAATGCCCCCTGGAATGAGGCATGAAACTTTTTTGTATGAAGCTCCGTATGCGCGCGGATGAATCTCAACCTCTTTCCGGGTTTCTCCACCCCCGTGCTCGCCTCGACGGAGGCCGCCCTGATCGCCGCCGACGCGGCGTGGATCGCGGAATTGGCGAGCGTGTTCGGATCCGAGAGGATCGACGAGATGGCGGCCCAGCGCGCCGGCCGGGGCGAGGAGGGAAGTCGCCTCCGATCTCTCTACGATGCGCGCGAGCGTGCGTTGGCGGCATGGCGCGCCGCGCGCGGCATGGATTAGCCGCGCTGGCCGGTCCTATTGGGTTCAGAGACGATAGCTACCCGTCGTCCCCGATCCCGCGAGGCTGACGCCCTTCTTCGACGCGCGGTGTCCGTCGCCATAGGTGGGGGGCGCGTAGCCCTGTCGCGACTGCCGATGGATCGCGTCGCCGAGATCGCCTGCGACCTGCCGCAGGGTGGTCGCGTGGCACGAGGCGGCGACCCGCGTGGCGAGTTCGCGGGTATGGCTCCGGCCATAGAGGAAGGCGGCGAGGCGGGCGCGGGTCCGCTCGGGGATCGTGGCCATCAGCGCGGGGATCGCGTCGGCGTGGGCACGGTAGATCTGTCCGAGCTCGTCGCCGGAAACAGGGCAGTCGTCGTTGAAATCTTCGATGCCGATCGAACGGGCCTGGAACACTCGGGTACCTGCAAGTTGGGTTGCCCCATCAGTGCGGCGCCGTGGTTAACGAATGGTGTCCATCCCGGCCGATCGGTGGGAAGTCATTAACAGACGGTCGGTCGGCAGACCTTCACCGGCCCGGTGTCGATCGATCCCGTCGTGTCGGGGTCGCGGCTGAGCGAGGCGTGAGGACCGGGCTGAGGGGCGGTCTTGGGGATCTTCATCAGCTGGAAGGCGCACACGCAACAGAGGGCCAGCGAGGCCAGCCAGAGGGCACAGCGTGCGGTTTTGACAGTTTGTTTCGACATGGCCGCCAGGGTGGGCCCGATTGGTTAGCCAATGTTGAACACCGGTCTGCAGCCGACCGAGGCGTCATCCCCGCCGCAATTCGGCGGCCAGACGCTCCGCATCGCTACGCATCAGGGCCAGGAAATTCTGCGCCATCGGTCCCGAGCGCAGGTGATAGAGGGCGTGGACATCCGCCGACAGGATCGGCGAGACGACGGGCCTGTAAGTGACGTTCGCATGGGCGAGCTTCGCCACGAATTCCGGGATCAGGGCGACACCGAATCCCGCCGCCACGAGGCTGGTGAGCGAGGCGGCCTCCACCGCCTGCTGCGAGATGGTCGGATAGAAGCCGGCGCCGATGCAGCATTGCAGGATGTGCCTGGCAAACAGCGAATCGCGTAGGCGCAGGAAGACGAATTTCTCGTCCTTGAGTCGGCTCAGGGTCACCGAATCGCTCACGATCCCGTGGCCCTTGGGCAGGACCACGGCGATCCCCTCGCTCCAGGCCAGTTCGCTCAGGAGGTCCGGGTCCTGCGGCGGCGTGCGCAGGAAACTGATGTCCGTCTGCCCCGATTTCAGCGCGGCGATCTGCTTGTCCGGCGACATTTCGTGGATCTGGATGTCGACGCCGGCGAAGGTCTCCTGGAATTTATGGATCAGTCCGCCGAGCGGTCCGGCGAGCATCGAGCCCGTCAGGCCGACATTGAGCACGCCGACGCTGCCGCAGCCGATGGCATGCGCCCGCTCGGTGGCGTCCTGCGCGCTGTGGAGAATGGCCCTCGCCCGGACCAGGAAATCCTGGCCCGCCTGGGTGAGCGAGACGCGGCGGGTCGTCCGCTCCAGCAGGCAGGTTCCGATCTCCGTCTCCAGATCGCGGATCTGCTGGCTCAATGGCGGCTGCGCCACGCCGAGGGCCTCCGCAGCCGCCGTGAAACTCAGCTTTTCTGCGACGGCGACGAAGTAGCGGAGGTGGCGCAGTTCCATGGCCGCCATTCATATGTGGAAGCTCTTAATGGCGACGAAAGAGATATTTGACGGCCGGCGCGGGTCGAACAATGCTGCACTCGGCGATTGGCGACGGCATGCCGCACCCGGGTGAGTCCCCCCGACGTGGCGCGGTCACATCGACGACCCTTCCGATGCACCGGGGCCGGGCACGCGGAGCGACGAACGGCCTGAAGCAACGGTTGGAGGTTCGCATGCAGCGCTTCTTTGCGTCCCTGTTCGGTCAGGTGGTCGCGGCCCTCGTCCTCGGGATCGTTCTCGGCATCGTATGGCCGGATTTCGCCGTCGCCCTGAAGCCCCTCGGCGACGGGTTCATCAAGCTGATCAAGATGGCGATCGCGCCCCTGGTCTTCGGTGTCGTCGTGCATGGCATCGTCGGGGCGGGGGATCTGCGCAAGGTCGGCCGGGTCGGTCTCAAGGCGCTGATCTATTTCGAGGCGGTCACGACCGTGGCCCTCGTCCTCGGCATCGTCCTCGCCTACGCGTTCGCGCCGGGGGCCGGCATGAACATCGATCCCTCCACCCTCGATGCCAAGGCCATCGCCAGCTACACCGACCGGGTCGGGCAGGTGACGGGCACCGTCGACTTCCTGATGAAGATCATCCCGACCACGATCGTCGACGCCTTCGCCAAGGGCGACATCCTCCAGGTCCTCATCATCGCGATCCTGTTCGGTTCGGGACTGGCTTTGCTCGGCGAGCACGGGCAGCCCCTGGCGCAGAGCATCGAGCGGATCACCGCCGTCCTGTTCAAGATCATCGGCTTCATCGTGCGGCTGGCCCCCCTCGGCGTCCTCGGCGCCGTCGCCTTCACCGTCGGCAAGTACGGCATCGGCTCCCTGCGGCAGCTCGGGATGCTGGTCGTCCTGTTCTATGTGGGCGTCGCCTTCTTCGTCTTCGTCGTGCTCGGCGCGATCCTGCGCGCGGCCGGCTTCAGCATCCTGAAGCTCCTGGCCTATCTGCGCGAGGAACTCATGGTGGTGGCGGGCACGGCCTCCTCCGACAGCGTGCTGCCGCAGATCATGCGCAAGCTCGAACGGCTCGGCATCCGCGATTCCACCGTCGGCCTCGTGATCCCCACGGGCTACTCGTTCAACCTCGACGCCTTCTCCCTCTACCTCACCCTCGCCACCGTCTTCATCGCGCAGGCCACCAACACGCCCCTGTCCTTCGGGCACCTGATGCTGATCCTCGGCATCGCCCTCCTGACCTCCAAGGGCGCACACGGCGTCCCCGGATCGGCCATCGTCGTCCTGGCGGCGACTCTGTCGGCGGTGCCGGAAATCCCGGTGATCGGGCTGGTGCTGGTTCTGTCCATCGACTGGTTCGTCGGCATCGCCCGGGCCCTCGGCAACCTCATCGGCAATTGCGTGGCGACGGTGGTCATCGCCGCCTGGGAGGGCGATATCGACCGGGCGCAGGCCCACCGCGTCCTGAACGGAGAGGTCGCCACCGACACGGCGGCGGTGCTCGATAGCCCCCTCGCCAAGGCGTAGGCTCAGGGTGCGCATCCGGCGCTGCGCCCGCGACGACGATGGTCCGGACGGGCCGCATGACCTGTTGGAGACGAGCCCATGACCGCCTCTTCCTACAACCCGCCCTGCGGGGGCCTGCCGCCCCAGACCGCGCTGATGACCGGACGGGCCGTGTTCACGGAAGCCTATGCGGTCATCCCGAAGGGCGTGATGAGTGACATCGTCACCAGCGTGCTGCCGTTCTGGGACGACACCCGCGCCTGGATCCTGTCCCGGCCGCTCTCCGGCTTCTCCGAGACCTTCGCCCAGTACCTGATGGAGGTCGCCCCCGGCGGCGGCAGCGAACGCCCGGAACTCGATCCCCGCGCCGAGGGCGTGCTGTTCGTGGTCGGCGGTCATGCCAGCCTCGTCCTCGACGGGGCAACACATGCCCTGCGGCCGGGCAGCTACGTCTATCTGCCGCCGGGCGCCGCCTGGACGCTGCGCAATGGCGGCGACGAGCCGACCCGCTTCCACTGGATCCGCAAGGCCTACGAGCCCGTGCCGGGCATCGACGTGCCCCCCGCCTTCATCCGCCACGATTCCGAGATCGAGCCCCGGGGCATGACCGGTACGAACGGCGTCTGGGCCACGACCCGCTTCGTCTCTCCCGACGACGTGCGCCACGACATGCACGTGAACATCGTGACGCTCCAGCCCGGCGCCTCGATCCCCTTCGAGGAGACCCATGTTATGGAGCACGGGCTCTTCGTGCTCGAAGGCAAGGCGGTCTATCGGCTCAACCGCGACTGGGTCGAGGTGGAGGCCGGCGATTTCATGTGGCTGCGCGCCTTCTGCCCCCAGGCCTGCTACGCGGGCGGCCCCGGCCCCTTCCGCTACCTGCTCTACAAGGACGTCAACCGCCACCCGGCCCTGACGCCGCGCAGGATCGGGTGATGAGCGCCCGCCACATCGTCGCCCGCCCGCTCACGCCCGAGGCCTTCACCCCGTTCGGGACGGTCATCGACAAGGCGGCCGTGGATCCGCGCCCCATGAATGCGGGCATGGCCCGCCGCTTCCACGATCTGGCGGAGGTCCGCGCCCTCGGCGAGGACGCGCGGGTGGTGATCGGCCTCGTGGAGGCCCAACCCTATCCCCTGCCGCTGAGCGTCGGCCTCGTCGAGCGCCATCCCCTCGGCGCGCAGGCCTTCGTGCCGCTGAATGCCGCGCCGTTCCTCGTCGTCGTCTGCCCCGACGAGGACGGGCGGCCCGGCCCGCCGCAGGCCTTCGTCACGGCGCCGCACCAGGGGATCTGCTACGACGTCGGCACCTGGCACGGCGTGCTGACCCCCTTCGGTGCCCCCCAGGAGTTCCTGGTGGTCGATCGCGGCGGGACGGGCATCAATCTCGAAGAGGTCCGGCTCGACGAGCCCTGGACGGTCGCTCTGCCGACAGCGTCGGAAGGATAAGCCGCCGCGATGCCCCTGAGGGCATCGCGAGCCGGACCTCCCGAGACCTCAGGAGCCGAACTTGTAGTTCAGCCCAACCCGGACGACGCTTCCCTCCGACCGGAAGCGCGAGGTCGCTTCCACCAGGGACTGGCCGAGTCCGCTGGAACTCGTCAGCGGGACGCTGCGCTTGCCGAGATCGTAATGCAGGTATTCCACCTTCAGCGTCACCGCGGAGGACCGGAAGACGTTGAGGACACTCTCGGTCGGCAGGGCGTATTCGATGCCCCCGCCATAGGCGAAGCCGGTCTCGAGACGGTCGATCCCGCCGCCGAAGAGGTCGAGGGTCGGGACTCCCGCCAATTGAAAGCTCGTCGCGCTCTGGTAGTTCACGTTGCCGTAGGCGAGACCACCGGTGCCGTAGACCAGGACGCGATCGAACGCGTAACCGAGCCGGCCGCGCACGGTGCCGAGGAAATCGAGGCTTTGCCGCGTGGTGGTGACCACGGCCGAATCGCTGCCCGAACCGAAGAGGCTGCGCGACCTGCGCTTGGTCTCGTCGAGATCGGTATAGGCGATATCGGTCTCGATGCCGAGGACGAGGCCCGCGCCGGGGGTGAGCTGGTAATTGTACCCGGCCTGACCGCCGGCCACGAAGCCCTGCTGACGTGAGGACAGCGAGGCGATGCCAGAGCGCTCGATGAAGAAATCGGTGCCGCTGCCATTCACCGAGGTCGCCGCCGTGCGGACGGTCTGCCGGTCGGTGAAACCGTATCCGGCCTGCACGCCGGCATAGAAGCCGGTCCAGCTGAAAGCCGGGACAGGCACGAAGACGGGCGGCGGTGCGGAACGACGGGGCAGGTCCGCCGCAGCCACGGTTCCGGTCATCAGCCCGATCATCGCGCCGACACCCAACACAATCTTCGCCATCGTCCCCTCACCGCCTCCACTGAGGCAGCGACGTGAATCATAGGCGTGATCCTGGGATAGTGCCGGGAAGACACAATTTCGGAACGACCGTCCGAAATTCTTAACCAAGACGCGACGTGGCTGACTCTCCCTCGTGGCGGTACAAAAATGCCACTGTCATGTGCCCGGCGACCGGTTTCCACAGCCCGTTAGAGCCGCTCCTCGACGAAGGCGCGCATGAGCAGATGCGCGACCGCCATGGGCGGCGGCACGGTCAAACCCTCGCCATGGGTGCCGGCGATCATCGCGGAGACTTCGTCGCGGGTGAACCAGCGGGCATCCGCGAGCTCGGCCGGATCGATGGTGATCGCATCGTCCAGGGAGTCGGCCGCGCAACCGATCATCAGCGACGACGGGAACGGCCAGGGCTGCGAGGCGTGGTAGGCCACCGCGCCGATCCTCAGCCCCGCCTCTTCGAGGGTCTCGCGGCGGACCGCGTCTTCGATGGTCTCGCCGGGCTCAAGGAAGCCGGCGAGGCAGGAATACATGCCCTCCTTGAAGCGCGGCGAGCGCCCGAGCAGGCAGGATTCTCCCCGCCGGATCAGCATGATCACCACGGGATCGACGCGGGGGAAGTGATGCGTCTCGCAGGTCGGGCATTCGCGGCGGAAACCGCCGGCGGCGAAACGGGTGGCGGTTCCGCAATTGGCGCAGAAGCCGTGGCGGGCATGCCAGGCCAGGATCGATTTCGCCGTGGCGAGAAGGCCGAGCTCGTGCGGCGCCACCGCGTTCTCGGCGGCAAGGCTGCGCAGGTCGGTGGTGCGGAAGCCGGGATCGGACTCGTACCCGTCGGCGGCCTCCGGCGAGACCGCGCAGGCGAAGACGGGGGCACCGTCGAGGCGGCCGAGGAACAGCGTGAGATCGGCGTGGCAGGCGCTCGCCGCCTGCCCGGAGGGGAGGAGCGCCGTATCGCCGGCAAGGACGATGCGGTCCCCCGCCACGAGCACGATCCGAGCCTCCGGCGCGTCCGGCTTCGGCACGAGGTCGCTGCTCTCGGCCGAATGGCGGACGAGCCGGCTCTCCGCATAGCCGAGTTGGTCGAGGCGCGCGCTCATCAGGCGGCCGCGAACAGGGCGCCGATGCGCTCGATCATCTGGGCGCGGGCGTGGTGCGGATAGGGCTGGCCCGTGCCGACGCCCCAGACCGGCGAGGGCCAGGCCGGATCGGACAGGAAGCGCCCGATCACGTGGACATGGAGCTGCGGAACGACGTTGCCCAAGGCGGCGACGTTGACCTTGTCGGGCTTGGCGAGGGTCAGCATCACGCCGGTGGCGATCCGGATCTCGTCCATGAGGTCGCGCGCATCCTCCGCCGACAGGTCGGTGAGTTCGCTGGCACCCGTCCGGCGCGGCACCAGGATCAGCCAGGGAAACCGGGCATCGTCCATCAGCAGGACGCTGCACAAGGCGAGGTCGCCCACCGGCACGGTGTCGGCGACGAGGCGCGGGTCGAGGGTGAATTCGTCTGTCATCGCCGCTCAAGCTGGGATGCGTCGGGAATGCGGAGTTCTCGCCGGTTCGGCCTCGTAAGTCACGCGGGCGCGGGCCGCTCGGTGTCGAGGAAGCGGAACAGGGCCGGCGCGTTGGCATGCGCCACGTTGAAGCGCAGCCACGGGGTCGGCTCCTGATCGGCGCGGAACAGGTGTCCGGGAGCGAGCATGATGCCCTTGGCGGCAGCCCTTTGCGCGAGGCCGGCCGTGTCCGGATCGCCGCCGAAGCCTGCCCATAGGAAGAGCCCGTTGGCGGGGCGGTGGAACAGCGACAGGCCTACCGAGAGCAGGGCGTCGGCCACAATCTTCTGCTCGGCGGCGAGCTTTTCGCGGAGCCGCGCGATGTGGAGGCGGTACTGGCCTTCCGTCAGGATCGAGTGGACGATGCTCTCGGAAATCTCCGAGCTCGTCAGGCTCGCCGCCATCTTCATGCGCAGGAGCCGCTGCGCATTCTCGGGGTTGCAGGCGAGATAGCCGACCCGCAGGGCGGGCGAGATGGTCTTCGAGAAGCTGCTGACGTGGATGACGCGCGCGAGCTGGTCGAGGCTGGCGATGCTGGGCGCCGTCTCCTCGACGAAGCTCGCATAGATGTCGTCCTCGACGATCTGGAAGTCGTGTTTCTCGGCGATGCGGAGGATCTGGTAGGCGGTGGCCGGCGAGCAGGACGTGCCGGTGGGGTTGTGGAAGCTCGTATTGGTGAAGAACAGCTTCGGCTTGTGCCGCTCCGCCAGTGCCTGGAGCGCGGGGATCGACGGCCCCTGGAGGGTTCGCTCGACGCCGACGATGGTCACCCCCATGGCGTGGAGCGAGGGGTAGAGGTTGCAATAGCCGGGATCGTCCACGAGGGCGACGTCGCCCGGCTGCAGGAAGGTCCGCATGGTCAAATCGAGGGCCTGGCTCGCCCCGTGCGTCAGCAGGATCTGGTCCGGCTCGCAATCGATGTTGCGCTGGGCGAGGAGCAGCTGGATCGCCCGGCGCAAGGGGGCGTAGCCGAGGGGATGCCCATAGCGCGAGACCAACCGGTCGGGGCGCCGCGCCAGGGCGGCGAGGGCCTGCTTGATCCCGTCGGCGAACAGGTGGCTGTCGGGCAGCCAGCCGCAGCCGGCTTTGACGGGCAAGGCGTCCTCCTCGTAGACCCGCTGGAGCAGCCAGCCGGAATCCACCGAGATCTGCACGGGTTTCCGCCGAGGGACGACGGATTTGCGATCAAGCAGCCGGGCCGAGACGAAGTATCCGCTGGCGCGCCGGGCTTCGAGCAGGCCGTCCGCCACCAGCCGATTATAGGCGTTCGAGACGGTGAGCGTGCTCACGCCGCACTGAACGGCGAGCTTGCGCACCGAGGGCAGTCGGGCGCCCGGCGCCACGCTTCCGCTGCGGATGCGCTCGGAGACGGCCTCCACCAGCTGAGCGACGAGGGGGGCGGTGCTGGCGGGGTCGAGGCTGATCATGGGCCGTCATCCACGGGCGAGGCCGGACTCGGCGATCCGACTGTATGGGCGGGTGAACAGATACAGCTGCGCGTGCCAACCCGCCAACTGTCGATAGTCGGTCGCGCCGGGCCGGGCGATAACGCAGCGCGGCGAGGGTCGGGTTCTTGCATCGCGGATCGGCGGAGAGACACATGGACCATGCGATCATCGACCAGGCGGCGGACCGGCAGCTCAATGTCGAGCCGTACTGGATGCCGTTCACGCCCAATCGCCACGTGAAGGCCGATCCGACGCCGCGCATCATCACCTCGGCGAAGGGCGCCTATTACCGCACCGCCGAGGGGCGCGAGCTGTTCGACAGCCTGTCGGGCCTGTGGTGCTGCCCCCTCGGCCATGCCCAGCCGCGGATCGTCGAGGCCCTGCGCCGGCAGGCCGAGACGCTCGATTACTGTCCCGCCTTCCAGATGAGCAACCCGGTGACCCTGCGGCTGGCCGAGCGCATCGCCGACATGGCGCCGGACGGGCTGGACCGGGTGTTCTTCACCAATTCCGGCTCGGAGGCCGTCGATACCGCCCTCAAGATCGCGCTTGGTTATCACCGCCTGCGCGGCGAGGCCGGCCGCTTCCGCATGATCGGCCGTGAGAAGGGCTATCACGGCGTCGGCTTCGGCGGCATGTCGGTGGGCGGCATGGTGGCCAACCGCAAGATGTTCGCCACCGCCATGATCCAGGGCGTCGACCACCTGCGCCATACCCACGATTACGCCGAGATGGCCTTCTCCAAGGGCCAGCCCGCCTGGGGCGCGCATCTCGCCGACGACCTCGAACGGATGGTGGCGCTGCACGATGCGGGCACCATCGCCTGCGTCATCGTCGAGCCGCTGCAGGGCTCGGCGGGGGTCATCGTGCCGCCGCTGGGCTATCTGCAGCGCTTGCGCGAGATCTGCACGCGGCACGGCATCCTGCTGATCTTCGACGAGGTGATCACCGGCTTCGGCCGCCTCGGCGCGCCCTTCGGCGCTGACCGTCTCGGCGTGATCCCGGACATGATCACTTTCGCCAAGGGCATCACCAACGGCATCGTGCCGATGGGCGGCGTCATCGTGCGGAAGGAAATCTACGACACGTTCATGACCGGGCCGGCCGCGGCGGTGGAGCTGTTCCACGGCTACACCTATTCGGGCCATCCCCTGGCGGCGGCCGTCGCTCATGCCTCCCTCGACCTCATGGAGGAGGGCGACCTCTTCGCCCGCGTGCGCGAGCTGGAGCCGATCCTCGAGGGGGCCGTCCACACGCTGCGCGACGAGCCGGGCATCAAGGACATCCGCAATTTCGGCCTGACGGCGGCGGTGGACCTCGAACCGACACCGGGCCAGCCCGGCGCGCGCGCGCTGCGGGTCTTCGAGCGCGGCCTGCGCGAGGGCATCCTCCTGCGCTTCACCGGCGACACCATCGCCATGGGGCCGCCCTTCATCTCGACCCCCGCCGAGATCACCGGCATGATCGAGATGCTGCGCGGCCTCATCCGCACTGAGGCCTGATCGGCGGCGGTGCTCACCCGATAGACGGCCCGTGACCCGTTCCATTCTCTTCAAAGGTTGAACCGACATGCCCCTGATGCGCTTCGATATCCTGGAAGGTCGCACCGATTCCGAACTGAAGACGCTCCTCGACGCCGCGCACGAGGCGATGCTGGAGGCGTTCAACGTCCCGCCGGGCGACCGCTACCAGATCGTCACCGAGCACAAGCCCTCGCGGATGATCGTCGAGGATACTGGGCTCGACATCCCGCGCACCAAGGACGTGGTGGTGGTCCAGATGATCACCCGGCCGCGCGGAAAGGAGAAGAAGCAGCTGTTCTACAAGCTGCTGACCGAGAAGCTCGAAGCCGCCTGCGGCATCGCCCCGGCCGATGTCATGGTCTCCACGGTGGAGAACACCGACGAGGATTGGTCCTTCGGCCACGGCCGGGCGCAGTTCCTCACCGGCGAGCTCTGACAATCGGTTTATCGGATTTCTCAGCGGTTGCTCAAACCAAAGTCGATCATCCTATCCGACCCCCTCATCCTGAGGTGCCCTTTGCGCGAGCAAAGGGCTTTGAGGGAGCCCTCCAGTCATCACGCGATCCCTGGAGGGCTCCTTCGAGGCCGCTACGCGGCACCTCAGGATGAGGTAAAGCCTTGGAAAAACAACTCAAACAGGCCCTGGGCGGGGTTCGCAACGAGGGTCGCCGCTTCTGCGGCCTGAAACCTGCGACGCGCCATAAGGACTGAGCGAGGTGAAGCGGCGGCTTGCCGATGCGAACCCGCTCGGGGCGCCAAGCCCATTCCGGACCCTACCCCGACCCTCTACGGAACGCCGGCCATGCATGTCCTGATCCTCGGTGGCGGTGTCGTCGGCGTCACGTCGGCCTATTACCTGGCCAAAGCCGGCCACCGGGTCACCGTGCTGGAGCGTCAGCCGGCGGCGGGGCTCGAGACGAGTTTCGCCAATGCCGGCCAGGTCTCGCCGGGATATTCGGCGCCCTGGGCCGCTCCGGGCATCCCGCTGAAAGCCATGAAGTGGCTGATGATGCGCCACCGGCCCCTGGTGGTCTGGCCGAGCTTCGAGCCGCGTTTCTACGGCTGGCTCGCCCGGATGCTGGCGAATTGCACGGAGGAAGCCTACCAGCGCAACAAGGGCCGGATGGTGCGTCTGGCCGAATACAGCCGCGACGTGCTGCGCGACCTGCGCGCCGAGACCGGCATCAGTTACGACCATCGCGAGCAGGGCACGCTCCAGCTGTTCAGGACGCAAAAGCAGCTCGACCATGTCGGGGACGACACGCGCGTCCTCGACGCCTATGGCGTTCCCTACGCGGTGCTGGACCCCGCCGGCTGCATCATGGCCGAGCCGGCCCTGGCGCGGGTGGCTGGGACCTTCGTCGGCGGTCTGCGGCTCCCCGGCGACGAGACCGGCGATGCGCATCTGTTCACCCAGCGCCTCGCCGCGCTCTGCGAGGGCCTCGGCGTGGTCTTCCGCTACGGCACGGCCATCACCGGTCTGCGCAGCGAAGGCGACCGGATCGGCGGCGTGGCGACGGCAGCGGGCGAGATCCTGACCGCCGACGCCTATGTGGCGGCCATGGGCAGCTACACCCCGGCTCTGCTCCGGCCCTTCGGCATCGACCTGCCGATCTATCCGGTGAAGGGTTACTCCCTCACCCTGCCGGTCACCGATGCGGAGGCGGCGCCGGTCTCGACGGTGATGGACGAGACCTACAAGGTCGCGATCACCCGGCTCGGCGACCGCATCCGGGTCGGCGGCACCGCCGAACTCGCCGGCTTCAGCGCGGTCCTGCGCGGACCGCGCCGGGAAACCCTGGTCCGCTCCGTGGGCGACCTGTTCCCGGCGGGCGGGGATCTCTCGCAGGCGAAGTTCTGGACCGGCCTGCGGCCGATGACGCCGGACGGTACGCCCATCGTCGGCGGAACGCGTCTGCCGAACCTCTATACCAATACCGGCCATGGCACCCTGGGCTGGACCATGGCCTGCGGCTCGGGTCGGGTGCTGGCCGACCTCATCTCCGGCCGCACGCCGGACATCGCCACGCCGGACCTCGCCGTCAGCCGCTACGCAAGCGGTGCCTGACGATGGGGCGATGCCCCCTCGCGCCGGGGCGCGAGGGGGTGGGGCGGGGCGGCCTATTCGGCCGCGTCGACGTAGAGCTTGCCGCCCTCGGCCTGGAACTCGGCGGATTTCGCCGCCATTCCCGCCTCGCGCTCGGCCTGGCTCATGGGGGTGGCCTCGCCCAGCACCTGTCCGGCCGCCTCCATGGCGAGCACCTCGGCGCGCAGATCCTGCGTGATCTTCATCGAGCAGAATTTCGGGCCGCACATGGAGCAGAAATGCGCGACCTTGTGGGCGTCCTTCGGCAGGGTCTCGTCGTGGTAGGCGCGCGCCGTGTCGGGATCGAGGGACAGGTTGAACTGGTCCTCCCAGCGGAAGTCGAACCGGGCGCGTGACAGAGCGTCGTCACGCAGCTGCGCCGCCGGATGGCCCTTGGCGAGATCGGCGGCATGGGCCGCGATCTTGTAGGTGATCACGCCTTCCTTGACGTCGTCGCGGTTGGGCAGGCCGAGATGCTCCTTCGGGGTGACGTAGCAGAGCATGGCGCAGCCGAACCAGCCGATCATGGCGGCGCCGATGCCCGAGGTGATGTGGTCGTAGCCCGGTGCGATGTCGGTGGTCAGCGGGCCGAGGGTATAGAACGGCGCCTCGCCGCACTCCTCCAGCTGCTTTTCCATGTTCACCTTGATCTTGTGCATCGGCACGTGGCCGGGGCCCTCGATCATGGTCTGGCAGCCCTTGTCCCAGGCGATCTTGGTGAGTTCGCCGAGGGTCTCGAGTTCCGCGAACTGGGCCGCGTCGTTGGCATCCGCGATGGAGCCGGGGCGCAGGCCGTCGCCCAGCGAGAACGATACGTCGTAGGCCCGCATGATGTCGCAGATCTCGTCGAACCGCTCGTAGAGGAACGATTCCCGGTGCCCGGCGAGGCACCAACGCGCCATGATCGAGCCGCCGCGCGAGACGATGCCGGTGACGCGGCGAGCGGTGAGCGGCACATGGGCGAGGCGCACGCCCGCATGGATGGTGAAGTAATCGATGCCCTGCTCGGCCTGCTCGATGAGGGTGTCCTTGAAGACCTCCCAGTCGAGCTTCAGCGGATCGCCGCCGACCTTCTCAAGCGCCTGGTAGATCGGCACGGTGCCGATGGGGACGGGCGAGTTGCGCACGATCCAGGAGCGGATGTTGTGGATATTTCGGCCGGTGGAGAGATCCATCACCGTGTCGGCGCCCCAGCGGGTCGCCCAGACCAGTTTCTCCACCTCTTCCGCTGCCGACGAAGTCACGGCCGAATTGCCGATATTGGCGTTGATCTTGACGAGGAAGTTGCGGCCGATCGCCATCGGCTCCACCTCGGGGTGGTTGATGTTGGCCGGGATGATGGCGCGGCCGCGCGCCACCTCGTCGCGCACGAATTCGGGGGTGATGAAGGCGGGGAGCGACGCGCCGAAGCTGTTGCCGTCGGCCAGTGCGGTCTGCGCGCCTTCCAGCATCGTCTCGCGGGCGAGGTTTTCGCGGTGAGCGACGTAGATCATCTCCTCGGTGATGATCCCGGCTTTGGCGAACTCGTACTGCGTCACCATCTGGCCGGGGCCGGCCTTGCGGATCTGGCGCGTCGCCGGACAGGGGGCGACGAGCTTGTCCTCCGGCACGAAACCGTTGTCCTCGGGCTTGACCGCGCGCGGCGTGATCGTGGCGTAGCCGCGCTTGGCGATCCACGGGTCGCGGAGCAGGGGCAGGCCGGCGTTCAGGTCGATCCGGGCATCGGTCTCGGTATAGGGACCCGACGGATCGTAGACCCGCACCGGGGCCTCCTTCGGATCGCTCAACGTGACCTCGCGGAACGGCACCCGGATGTCGTCACGGCCTGCCACGCTCGCATAGACCTTGCGCGAGCCCATGATCGGGCCGGTGGTCACCGCTTGCGGCTGCCCCTTGGCGGGTTCTTGTCCGGAAAGGTCTTTGGGGAGGACGGGTGCGTTCATTTCGGATTCGCTCCTGGCGTGGGAGGCGATCCGGTTCGCAACGGTACGTCAGGACGACGGGCACCCGCTCGTCTGGAGCAGACAACCCAAGCGTAGTTCCCGTCCCTCCGCCGGTATGAGCCGGATCAGGTTCAAGGGTCAGGGCTGCGGCCCTATCTCAGCCCCCTGAACGGGGCCCCCCTCGGAACGATTCGAAAGTCTGCGCTCGCGCCCGCTTTGTCAATCTCGAAGGCAAATATCCCAGCGCGGCTGAAAGGCGGTTCCGTTTCCTTCCCGGCGGCGCTCGACCGCCCCTCGATGCCCGCGTGTTGAGTGCCATTGTCGGACATGCGGTTTTAATCCCCGGAAATCGACAATGATCATGCCGTCATATTAGATATTCAAACCAACAGACTTGATGGAGCTTTCTCGAATAGCTGCGCGTTGCCAGTCCTGATGTCCCGAAGACAACCAGGCTGGTGTTCCATGAACAAAGTTATTCTCGCCTCCGCCGCGCTGCTCGGCGCGGTCGCGTTCGTACCGTCCTCGGCCGATGCCCGTGAAGGCGGTGGCTGGGGTGGCGGCGGTGGTGGTGGCGGCGGTGGTGGCGGCGGTGGTGGTGGCCGCATGAGCGCTGGTGGCGGGCTCGCCGCTGCGGGTGGCGGGGGGCGAGGCTGGGGCGGTGGCGGCATCGGTGGCGGCGGACTCGCCGCGGGGGGGGCTGGCCGGGGAGGCTGGGGGGATGGACGTGGGCAGGGCATAGGACAGGGCGGCGTCGGTCGCGGCCCGATCGTCGGCGGTGGCTATGGCCGCGGCGGCGGATTCAATCGTGGTGGCTACGGCTACAATCGTGGCTACGGCCGAGGATATGGCTATGGCGGTCTCGGCCTCGGATTGGGTCTAGGCCTCGCGGGCGCCGGTCTCGGCTACGGCTACGGCAGTAGCTATTACGGCAACGATTACTACGACGGCGGATATTACCGCGGCGGCTACGCGCCGGCCTATTATGGAGGTGCGGTAGAGGTTCAGCAGGATGTCGGCGGGTCCGACCAGGACGTGGCCTACTGCATCCAGCGCTTCCGGTCCTACGATCAGCGGTCGGGCACCTATCTCGGCAATGACGGCCTGCGTCATCGCTGCCCGCAGTAACGCCTTTCGTCCTGGCGCGATTGCCTGACCCTCACCGAGTCCGGAAGCCTCGCAGCCCCTGCCGCGGGGCTTCGTCGCATCTATGGCCCCGCGTCTGCTCGGCAGAGGAGGGACGACGTCGAGGCTCGAGGTTCTGTCACCGGCATCCGGAACCCGCGTCCACCTCCGAAACGGCGCATCTTCCGGTGCCGGGCGGCATGGCGTAACGCCCTATCATGATGGCTTCCGGTCCTCTCCTCGCTCCCGACGACATCGCGCATGTCATTCAGATCGCGCTCGCGCCCGCCTTCCTGCTAACGGCGCTGGCGACGCTGCTCAACGTCTTCTCCACGCGCCTGGGGCGGGTGGCCGACCGGGTGGATGACGCCGCCGACCGGCTGCAGAAGGCGGATGCGGACGAGGCCGCCCACCTGTCGTACCAGCTGGCCTATCTGCGTCGGCGCTCCTTCATGCTCGATGTGGCGGTGGTCCTCGCCTCGTTCGGCAGCATCATGACCGGCATTGCGGTGCTGACGCTGTTCGTGGGGGCCTTGCGCGATGCAGCCACGGCCTCCGTCCTGTTCGGCTGCTTCGGAATCGCCCTGGTCTGCACGGTGGCGGCCATCGTCGCCTTCCTCATCGAGATCCTGATGGCGGGCCGCCGCGTCCGGGACGAAGTCGACCGCCAGACGGTCGAGGCCTCGGACCGTGAAGCGGGCGGACCAGAGATCCCCCGTCGCTCGCCTCGCCCGGGGCGGTCCTGACCGGGGCCGGCGACCTCACGTCCCGGCGGGCGTGTCGTCATGCGTGTCGAGCCAGCGCACGGCGCCGCCGAGGTCGAAGCCGCGCTCCCGGCCATAGGCCAGCAGGTCATCGCGGCGCAGACGCCCCGCCAGCACTTCGGACAAAGCCCACAGGGTCAGCGAGCGCGAGCCGCTGCGGCAATGGGCGAGGACCGGGCCGGGTGCGCTCTCCACGGCCTCACGGAAACGCGCGACGTCCTCCTGGGTGATGCCCGGGCCGGTGACGGGGATATGGAGATAGGCGAGTCCCGCCGCCTCGGCCGCCGCCGCTTCGGCAGCGCTGCCCAACTGGTCCGGCTCCTCGCCTTCGGGACGGTTGTTGATGAGCAGGGCAAAGCCCTTCGTGGACAGGTCCGCGATCTCCGCCTCGTTCGGCTGGCCGGAGACCGACAGGCGGGGCTCGATGGGCGTGATCGTCATGGGGCCTCTCTCGTTGGCTGCCTTCGCGCCGTGCGGCTTCCGCTTGCCGGGGGAGGGCGCTCTGCCGGGGACGAACGGGGCATGTTCATTCCACCGCACCGCCCATCGTGAACCCGCGACGGGGCTCGTCCGTTTCCAATCCGATCCCTCAACCCGCCTTCAGGACGACCACCATGGCCGATGCAAGACAGATCGTCGATGCGCTCGTACGCTCACGCAAGGGCGGGATCGCCGCCACGGCCGCCCTCGGTGGCCTCGCCCTCGTCGCGGGTCTGGCGCTGCGGGCACTCCGTCCCTCCGCGGCGTCCGAGACCCCCGATCTGAGCCAGGTCGGCGAGGACGAGGCGCGCGTCATGCTGCGCGCCATGGTGGCCGCGACTTTGGCCGACGGCATCGTCGACCAGCAGGAGCGCCGGCGCCTCGACGCGGCGGTGGAAGCCGCCGGCATCGACCGGGATGGCCGCGCATGGCTGGAGAAGGAGCTCACCGACCCGGCCGAGATCGACGAACTCGCCGAGCGCGTGGAGTCGCCGGAGCAGGGCGCACGCCTCTATGCGGCGGCGCGTCTCGCCATCGATGCCGACACGCTGCAGGAGCGGGAGTTCCTGAAGCGCCTCGCCGAGGCCCTCGACGTCCCGCAGGACGTGGCCGCGCGGGTCGCTTCCGGGCTGGAAGCGGTCTGAAACCGGAGCCGGATCACTTCCCCACCCATTCGTGCCCGGCCACCAGCGCCTCCACCGAGCGCGTCCAAGTGCCGGGCTGGTCGGTGGAGCCGGTGCCGAGCGCCCGCTGGACCATGACGCTGTCGCTCCAGCGGCCGTACTTGTAGCCCACCGCCGGCAGCAGGCCGACGCGGACGAAGCCGCAGGCTTCGTGCAGCCGCAGGGACGCCTCGTTCTGCGCGTCGATATAGCCGATCATCTGGCGGTAGCCGCCGGCGGCGCAGGCCTCGATCAGCGCGGGCAGCAGGCGCCGGCCGATGCCGGCGTTCAGGTGCTCGTGATGCACGTAGATCGAGTGCTTGAGCGTGTAGCGGTAGGCCGGCCGTTTGCGGAACGGTACGGCATAGGCATAGCCCGCCACTACCCCGTCGCGATCGGCGACGAGGTGGGGCAGACGCTTCTTGCGCATGGCCTTGCGGCGGCGCTTGAGGTCGTCGGGATGGAGCGGATCCTCCTCGAAATCGCCGACATCCCCCACGCCCCGCCGGATATGGTGAGCGTAGATCGCCACCATGGCCGGCACGTCCGGATCCGAGGACGGCCGGATGATCACTTCGGGATCGGAGGCGGTGGGCGGCCCGTCCGGACTCACGGGCGGTTCTCGCGCATGACGTAGGTGTAGAACCGGATCGTCCCGTCGGGATCGACGTTGCGGAACACGCCCTGGATCTCGGCCTCGAAGCCCGGGAACAGGTTCGCCGAGCGTTCGAACATCTTGAAGTAATCCAGCATGGGTTTCGCCCGCTCGTCCAGTCGCTCGCCCGGCAGCACCGTGCCGATGCCCGGCGGGTAGACCAGAAGCAAGGTCGTCGCCACACGGCCCTCGGCTTCCGCGATCGGCACGTAATCGACGTTGTTGCGGGTGAGCTGCTGCACCGCCTCCTTCGGGGTCATCACCATCTCGGGCAGGTGCCCCGGCTCGAACTGCTTGCGCTGGAGCGTGCTGGTGCCGTGCTCGCGGTGGAAGGCGTGGAAATCCGCGCAGAGGTCGCGCAGGCGCACGCCCTTGTAGCGGTTCGGCCGACGCCGGACGAATTCCGGCATGGCATCCTCGAGCGGCACGTTCTCGTCATGCAGGCGCTTGAAGGCCACGAGGCCGGAGATGAGCGTGCCGGCCTTGGAGGATTCGACGCCCGGTGTCAGCAGGAAGAGGAGCGAGTTGAGGTCGTTCTTCTCCGGCACGATCCGGTTTTCACGCAGATACTGGGCGACGATCGGGGCCGGTACGCCATGATCGGCATATTGCCCCGTGCGGCGGTCGAAGCCGGGGGTGAGCACGGTGAGCTTGTTCGGGTCGGTCATGGCGTAGTTCGGCGCCACATGGGTGAAGCCGTGCCAGGCGGCACCGGGGGTCAGCTCCCAGTATTTGGCGTCGCTGGCGAGCTCGTCCGTCGAGACGCTCTCCCACGGCACCTTGCCCTCCGGGCCCTTCACCGTGTCCGGCACGAAGGGGTCGAAGAACCAGCGGCGCAGGGGATCGCCCTCCTTCTCCTCGAATTCGCGGCGGATGGCGCGGACCTTCTTGCGCCATTCGATGCCGAGCCGGATCGTGTCGTCCCACAGGACGACGCCCGAGCGGCCCTTCATCATCTGCGCGCCGACATCCAGCGACGCGAAGAGCGGGTAGAACGGCGAGGTCGAGGCGTGGACGAGGAAGGTCTCGTTGAAGCGCCGGTGCTCGATGCGGCGGGTCTGGCCGCGGATATGGCTGTCCTTGGTGTGAATCTGCGAGGCCTGGGAGAAGCTCGCCAGCTGCTTGTGGGTGGATTGGGTGGCGATGATGCCCGGCGAGGTCTCGTCGAGGCCCTTCAGCCCCATGGCGAAGCGGCCGGCGAAGAGCGGGTGGAACTTCATGAAGCCCGCCCAGGCCTCGTCGAAGAGGATGTAGTCGCAGAGATGCCCGATCTTCTCGAGGATCATCTGCGCGTTGTAGATCGTGCCGTCATAGGTGCACTGCTCCACCACCGCGACGCGGAACGGGCGCTCGCGCTTCCAGGCCTCCTTGTCGGTGACGAGTGGGTTGGTGCGGATCTTCTCGCGGATGGCCGCCTCGTCGAGGGCCTCGTGATACATCGGGCCGATCAGGCCGAAGCAGTTACGGTCGGTCTCCAGGAAGACCGGAACCGCGCCGCCGAGGAACAGGGCGCCGTGGTGGGCCGCCTTGTGGTTGTTGCGGTCGAACAGGACGAGATCGCCCTCGGCCACCAGGGCCGAGAGCACGATCTTGTTGGAGGCCGAGGTGCCGTTGAGGACGAAATAGGTTTTTTCCGCACCGAAGATGACGGCGGCTTCCTTCTGCGCCTTGAGGGCGGGGCCCTCGTGGACGAGGAGATCGCCGAGATCGAGCACGGAATTGTCGAGGTCGTCGCGGAACACCGCCTCGCCGAGATGCTCCACGAAGATGCGCCCGATGGGGGAGCGGTTGTAGAAGATGCCGCCGTTATGGCCGGGGCAGGTCCAGAGCTGGTTGCCCTGCTCTGCGTAATCGACCAGCGCGCCGAAGAAGGGCGTCTTCAGGGTCTCGGCATATTGCTTGACCCGGCTCACGAGGCCGCGGGCGATGTAGTCCGGGGTCTCTTCCGCGAGGAAGATATAGCCGTCGATGAAGTCGAGCACTTCGACGGGGATGTCCTCCAGGCGCTTGCGCCGGACCATGATGACGATGGGCATTTCCAGCCCGCGCTTCCGCATCAGGTTGATGAGGGCGGCGGCCTTGCCGTCGAGGCCGCGCTTGCCCCAATCCACCACCATGCAGCCGATGGCGGCATCGGTCTGGACCGCGATGGCCGCGTCCTCCACGCGGCGGGCGCGGACGACCTCGAAGCCGAGCTTTTCCACCGAGCCTATGATCTGCTGGACGCGCACGCCCTCGAGATCGTCCGGGTCGAAGTTCGGCGCGCACATGAGCACGGTGAAGCGGCGAAAGAAGTCCATGCGGGGGAAGGCTCCGGTGGTCGGATGAATCGAGGGGGGTGTGGGCGCGTTCGCGTTCCGGATCAACCGGGCCGGCCGGCGAGACTGAGCCGGCGGATGACGAGGTAGACGGCGAGCGCCGCGAGCGCGCCGATTCCCAGCGCGAGCAGCGACCCATTGTCGGATTCCGAAAAGAACAGGCCCTTGGTGTTCATGCCGAACACGCCCGTCACCAGGGTGGGCGGCAGGAACAGGGCCGTGAGGATCGACAGGGTGAAGAGCTGGCGGTTGGTGAGCGCGGTGGTGCGGGCGGCGATCTCGTCCTGCAGCAGGCGGCTGCGCTCGGACAGGACATGCATGTCGCGATGGAGGGAATCGAGGCGTTGGACCACCCGCGCGGCCATGGCGCCCACCGCTTCGGGCAATTGATCTCCCTCCGTGCCGGCTTCGTCCTCGAGCCGGTGGAACACCGCCCGCAGCCCGGCGAGCTGCCGGTGGGAGCGCACGGATTGGCGGCGGATCGGTCCCAGGGGCCTCGGGTCGTCCGCCTTGGACTCGTCGAGCATGTCGTCCTCGATGGCGTCGAGGGAGGAGGACAGGCGGTCGGCCGTGGCGATCAGCGCCTCGACGGTGCTGCCGACGAAGCGCTCCAGCAGCTTGGCCGGGCCGGGGACGAGGGCGCCGGACAAGACCGCGTCGCGGGCGGCCACCGCGCAGGACGTGGCGTGGCGGCGGCCGCTGACGAGGAAGCGCGGGCCGAGGATGCAATGGAGACGGCCGTTCGGCTCCTCGCTCGACGAGCCGTCGAAGGCGCGTTCCCGGTCGGCGATGACGAAACCGGCATGGGGGCCGTCCACGACGACGCGCTGATGCTCGTCGCGGGCGAAGGTCGCGGCGGCGAGCCGGGCCGGGCCGAGGCGTCCTTCGAGGATCAGCGCCTCTGTCCGCGCATCGACCAGATCGACATGGAACCAGACGAAGCCGTGATCCGGGTCGTCCAGCGAGGGAATCCCGTCCCCCGGTCCGACCTGGCGTCCCCGTCCCTCCGCGTCGAAGGTGAGGGCGAAGATCAGCCCCGGGAGGGGGGATTCCTCGATGAGAAGGTGCTGCATGGTGCGGTCGCGGCGATCATGGCCGGCAAAATGCCGGCTCACTATCGCGCTGGATCGCAACGCTGGGCGACACTGTGATGACGGAGGGGCACCTCCGCCGATCGATGCTCGGCCTGCGGGTCATGCGATCCGCAAGAGGGGGCGACGACGATTGGCTATCCTCAGCGGGTCACGACGCCCTTATCGGCTTCCTTGACGCTGCCGTCGGCTTCCATGCGGTTCAGGCCCTTGTCCGCTTCCTTGCGAAGCACCTCAGCGAAGGCGGTGGCCTGATGTCCGACGAGAACCTTCATGTCGGCCGGAGCGACGGTCCAGATGACGGCAACGATGAACACCGTCGCGGCCATGCCATAGGCGAAGGTTTCCATGATGCCGAGCCAGCCAAGCAACAACGGGATGCTGCTCACGATCAATCCGATGAAGGAACTTCCGGTCAGAAAATAAACGGAGAAGAAGGTGATGACAGCCAGGCATATGGGCTTGACGAAACGGACGATGAAGCGTTCCATTGCATTTTATCTCCTATTACAGAGTTATTTCAAGAACTTTTCTAAGATGCAATCAGTTGTTTATTACGTATCGACAATGGAATGCGCCTTATAATTCGGTCTATCTCGTTTTCTGACCGCTCAAGTATCTACAAAAATCGTATCGATTCAATAAACGCCGCGTACCAGAAGCTGAGGGAGAGTCCAGCGATTCTCCGGCTTTCGGCGTCGGATGCTGAATTCTACGAATCGAATAAGGAATGTGGTGCCGTTGCCGACGGGGGTCGCCATACTGTCATGCAGCTGTGATTCAAGCGTTCGGATGATTCCCATTCATCAGGAAGGCAATATCATGGACGGCACGCGCGCCGGGACTCGTCCTTTCGATATCGAGGCTATTCGCCGAGAGATGGCGGACGATTTCGATGAAGAGCTCGAGATGGAGCTCGAAGACGAGCGCCTCGAGCAACTCGTTAGCGAAATCGATGCCAGGCCTCGTCTGCCCACCATGGACCGGAAGATCTATTTCCGGGAGCTATTCCGACTGCAACACGAGCTGGTTCGTCTTCAGGATTGGGTGCAGGCCCAGAAACTACGCGTGGTTGTGATCTTCGAGGGGCGGGATTCGGCCGGCAAGGGCGGCGCGATCAAGCGCATCACCCAGCGTCTCAATCCCCGCGTCTGCCGCGTGGCTGCGCTCCCGGCTCCTAACGAGCGCGAGCGTACGCAATGGTACTTCCAGCGCTACGTGGCGCATCTGCCGGCGGGCGGCGAGATCGTGCTGTTCGATCGCTCCTGGTACAATCGGGCCGGCGTCGAGCGCGTGATGGGCTTCTGCACCCCGGACCAGTACGAGGAATTCTTCCAGTCCGCGCCGGAATTCGAGCGCATGCTGGTGCGGTCCGGCATCATCGTGCTGAAATACTGGTTCTCGATCACCGACGAGGAGCAGGAGCTGCGCTTCAACATGCGCATCCACGATCCCCTGAAGCAGTGGAAGCTCTCGCCGATGGACGTGGAGTCCCGTCGCCGCTGGGAGGATTACACCAAGGCGAAGGAAGTGATGCTCGCCCGCACGCATATTCCCGAGGCGCCCTGGTGGGTGGTCGAGGCCGTGGACAAGAAGAAGGCCCGCCTCAACTGCATCAGCCATCTCCTCACGCAAATCCCCTATGGCGACGTGGAGCACCCGCCGGTGCATCTGCCCGAGCGCATGCGCCACGAGGATTATGCCCGCCAGCCGGTGCCGCAGGAGATGTTCGTCCCGGCCCTGTTCTGACCCTGCCGGGGGCGCCGCCCGGCCGGACGCGGTTGCCCAAAGCGGCCGGGATGGGCAAGACCCGTGTCGGACGGGCCGATCCTCGGCCGGTCCGGCTTGGGACCCCCCGCATGAGCGCCACCGACGAGATCCTGTTCGACACCGATGAGGCGGGCATCGCCCGTATCGTTCTCAACCGGCCGCAGGCGCGCAACGCGCTGACCTTCGCGATGTATCAGGGCCTCATCGACCTCTGCGACAGGATCGAGGCGGACGAGCGGATCAAGGTCCTCGTCATCACCGGCGCCGGCGAGAAAGCCTTCGCCGCCGGCACCGACATCGCCCAGTTCCGTGATTTCTCCAGTCCCGAGGATGCCCTCGGCTACGAGCGCTTCATGGACAGGGTCCTGGGCGCGCTCGAGCGTCTGCGCGTGCCCGTCATCGCCGCCGTCGCCGGCGCCTGTACCGGCGGCGGGGCCGCCATCGCCGCCTCCTGCGACCTGCGCATCGCCACCCGTGACGCCCGGTTCGGCTTTCCCATCGCGCGAACGCTCGGCAATTGCCTGTCGATGTCGAACCTGAGGCGCCTGTCCGGCCTCATCGGTCCCGCGCGGGCGAAGGACATGATCTTCACCGCCCGCCTGTTTGGCGCGGAGGAGGCGCTCGCGGCCGGCCTCGTCGGCGAAGTGGTGGAGGATGCCGCTGCCCTCGCCGCCAGGGCGACGGAACTCGCGGCGCAACTCGCCGGCCATGCACCGCTGACCCTGCGGGCCACCAAGGAAGGCCTGCGCCGCCTCGACGCCGAGGCGGAGGCGGAGGGCGAGCGCCCCGGCGATGACCTCATCCTGATGTGCTACACCAGCGCCGATTTCCGCGAGGGCATGGAGGCCTTCCTGGCCAAGCGCCCGCCGAACTGGACCGGCCGGTAAAGCGCTGTTTCGAGCGCCGTTCCGATGCGGATGTGGGCAGCGTGACACACCGGACGGGGAAAGCCGCTGGTCGCCCCGCTGCCTCAGCTCGGTTGCAGCCCTGTCATGCTCGCCGTGATAGAGCGTGAGCGGGGACGGTCGCCCTGGGACATGCTTTTTTTCCGAGGGATGATGCTCCGCTCGTTTCCTCTCGCGGCCGCCGCAGCCCTGTTGTCGGGCCTTGCCGCGTCGGGCGCCCACGCCCAGACCGCCGCCGAGATCGCGGCGCGGCAGGCGCGCCTGGCCCTGGAGGGGCTCGACATCGGCTCGCCGCGCGGCGCCGGCGGCGATCCGCAGACATCGGTGGCGCAGTCGGTGACCTCGGCCAAGCCTTCGGCCAACCTCAACACCTCGATCCAGGACCAGCTCGGCCCCTATGGCGATCCCTACGGCCTGCGCTCGTTCCTGAAGACCAAGGGCATGGAATACAGCCTCACCTATATCGGCGAGACCTTCGGCAATGCGACGGGCGGCGCGCGTCGCGGTGCCATCGTCGAGGGACGCCTCGACGTCCAGTTCGATGCCGACCTCGAAAAGCTTGCGGGCTGGCACGGGGCGGCCTTCCACACCAACCTCTACCTCATCCACGGCACCGGCCTGTCGCGCTACTACGTCAACAATTTCATCACCGTGAGCGCCATCGAGGCGCTGCCCTCCTCCCGGCTCTACGAGCTCTGGTTGGAGCAGAAACTGTTCGACGGCCAGTTCAGCCTCAAGGTCGGTCAGATCGCGGCCGATACCGAGTTCGCCGTGAGCCAGACCGGCACGTTGTTCATCAACTCCACCTTCGGCTGGCCCAACATCATGGCCGAGGTGCTGCCGAGCGGCGGGCCGATCTATCCCCTGGCGGTGCCGGCGATCCGCGCGAAATACGTGCCCAACCAGAACTTTTCCCTTCAGGTCGGCCTCTTCGACGGCGATCCGGCAGGGGCCTACCCCAGCGATCTCGATCCGCAGCGCCGCAACCGCACCGGCACGAACTTCCGCACCGGCGATCCCGCTCTGGTCATCGCGGAGGCCGCCTACGCCTACAACATCGCGCAGGGCGATGTCGGCGATCCCGGCACGGTGACGCTGGGGGGGTGGCACCATTTCGGCCGGTTCGACAGCCAGCGCTTCGACACGGCCGGGCGCTCGCTGGCCGATCCGTCCACCACCGGCATCGCCCGACGCTTCCGGGGCGACAGCGGCCTCTACGGTATCATCGACCAGACCATCTACCGCGAACCCGACGATCCGAACGACGGCGCCAGCGTGTTCCTGCGCGTGTCCGGGGCGCCCTCCGACCGCAACATCGTGGATTTCTACGCCGATGCCGGCATCGCCTATAAGGGCCTCTTCAAGGGACGTTCCGACGACACGATCGGGGTCGCCTTCGCCATCGCGCGGATCTCCGACGCGGCGCGCGGTCTGGACACCGACACGATCCTGCTGGCCGGGACGAACATGCCCCGGCGCAGCAGCGAGGCGGTCCTCGAGGCGACCTATCAGGCCGTGCTCGGACCGGGCGTGACCGTGCAGCCGGACGTTCAGTACGTGTTCCGTCCCAGCGGCGGTGTGCCCAACCCGCGCGACCCCAACGGCGCCCGCATTAAGAACGCCGCCGTGTTCGGCGTGCGGGCGACGGTGCGTTACTGAGAGGCATCGACAGGGCCGATGTGCTCCGGCCGTCCGAAGCCTCGGCACGAGGCGAGGCTGGGATGACGGCTTCGTCTCACGAAGCGCGTGCTCGTCATCGTCATTGACGTCGTCGATATCGGCTATCGATACCATCTGTTTGATGAATGGTGCGCCGCAAAATATATCCCTCTCATGCAACGGGGCATCGGCCCCGGAACACCTGAGGGATCCTCGTCATGACCGTTCGTAGCCTTGTCCTCGCCGCTCTCGCCTCCGCCATCCTGGTCGGTACCGCGACCGCCGACGAGCGCATCACCGTCATCCCCACGCTCTATCGGGAGCAGGCCCGCGTCACGGCTGCCGTGCGTCCGGCCTCCGAGCTGACCACCACGCCGTCCCTGACCCCGCGTGCTCCCGCGACCCGGCGCATCGTCGCCGAGATCGTCGACCCCACGACCCGCTAAGGCGGTTCCCGTGAGCGGGGCCGGAGCAAAGGCGTGCATCAACGCTCCATGGGGTCTGCCCCATGGAGCGTTTTGCGTGTCGAGCCTACCGAATGCTGGTGTTCAGGCGCTGGCCTGACTCACGAACTTCGTCGTCAGATAGGCCTCGATCGCCTCCGAGCCGCCCTCGCTGCCGTAGCCGGAATCCTTGATGCCGCCGAAGGGGGTTTCGGGGAAGGCGAGACCGTGATGATTGATGCCGAGCATGCCGCTCTCGACCCGGGCGGCGATCTCCGTCGCGCGGGTGGCCGAGCGGGTGTAGGCGTAGGCGGCGAGACCATAGGGCAGCCGGTTGGCCTCGGCGAAGGCGGCCTCGTCGTCGGAAAAGCGCTGGACCAGGGCCACGGGGCCGAACGGCTCCTCGTTCATGATCCGCGCGGTGAGCGGGGTCTCGGCGAGCACGGTGGGCTCGAAGAAATGGCCGCGGTTGCCGATGCGCTTGCCGCCGGTGCGGAGTTCCGCGCCCTGCGCCACGGCGTCGGCCACGAGGGATTCCATCGCCTCGCGCCGGCGGGCATGGATCAGCGGCCCCATCTGGGTCTCGGGATCGAGCCCGTCGCCGACCCTGATGCCCTCTGCATGCGCCACGAACCCCTCGACGAAGCGGTCGTAGATGGAATCGTGGATAAGGAAGCGGGTCGGCGCGACGCAGACCTGCCCGGCATTGCGGAATTTGTTGGCGCCGAGCACCGAGACGGCCTTCTCCACATCCGCATCGGCGAAGACCAGGGCGGGGGCGTGGCCACCGAGCTCCATGGTGATGCGCTTCATGTGGCGCCCGGCCAAAGCCGCGAGCTCCTTGCCCACCGGAGTGGAGCCGGTGAACGAGATCTTGGCGATGACCGGATGCGGGATGAGGTAGGACGAGATCTCGGCCGGATCGCCGAAGATCAGGGAGAGCACGTCACCCGGCACCCCGGCATCGAGGAAGGCGCGGACGAGTTCGGCGCAGCTCGCCGGTGTATCCTCCGGCCCTTTCAGGATCACCGAGCAGCCGGTGCAGAGCGCCGCCGACAGCTTGCGGACGGCCTGGTTGATCGGGAAGTTCCAGGGCGTGAAGGCGGCCACGGGACCCACCGGCTCGCGCAGGACCATCTGGGTCACGCCCGGCACGCGGGCGGGGATGATGCGGCCGTAGGCGCGCCTCCCTTCCTCGGCGAACCAGTCGATCACGTCGGCGGCGGCGAGCGTCTCCACCCGCGCCTCGGCCAGCGGCTTGCCCTGTTCCAGCGTCATCGTCCGGGCGATGTCGTCGACGCGCGAACGGAGCAGATCGGCGGCCCGCCGCATCACCTTGGCGCGATCGAAGGCCGCGACCCTGCGCCATTCGGCGAATCCGCGGCGGGCGGACTCCAGGGCACGGTCGAGATCGTTGCGCGACGCCACCGCCACGGTGCCGATGGCGTCGCCGGTGGCGGGGTTGAGGACGGGGATCGTCCGCGCGTCGGAACCGGGCGTCCAGGCTCCTGCGATGTGAAGGGTCACGTCCGTGTCGGTCATCGGCGGCTCACGCTCTCGAAGGAGCATGGGTTGTCCGCCCTTCGCGCCAGCGCCGCAACCCTCCGTGCCGCAACCCTCGGGAGCGGTCTTAGGCGGCGATGCGGACCCGCGCCTCGTCGGCGCCCTTTACCGTCACCGTGCCCCCGCGTGTGGCCTGCAACGTGCCGCCGCGCGGGATCACGATCCAGCCCTCCTTGCAATCGTCGATGGGCTCGGAGACCACCACGAGGCCGGTCTCGGTCTGGCGGTAATAGAGGCTCGGCGGGCGGCCGTCGCAGGCCCAGCGATAAGCCGTCAGGGTCTCGCCGTCGGTGACGACGGAAGTGAAGCGCAGGGCCTCGGTGATTCCGGCCGCCTGCATCAGGTCGCGGACCGTGGAGAGGGTTTCGGCCATGGCGCCGATCGGGTCTTCGGCGAGGCCGTTGGCCAGGGCCAGGAGGAAGATCGCCTCGGAATCGGTGGTGCCGCGCCGTGCTTCGTAGAGAGCGTCCGGGATCAAGGCCTCGATCCGCCGCTTGATGCGATGGTAGCCGCCGATCTGGCCGTTATGCATGAACAGGTGCCGGCCATGGGCGAAGGGATGGCAGTTCGCCCGCGTGGTGGCCGTGCCGGTCGAGGCGCGGACATGGGCGAAGAACATCCGCGCGCGGACCTGCTGGCAGAGGTTGACGAGGTTCTCGTCCGACCAGGCCGGGCAGACGTCGCGATACTGGCCCGGATCGGTCCGTTCGCCGTACCAGCCGATGCCGAAACCGTCGCCGTTGGTCTCCGTCTTCGCCTCGGTGGCGTGCAGCGACTGATGCACCAGCGAGTGCGTCGGGGCGCAGACGAGATCGGTCAGGAAGACCGGATCACCGCTATAGGCGAGAAAGCGGCACATGACTGAGCAACAACCCCCTGTTTCGGCACCCCTCCCCGGATCGGGAAACAGAAACCGTTCCATGATCCAGCTTGACGGTCGTTGAACTGTAACATTCGATCTTTTGCGGTGAACAGATCGTTAATGCATCGCAGCATGCCTGAACCTTGTGCGTCTGCGCGGACGATGCGCAGGCGTGCCCGATTTCGTGCATGCCGGTATCGTAGACGGCCACCATGCCCGCTTTGAGGCGGTTCCCTATCTTTCATTGCGGGAGGCGCATGGCCGTGGCGGCGCATCGTACCCTTGCCGATCCCGGCCCGGCGGCGCAGCCTCGGCATCATCGAATCATCGACCGGGCGCAGGACGCCCCGCAGGGCCGGCATCGTGCCTGGCCTCATTCCTTGGAAAGTGACCTCATGGATCGCACAACCCGCTCGACCGATGGCGCTGCATCACGAGCTCAGATCGATGGCCCCGTCGCCCTGGTGGTGGAGGACGATGCGGCGGTCCGCGACCTCGCCACCGCCATCCTCGAAGAAACCGATCTCGACGTCATCGCCTGTGACAGCGCCGAGGCGGCCATCGGCGTCCTGGAGCGCAAGGGACTGAACGTCGCCCTGCTCTTCGCCGATGTGCGCCTCGGCGGGGCCATGGACGGTATCGCCCTGGCGCGGACGGTGGAACGGCGCTGGCCCGACGTGCGGATGGTCCTGACCTCGGGCTACGACGAGCGCGGTACCGGCCGCCTGCCCGAACAGGCGGTCTACATGCAGAAGCCCTGGCGCGCCCTCGACGTGCTGGTGGAGGCGGAACACGCGTCCGCTGCCGTGGGCATCGCCTGAAACGACACGACGCCCGCGCCGCTTCCGCGGCCGGGCGTCGTGTGAGAGCGAAGGAGGGCCGGTGCGAGACCGGCCGCTCGGCCTTACGAGGCGACGTTGGTCGAGGGAGCGGCGCTCGGAGCGAACGGCGAACCACCCGGACGACGCGGCGCACCGGCGCCGAAACGGGGCTTCGGCTTCGGAGCGGCGATCAGGCCCTCACGGATGGCGGTCTTGCGGGCCTGCTTGCGGGCGCGGCGGACGGCCTCAGCCTTCTCGCGTGCCTTGCGCACGGAGGGCTTCTCGTAGGCCTTGCGCTGCTTCATCTCGCGGAAGATGCCCTCGCGCTGCATCTTCTTCTTGAGAACACGGAGTGCCTGGTCGACGTTGTTATCGCGAACGAGTACCTGCAACGGACTTGATCCTTTAGAGACATATGTTTGTCGGACGGCGCCCTCTCCGAACGCCCCCGCCTGTCCGACGAGGGCAAACCGCCAATAGCCCCATACCCTGGATCGCTCCAGGGAGGGACCTGTGTGTGACGGTCTCGAATCGACGCTGAAAACTCACTTGGGGCAGGCTCATACACCAAGCGGACACGAGTTCCAACCGCTCTCGGTTAAATCCTGAGCCGGACCCGCATCCTCATGCGTGCGACTGGATGAAGTTGCGCACGAGCGGGTAGGTCTGCCCCTCCCACTTGCGGCCGGTGAAGACGCCGTAATGGCCGACGCCCGCCTGGAGGTGGTGGCTCTTCATGTGCGGGGGCAGGCTGCTGCACAGATCGTGCGCCGCCATGGTCTGGCCGACGGCGCAGATGTCGTCGCGCTCGCCCTCCACGGTCATCAGCGCGGTCCTGCGGATGGAGCGCATGTCGATGGGGTTGCCGCGATAGGTCAGCTCGTTCTTGGCGAGGGTGTAATCCTGGAACACCGTCTGGACCGTCTCGATGTAGAACTCGGCCGCGAGGTCGAGGACGGCGAAATACTCGTCGTAGAAGGTCTCGATCTGGTTGGCCTTGTCGGTCTCGCCGTTGGCGAAGTGCCAGAACAGGTCGGCATGGCTCTGCTGGTGGCGCTTGGCATTCATCGAGACGAAGGCCGAGACCTGCATGAAGCCGGGATAGACCCGTCGGCCCGCCCCCGCATGGCGCTTGGGCACGGTGGCGATGAGATTCTTCTCGAACCACGCGATCGGCTTCGAGGTGGCGAGCTTGTTCACCGAGGTGGGGCTGATCCGGCAATCCACCGGCCCGGCCATGAGCGTCATGCTGCGCGGCGGCGCGATGTCCTTCGACTGGGCCATGACGGCGGCGGCGGCGAGCGCCTGGACGGCCGGCTGGCAGACCGCAACGACGTGAGAGCCCTCGCCCATCGCGCCGAGGAACTGCACCAGGTGATCCACGTAATCGTCGAACCCGAACGGGCCGTCGGCCAAGGGCACGTCGCGGGCATTGTGCCAGTCGGTGATGTAGACGTCGTGGTCGGCGAGCAGGGTGCGCACCGTGCCGCGCAGCAGGGTGGCGAAATGGCCCGAGAGCGGCGCCACCACGAGCACCTTGGGCTGCTCGGTATCGATGTCCTTCCTGAAGCGCAGCAGCGTCCCGAACGGCGTCGAGAACGTCGCCTCCTCGGTGACCGGAACCTCGCGGTTGCCGACCCGGATGCTGTCGATGCCGAAAGCGGGGCGGGCGAAGGTCAGCCCGGCGCGCATCATCATCCGGGCGCCAGCCGACCACCAGTTCATCGGAGCCGCGTTCCCCGAACCGACCCAGGGCGATACGGCATCGTGGACGAGCTTGCCCCAGGAGCGGGTGCGCTGGGCGAGGTCGGACTGCACTTCGAAGGCATCGTAGAGCATGACGCTCGAACTCCTGCGCGAACGATCGGATAGCGAACCATTCGCTGTGTCGTTCACGGCCGCCGGATCGTCTCCGGACGGTCGTTCACGGCCCGCTAGGCTGAGCCACGGTTGCGCACAACGCAATCGGCCCACAATACGATCTGTAATAAATGTTGTGAGAATGCACCACTGTCCCATCCTCGTAACAGGAAAGGATTATCTCTTGGGGCGGGTGGTGGCTCGGCGCGGCACGAGACTTGGATGTCCCCAGCCATCCCGGGCCGAGAACTCCATGGACATTCGGGGATAACGACAACAGGGGATGGACATGCCGGTCGCCACGCTCACGATCTCGAGCCGGAACTACTCCTCGTGGTCGCTGCGGGGATGGCTGGTCTGCCGCATGGCCGGGCTCGACTTCGAGACCGAAGTCCTGTCCGGCGACGACGCATCCACGCGGGCCGAGCTCCTGCATCTGTCGCCGTCCTTCCTCGTGCCCCGCCTCGTCCATGGCGAGATCGAGGTCTGGGACACCCTGGCCCTCTCCCAGTATCTCAACGAGACCTATCCCGATGCGGGCTTCCTGCCGAAGGATCCCGTGGCCCGGGCGCGCTGCCGCTCGATCTCGGGCGAAATGCATGGCGGGTTCATCAACCTGCGCTCGGCGCTGCCGATGAATCTCCGGGCCCGTCACACCGATTTCAAGATCTTCAACGGAGCCCGGGGCGATATCGAGCGGATCATCACGATCGTCGAGGATTGCCTGTCGCGCTACGACGGCCCGTTCCTGTTCGGCACGCGCCCGAGCCTGGCCGATGCCATGTTCGCGCCGGTCTGCACCCGGTTCCAGACCTATGACGTCCCGCTGCCGCGCAAGGTCGCCGCCTATCGCGACACCATCCTCGCCTGGCCGCTGATGGTGGAGTGGACCGAGGCCGCCGCCGCCGAGCCCGACGAGATCGAAGAACTCGACATGGAGTTCTGAGGGGCCGGCCCCCCGGCCGACAATCCGAAATGTCCGGATGCGAAAATCATGGGGCGACCGGTGCTGCGGCCCCGTGGTTCGGTATCGGGGCCGCGCGCGGCGGCGTTGCTTGAGCGACGGCGAGGGGCAGGTCGACGCGGGCCACGAGGCCGCGGGGCGCCTTGTTCGACAGGCTGAGTCGTCCGCCATGCCCCTCCACGATGGCGAGCACGATCGAGAGGCCGAGGCCGAAACCGCTGGCCTCGTCGAGATTCCGAGTCCGGTCCCCGCGCACGAAGGGCTGCACCATGGCGTCGCGCTCGGCCTCGGGAATGCCGGGGCCGTCGTCGGACACTTCCAGCGCCACGCCCTGTTCGGATGGATGAATCGTCAGGCGTGCCGAGCCGCCATACTTCACCGCATTGTCGACGAGGTTGACGATGGCCCGCTGCAGATCGTCCGCCCGGCCGCGCACGAGGACGTGGCGCGTCTGTTCCAGGCACACGTCGGCGCCCACATCGGTGAAGCCGTCGCATACGGTCTGGACCAGAGAGGCGAGGTCGACGAGGCTGTGTGCGCCGCCCGCCTGGCCGTCCCGGATGAAGGACAGGGCGGCTTCCACCAATCCGTTCATCTGGTCGAGGTCGCGCAGGGTCATGGTGCGGGCGTGGTCGTCCTCGATGAACTCGGCCCGCAGGCGCAGGCGGGTGATCGGCGTCCGCAGGTCGTGGCTGATCGCCGCCAGCATCTGGGTTCGGTCGTCGATCAGTCGGCGGACGCGCCCGCGCATGGTGTCGAGGGCGCGCGAGACCGCCGCCACCTCCTTCGGCCCGTTCCGGGGCAGGGCCACGAGGTTCATGCCCGTGCCGAAGGCGTCGGCGGCCTCGGCGAGCTTCGCCAGCGGGGCGGTCAGGGCCCGCGTCGCCCAGATCGACATGAGGGACAGGGTGATGCCGAGGAGGACGAAGGTGAAGACGATCGGGCCGGGGCCGAAAGGCGGTCGGTCGTCGTCCGGCAGGGTGGCCCGCAGGCTCGCCCCCGAGGGCGTCAGGATGCCGATGCGGGTGCCGCCCCCCGGCTCCTTCCGGCCCGGCGGGGACAGATCGGTGATGGTGAGCGGCCGGCCGAACCCCTCGCGCATGCGCTTGACCATGGGATGGTCGGGCCGCTCGCTCCGCGTGCTGGCGGACGGAGGTTCCGGCGAGGCCGGGGCCGTTTCGATCTGCAGCGAGGGCAGGCTGCGTGCCGCGTCCTGCAGCAAGCGCAGCCGATCCCCCGGCGGAGCGGCATCGAGCAGGCGGACAATGGTGGCCAGCCGGGTCGCGGCCACGCCCGGATGATTGTCCGGGTTCCAAGGTTCGCGCAGCAGGAAGAAGGCGAGGGTCGCCACCGCATGGCTGACGACGATGGCGGCCACGCTGAGGACCGCGATCTGGCCGGCGATGCTGCGCGGCGGGGTGCCGACGAGGCGGCGCCAGCGGTCCTTCCCCTCGGTGCTCACGAGCGCGTCACCGCCGGCGTGAACAGGTAGCCGCCCGAGCGGATGGTGCGGATGATCTCGGGATTGCGCGGATCGGCCTCGATCTTCTGCCGGATGCGGCTGATGAGGACGTCGATGCTGCGCTCGAACGGGCCGGCGGCGCGCCCCTGCGTCAGGTCGAGGAGCTGATCGCGCGAGAGCACCCGGCCGGGCCTGAGGCAGAGCGCGTGGAGCAGGTCGAACTCCGCGCCCGTAATGGTGATGCGGGCCTCCTCCGGACTGAGGAGCTGGCGCAGGGAGACGTCGAGGGTCCAGTCGAGGAAGCACAGCCGGCGGGCGCCGTCGTCGCCGGCGGCCTCCGTGGTCGCACCCCGCCGCAGGATCGCGCGGATGCGGGCGAGGAGCTCGCGCGGGTTGAAGGGCTTGGCGAGGTAATCGTCCGCGCCGATCTCGAGGCCGACGATCCGGTCGATCTCCTCGGCCTTGGCGGTGAGCATCAAGATCGGGATCGAGGACCCGGCCCGCAGGCGCCGGCACAGGCTCAACCCGTCCTCGCCCGGCAGCATCAGGTCGAGGACGATGAGGTCGACGCGCGCATCCGCCAGTGCCTTGTCCATCTCGCGCCCATCCCCGGCGAGACTCACCCGGCACTCGTTGGCGCGAAGATAGCGCGCCACCAGGGCGCTGATCTCGCGGTCGTCCTCAACCACGAGGATATGGGGCGTGGCGGAATTCGTCTGCGTCATGTCTCGTCCATCCGGTGGCCGTTTATGACGCCTCGGCGGAGGGATTCGAAGGGGATCGCAAGAGCAGAATTGTAAACGTCTGTTTCGGGCCACTTTGATAGATATGCTCGGCAAACTTCGCTCGCAAGAAAGATGTCTCCATTAGGCGCCTCTGGGTCGCGCCTCAATTTAAACTTATTTCTTATTGCAAAAAGCACCCAAACGAGCGCGAGCGGTTAAATGGCAAGAACTCCAAAGTTCTGTCTTGATGTTTGCTTTATGATTGCTCTTCACCGTTGAGAATTTTGTGGAGGTCCGCATTCATTGCCAAGATTCCTCCATCGGCGAGATGTTGTAATTCGACGAAATTAGCTCTTTCGAATATCGACCAAATATTGCGCTGGGCACGTGAAAGCCAGATCTGGATCGCCAGAAGTCGGCGCGTCATGTAAGCACAATCTTCCTCGTCTAAATCCCCGGGCCATGCACCTTCATGGAAAAGACGGTGAACAAAATAGTCCCGCTTGTCCTTAATCCATTTCAGGTATCTAATATCGTCAGCATTGATCCCGTTGGAATCTAGTATCTTGATAAGATTTCCGAGCGTAGATCCCTGTAGTAACTCTTTCTTGGCTAGGGACTTTTCCCAGCGTTCAGCGTCGGCGCCAAGCTCTTTCTTTAGCTTGATGCGATCGCACATGTGCATCGCAGTGATTAACATATCTTCGAATCGACCAATTGCAAGATAGGTGCCTGCCATCTCTTGGCAATATCGAAAGCAAGCGAAATCTAGATTCGACATGTTCTCAATAATTTTTATATGATCAGATTTAGTAAGATTTGGAGAAAACATTTTATATCTTGCTCTCAATGGATTATTGCTGAGTTAGCGTGATTCGGAAATTCAGTAATTTGCTATGAGTAAAAATTTAAATATAATAAGGGCCACGATTTGAGTAGTTTCTATCTCGACTTGAGATTTCTACTGCCGCCTGCGAAACCCGAAATACCCGCCATCAGCGTCGTAGAGCACGTCGAAACCGTTAAGGAAGCGCAGGCCCGTGTTCACGAAGGGCTCCGGGCGACGGGTGTTGAGGGTCACCTTGCCCGGCGAGAGCGGGGTATTTTCACCCACGACGATGTCGTAGGCCGCCGCCGGTGCGGAGCCTCGTCCGGGGAAGGTGAAGCCGAGGCGGGTGCCGGGCAGGAACTGGTTCCGGCCGTCGTCATCGGTGGCGACGGCGCCGTCCACGGCCTCTCCTGGCAAGGTCAGGTACATCACCGACACGCCGGTATCGACGAGCGCGCGACCGCAGGCGCCGGGGGCTTGCCCGTTCACCGCTATACAGACGGGCACGCCCTGCCATTCACCGGGAATGTCGGGGTGCGGATCGAGCTTCACGAAGCGGATGTCGCCGCGCGTATTGGCTCCGGTGAGGCCCGCATGGATTCCCGCCCGCGTCACCACGTAGCCGCGCCGTGCGGGGCTCCTGCCCTCGGGCGCAAGGTTGAGGAGCGGGTTGGTGTCGGGCGTGCTTTGGCTCTGCGAGTCCCCCTCCCGTCCGAAGCCGACGCCCAACATCGCCACGTGGCCGGGCATCGTTTCCGGCGTGCAGGCACGGGCAGTGTCCGTGCACGCGATCTCGGTGACCGCCAGGACGGGGAGCGGCGTGGTGGTCACGCTGGCCCCGTTGCCGCCGACGAGCGTGACCGGTAGCGTCACCCAGCGCCCGATCATGATCCGCCCGGAACTGCTGTAGGTCAGCCGCCCCGGCCGCGAGGGCATCGAGTCGAAGCCGGGGATGCGGCTCGCCGAGACGACGATGCCGGTGGAGCCGGTATCCATGAGCACTGGGCGCACCTCTCCCCCGAAGGACAGGCCGAGGCGCGGCGAGCGCGTCATCTCGGCGCCATCCTCCGCCGCGTCGAGATAGGAAAGATACGTTCCCTGGCGGAAGCCGTCGTAATCCGGCCTGTCGGCGGCATGGGTCGGGTACGCGGCGAGGCTCAAGGCGGCGATCCCGAATGCGAGTGCGACAGGCGAGGCGATCCTCGATTCCCCGGCCCTCTTATGCGCGATGCCGACGCGATATCCGCGGCCCCTGTTCATCATCCGCCCCTCCCGGGCGACGAAGATGCGGCAGCGGGGCCGACCCGATCCTCGTCACTCCATCCGTCCTGCGGTCGAGCTTGGCAGATCGGCGCTTAAGGGACGCTTACGCGAAGGCGGCGACGGCCCGGGCCACCGAGGCGATGGTGGCGCTGCGGGCCTCCGACGACGTCCTCGCCCCGGTCAGGTAGACCGTCAGAACGAGGGGAGGCCGGCGCGGCGGCCAGATCACGGCGACGTCGTTGGCGGTGTCGTTCTCCCCCGATCCGGTCTTGTCGCCGATGCGCCAGTCCTTCGGAAGGCCGGCGCGCAACCGCGCATCGCCGGTGCGGCAGCCGACGAGCCAGGCGGTGAGCAGGGCGCGCGAGGCAGGCGACAGCGCGTCCGCCAGGACGAGGTGCCGGAGCGTCTCCGCCATGGCCCGCGGCGTGGTGGTGTCGCGGGGATCGCCGGGGGCGGCCTCGTTCAGGTCCGGCTCGGTACGGTCGAGCCGGGTCGTCGCATCGCCGAAACGACGGATATGACCGGTGAGCCCGGCCGGGCCACCCATCGTCCCGAGGAGGAGGTTCGCGGCGGTGTTGTCGCTGAGCGTGACGGCCGCTTCGCAGAGTTCGGCGATGGTCATGCCCTCGCCCCCCGCCCTCGGCCCGCTCACGGGCGAATACGGCACGACCTCGCGCAGTTCGTAGCGCAGGCGCCGGTCGAGGCCGTCCTCGCCCCGGTCCACCCGCGCCAGCGCCGCGCCGGCGGCGAGGACCTTGAACGTGCTGCACAGGGGGAAACGCTCGTCCCCGCGATGCGCCGCATGGGCGCCGCTGCCGGTATCGAGAAGGCCGATCCCGAGCCGCCCGCCGCTCGCCTCCTCGATCCGTGCGAACCGGTCGGCGAGATCCCGGCGGAACGCCCTCTCAGCCAGGGCGGGGCCTCCCGCGCCGAACCAGTTCCCCGCGGCCCAGGCGGCCGCGCCGAGGGTGAATTCGCGTCGCCTGATCATGCTCGTCCTCGCCGGGGATCGGTCTTCGATTGAAGCGGAGCGTCGCCGAGCAAGGCGGCGGCTTTGCGGTGTCATCCTGGCCGGCGGAATGGAGCTTCGGCTTGTCCGGCCGTCGATTCCTCGTCTCCGGGGCGGGGGATCGGATTGCCTCGCGGGCCGTCGATTCTTATCTCCTCCTCTCAGGTGCCGGCGCGATGTCCGACGCGGGCCTCGATCTCGGGAGACGACGATGCAAGGCTCTAAGGACGGCGCGGGCCGCGGTTCGAACCGGTTGTTCGACGATTTCGCCCGGTTGATGACCGACGCCGCCGGGGCGGCGCAGGGGGTGAAGCGCGAGGCGGAGACGGTGTTCAAGGCGCAGGTGGAGCGCCTTATCCGCGACATGGACATCGCGTCGCGCGAGGAGGTGGACGTCCTGCGCGATCTCGTCTCGGCGCTGCGCAGCCAGAACGATGCCCTCGCCGCTCGCGTCTCGGTGCTGGAAGGCCGTCAGGGTGCGCAGGATACGCCGCCTGCGCCCGCCACGCCGGTCTGATTCGGGCGCGCCGCTCGGGTTCAAGCTTGTGCACAGGAAGGAATGGTGGAAATCCGCTTTCCTGTTCACCGCTTCTCCCGAGCGCTTTGAAACGCGAGTCCGCCACGGTCTATAGTGAGTGAAGCACTGATTCGCTTCGCCCCCGGACCCGACCTTCGACCCTTCAACTTCTTGCCGAACAAGCTCTGCCTTGCCTATGCGGGGATTCAGCTTGGGAACGGCGACTCGTGAGCGGGATCGATTGTCGTTCACCATTATCGGCGCCCCTCCCGGGACGCCAACCTGGACCGCTATGACCCAACTCCACATCGAAGGCCTCGACCGGAACGAGCACCCCCTCGACATCGTCGAGCGGCTCGCCTCCCTTCGTGACTGGATCTTCGACCGGGCCGAGACCGACGAGATGTCGGTGGCCGTGGCCGGCCGCTGGTCCGACTACCATGTCGCCTTCACCTGGATCGAGGACGTGGAGGCCCTGCACGTGGCCAGCGCCTTCGATCTGAAGGTTCCGGCGCATCGCCGCACCGAGATCCTCACCCTCATTTCCCTCGTCAACGAGCAGCTCTGGGTCGGCCATTTCGACCTGTGGTCCACCGACAGCGTGGTGATGTTCCGGCATTCGCTGCTGCTCACGGACGGCGCCGCGCCGACCCAGAGCCAGTGCGCGATGATGCTGAAATCCGCTGTCGATGCCTGCGAGCGCTACTATCAGGCGTTCCAGTTCGTGCTCTGGGCGGGCAAGTCCGCCCGCGAATCCCTGGATGCGGTCCTGTTCGAGACCGAAGGCGAGGCGTGAGCGTTCCGTCTTCCTCGGCCTTGCCCGCGTCCCTCACCCTGGTGGGGGCGGGCAAGATGGGCGGCGCGATGCTGGCGGGCTGGCTCGCAGGGGGGCTCGATGCCGCCAGGACATGCGTCGTCGATCCGCAGGCCTCGCCCGAGATGGTGCGGCTCTGCGAGAGCCACGGCATCGCCCTGAACCCGAGCGACGTGCCGACCAACGATGCGCTGATCCTCGCGATCAAGCCGCAGGGGCTGGAGGGCGCCGCCGGCCTCCTCGACGGGTTGATCGCACCCCACACGCTCGTCGTCTCGATCCTGGCGGGCAAGACCATCGCCGACCTGAGCCGCCGCCTGCCCTCCGCCCGCGCGATCGTCCGGGCGATGCCGAACCTTCCGGCGAGCATCGGGCGGGGCGTTACCGGAGCGGTGGCGAATGCCGACGTATCCCCCGATCAGCGTGACCAGGCCGATGCGCTGCTGAAGGGCGTCGGCGCGGTGGAATGGCTCGACGACGAGGCGCTCATCGACGCTCTCACGGCTTTGTCCGGTTCCGGCCCGGCCTACGTCTTCCTCCTGGCCGAGGCCATGGCGGAGGCGGGCGTGGCCGCCGGCTTGCCCGCCGACATGGCCGCCCGGCTCGCCCGTGCCACGGTGGCGGGGGCAGGGGCGCTTCTGTCCGCCAGTCCCTACGAGGCGGGGCAGTTGCGGCGCGACGTGACCTCGCCCGGCGGCACCACGGCGGCGGCGCTGGCCGTGCTCATGCGCGATGGCGGCGTGCCGGACCTGATGCGCGAAGCGGTCGCCGCGGCGGCGGTGCGGGCCGGCGAGCTCTCCGGCTGAGCCGCCCCTAACCGATCCGCCTGCGCAACCTACATGGTAGGGAACAGACACGAGGATCGAACGACCATGGCAAACACCACAGGTGCGAAGCCCGAGGGCGGTGACGAGACCGCTGGGACCGACATCGCCGTCGCCGCCCCGCGGCAATCCCCGCGCGAGGCCGCCGTCGAGGCCCTGATGCGGCTCGCCGCCGTGCAGCCCTGGAACGACATCGAGATCGGCGACATCGCCCGTGAGGCCGGCCTGTCGCTGGCCGAGTTCCGGGAGCTGTTCCCCTCCAAGGGGGCCGTGCTCGGCGGCCTGTCGCGGATCATCGACCGCAAGGTGTTGGAGGGCGATTCCTCCGACCTCGCCGAGGAGCCCACCCGCGAGCGTCTGTTCGACGTGCTCATGCGCCGGCTCGATGCGATGACGCCCTACAAGGACGCCCTGCGCCGGATTTCCTATGCGTTGCGTGGCGATCCGCTTTCCCTTGTCGCCCTGAACGGTGTGGCGCTGAACTCCCACCGTTTCATGCTGGCGGCCGCCGGCATCGATACCGAGGGGCCGCTCGGCCGGATCAAGCTTCAGGGCGTGGTCATCGCCTTCGCCCGCACGGTGGAAGTCTGGCTCGACGACGACGATCCGGCCCTCGCCCGCACCATGGCCCGGCTCGACAAGGAGATCCGCAACGGCGAGCGCTTCATGGAGCGCGCCGAAGACGCCCGCCGCCTCACCGCGCCGTTCCGCGCCCTGGGCCGCTCGCTCCTCGATCGCGGCGCCCGCCGGCGCCGGGGCCAGCGGCCCGAGGACGAGGTCGACCAGCAGACGGTGTGACAGAACACTTTCCCTCTCCCGCAGAGGGGAGAGGGTGGATTGGGTCCAAACGAAAAGGGCCGCCCCATCGGGCGGCCCTTTCCATGTCAGGCTGGTCGATCAGCCGCCGATGCGGTTGGCCAGGACCGCCGAGTGGCCGTGCTGGTTGGCGATGTAGGGGAGCGCCTGGTTGGCAAACTCGCGGCCCTGGGCGTTGTCGCCGTTGCGCGAGTAGGACTCGTAGAGGCCGAGGGTGCGGGCATCCGAACGGGCCTGCTGCTGCACGAAGGTGCGGTCGAACTCACGGCCGGTGCGGGCATTCTTCAGGCGGTCGATCCGGGCCTGACCGTCAGGGCCGATGGCGACGCGGCGGCCGGGCTCACCGGGGGTGTTGTCGATGATGCCGACGCCGCCGAGCACGCCGCTGACGATCCGCGATGCAATGGTGGCCGAGATCGTCACCGGGGCGAGGACGACGCCGACCGGATTGTCGAAACGGGTCTCGAAGGGCTGGCTGTCGGAGACGACGGTGCCGCCGGCGGTCAGCGAGGTGCCCTCGGGTAGCAGCGCCTTGGTGGTGGCCTCACGCTCGACCAGCACGTTCTTGGCGTAGTTGCGGACGTTCGGGTTGCGCGAGCGCTCCAGGGCGATGCGGCTCGACTCGATGCTCACGGCATCCGAGCGCAGGGCGGCGGCGCGGAACGAGGAGGTGTCCCGGGCTTCGGGGGCGTTGGCGTCGAACTGGGGAGCGACGCGGATACCGAGGGGCTCCTGAGCGAGGGCCGGGGTCGTAATCGCCGCGACGGTGAAGCCGAGGGCGGCGAAAAGCTTGGTGTTGATCATGGCGGAGGTTGTCCTCACACGCCTTTGCGGCGTTTGGTTGAACGAACGTTTCGTCCGGCATGAACGTTTCGTTAACGGGGCGGTTCCTGCTTGGAGGGCATGGCTGCGGTGCGATGCGGCATGCTTCACCTATTTGTGACATGGCGCTCGTTCGCCCTCCTACCCCATCACCTCATCCTGAGGCACCGCGAAGCGGCCCAGAAGGAGGGGGCCAGGGATCGCAGTGGTTTCTGGAAGCCTCCTTCGAGGCCTCCGCTACGCTCCGGCACCTCAGGATGAGGCGGGTGGGTCGGGCAAATGTTGAGCGGCGGGACGTTTCGAAAGGTACTTCAATGCGTCCCAATCACTGGCGATGAGCGCTTCCTTCTTCGCCCGGCTCCAGCCTTTTACCTGACTCTCGAAGGCAATCGCCTCGGTGACCCGTTCGAACTCCTCGGCATAGACAAGGACCACGGGACGGCGCTTGCTCGTGTACCCTTGGAACGTCCCGGCGTGATGCTCGCCGAGCCGCTTGTCCAGGGTCTCACCGCGAGCCGATCCGACGTAGTAACTGCCGTCGGCACAGCGCAGGATGTAGGCAAAGGCGGCCATCCCGAACTCCTATCCAACCACCTCATCCTGAGGTGCCCGCGGTAGCGGGCCTGGAAGGAGGGCTCCAGAATCCACCGCACGAACTGGAGGGCTCCGCCTTGGGATAAGGTGAGAGAGCAGCACGACGCTCAATGCGCCTCTTCCCAGTTCCCCGCCGCCTGCGCCTCCACCACCAGCGGCACGCGTAAGGTCAGCGCCGGGGAGGGCGCCTCGACCATCACCCGGCGGATCACGGGGAGCGCCTTCTCCACCTCGTCCTCGGAGGCCTCGAACACCAGTTCGTCGTGCACCTGCAGCAGCATGGTCACGTTGAGTTTTTCCGCCCGCAGCGCCTCTTCCATCCTGGTCATGGCCCGGCGGATGATGTCGGCGGCCGAGCCCTGGATCGGGGCGTTGATGGCCTGGCGCTCCACCGAGGCGCGCTCGTTCGGGTTGTTCGAGCGGATCTGCGGATAATGGCAGACGCGGCCGAACAGGGTGGTGACGTAGCCGAGATCCCGGCAGAGCTTCTTGGTGTCGTCGATATAGGCGCGGATGCCGGGGAAGCGCTCGAAATACTGCTTGATGAAGGCGGATGCCTCCTCGCGGCCGATGCCGAGGCGGTCGGCGAGACCGAAGGCCGAGATGCCGTAGATGATGCCGAAATTGATCGTCTTGGCGCGCCTGCGCAGGTCCGAGGTCATGTCCTTCAAGGGCACGCCGAACATGGCGCTGGCGGTGGCGGCATGGATGTCGACGCCGTCCTCGAAGGCCTGGCGCAGCTGCGGGATATCGGCGATGTGAGCCAGGATGCGCAGCTCGATCTGGCTGTAATCGGCGGAGATCAGCTTCCTGCCTTCCGGCGCCACGAAGGCGCGGCGGATGCGCCGGCCCTCTTCGGTGCGGATCGGGATGTTCTGCAGGTTCGGCTCCGAAGAGGAGAGCCGCCCCGTGGTGGTGGCCGCCAGCGAGAACGAGGTGTGGACCCGGTCGGTCTCCCGGTCGGCATGCTGCTGCAGCGAATCCGTGTAGGTCGATTTCAGCTTGGCGAGCTGACGCCATTCCAAAATCTTCTTCGGTAGTTCGTGCCCGGCCTGGGCCAGTTCCTCCAGCAGGGTGGCGGGCGTGGCCCATTGGCCGGACGGAGTCTTCTTGGCGCCGGGCAGGCCCATCTTGCCGAACAGGATGTCGCCGATCTGTTTCGGCGAGGAAACTTGGAAGCGCTCGCCGGCATCCTCCTGGATCTCTTCCTCCAGCCGGACGAGGATCTGCGAGAAGTCGCCCGAGAGCCGGCTCAGCATGTTGCGGTCGACGCGGATACCCGCCGCTTCCATCCGGGCGATGACCGGGATGAGGGGGCGCTCCAGGGTCTCGTAGACCGTCACCCGGCGCTCGGCGACGAGGCGCGGCTTCATCATCCGCCACAGGCGCAAGGTCACGTCCGCGTCCTCGGCGGCGTAGGCGGTGGCCTTGTCGAGGGGCACTTTGTCGAAGGTGATCTTGGCTTTGCCGGTGCCGGCCACGTCCGAGAAGCTGATCGGCTGGTGGCCGAGATGGCGGCGGGCGAGCTCGTCCATGCCGTGCCCGCCCTTGCCGGCATCGAGCACGTAGGAGATCAGCATCGTGTCGTCGAAGGGAGCGATCTCGATGGCGACGCTCTGGCGCCGGAACACCAGCCAGTCGTACTTGATGTTCTGGCCGACCTTCAGGACGCCCGGATCCTCGAGGAGCGGCCTCAAGGCCGTCAGGGCGGCATCGATCGGGATCTGGCCCGTGACCGGGCTGAACTGCCCCGTGGCCGCCTTGGCATCGCCGAACAGGTCGCTCGCCTCGGACGCCGGCACCGGCTCCAGATGGGCGAGGGGGATGTAGGCCGCCCGCCCCGGCGCCACCGCCAGGGAGACGCCGACGAGGGCGGCGTTGTTGGCGTCGAGGGAGTCGGTCTCGGTATCCACCGCCAGCACCCCGGCCTCGCGCGCCTCGGCGATCCAGGCCTCCAATTGAGCGAGGCTGGTGATCGTCTCGTAACCCGTGGTGTCGATGGGGTTCGTCCCCTCCGCCGCACGGGTGGCGACGAGGGAGGAGGGCGTCGCCTCGGCGGGGCCGCGCGGCTTCGGCCCGCCCTCCGGCAGGTTCAGATTGGCGAAGGGGTCGACCTCCCCGCTCCCAGCCCCTCCCTCGAACGGCGGCGCCTCGGAGCCGTCCGAGCCGGGCAGCAGGGCCGGATCGGGCTTCACCGCCTCGGGGTCCACATGCAGCATCGAGGCGATGCGGCGGGTGAGGGTGTTGAACTCCATCGCCTTCAGGAAGCCCACGAGCTTCTGCGGGTCGGGGGCCGGCAGGCGCAGGTCGTCTAGGGCCACGGGGAGCGGCACGTCCTCGACGAGCGCCACCAGCCGGCGCGAGAGCTTCGCCTGGTCGATGCTGGCGAGCAGGGTCTCGCGGCGCTTGGGCTGTTTGATCTCGCCCGCCCGCTCCAGCAGCGCGTCGAGGCTGCCGTATTCCTTGATCAACGCGGCGGCGGTCTTGAGGCCGATGCCGGGGACGCCGGGCACGTTGTCGGACGTGTCGCCAATGAGCGCCAGGGCATCGCCGATCTGGTTCGGCTGCAGGCCTTCCCATTTGGCGATGATGGCGTCGAGGTCGAGGTTGCGCTCGGGCCGGTGCCCGGGCTTGCCCTTCACGCCGGATTCGAAATCGTAGAACCGCACCAGCGGCCCCACCAGCTGCATCAGGTCCTTGTCGGAGGAGACGATGATGACGCCGGCGCCCCGCGCCTCGGCCTGGCGCGAATAGGTGGCGATGAGGTCGTCGGCCTCGTAGCGCTCCAACTCGATGGGCTGCAGGCCGAAAGCCCGCACGGCCTCGCGCATCAGCGGCATCTGGCGCTTGAGGTCGTCCGGCGCGTCGGGGCGGTGGCCCTTGTAGTCGGGGAAGAGCTCCTTGCGGAACGAGCCCTCCGACTTGTCGAACACGATGGCCAGATGCGTCGGCTTGATCCCCGCCGCGCCGTCCTGAACGAATTGGGCGATCTTGGTGCAGAACAGCCGGACCGCCCCCGTGGGCAGGCCGTCCGAGGGGCGGGTGTTGTACTTCTGGTCCTGATTGATCGACTGGAAGTAGGCCCGAAAAATGAAGGACGACCCGTCCACCAGGATGATCTGATCGCCGGGGCCGACGGGGGCGGGGGGAGAAGTCGGCGTGCTGGTCATTGCGCAATCGTGTCGGAGAAAGGGAAGGTGGTCGCTGGACCCGTCATGACCCGCCGGGTAATCGCGTCAGTTCGGCCTTGCAGACGATCAGGAGGCCCGGAAGGTCCTCCTGGACGGTCCGCCAGGTCATGCCGGGCGATACGATATCGTATTCGTGACGATAAACATTGCCTGCGTTGGCGATCTGCCGCCAAGCGATGTGCGGATGCCGTTCTCGCGTCACTGCGTCGACGCAGCGGCTCGCCTCGGAGACGATCTCCAGACAGCGCGTGACGGCATAAAGATTACGCCGGTCGGTCGAAAACTCATCGAGGCGTAATCCGACGACGAAATCCTGTGCCGCCTCGATGTTCTCCACGATCCCGAGAAGCGCGCGTCGGCCGCGCTCAGAAAGCATGGATAGCGTCGCGTTCCGCCGCAGGGCGAACATGCGGCTTGAGCATGTCCTTGTTGGACACGTCGACGGAGATCGGGAAAAGCTCGCCGATGAAGTCGGTCACGCCGACATAATCGTAAACGCTGCGGATCGTCGTCTCGTCGATTTCGATCATCACATCGATATCGCTTCCGGCATGGCTCTCGCCGCGCGCGACAGAGCCGAATAGAGCGGCGTGACGAACGCCGCGCCGCTGCAACTCGCCTTCATGTGCACGAAGGATACCGATGGCCGTCCTAGAATCCATGCGGCGACGATAGCGCAAGACCGGGCTTTGCTGAAGAGGCTGCGAGCGGTCGCGCGAGAGAACGAGTGCAAGTGTCGCGTGCCGGAACAGCCGATTCCGGGGCCGCGTTCCCGATGCATCCCTCCTAGCCCCGGATAGTGTCCCACATGATTCAGATCCGCCGCCCGGCGCATCTCGCCCTGACCCTCGCCCTCTCCGCCGCCCCGCTGCCGGTCCTCGCTCAGGCGCTCCAGAATCCCGGCACCGCGACGATCGAAGCCCATGTGGTCAAGGCCGCGCCACTCGAGGCGACACCGGAGCGGATCGCCGCCCTGAAACTCCCCGCAGGGTTCAGAATCGAGGCCTTCGCCCGCGATCTCGGCGCGCCGCGCGTCATCGTCGTGTCCCCCGACGGGGCGCTCTATGTCAGCGACCGCGATGCCGGCACGGTCACCCGGATCGACGCGGCCGACGCGTCAAAGCGGAAGGTCGTCCTGAAGAAGCCGGATGTGCACGGCCTCGCCGTCCATGACGGCAGCCTGTTCTACGTGACGGTGAAGGAGATCTTCTCCGCGCCGATGAAGGCGGACGGCAGCCTCGGACCGGAGACGAGGCTCGTCTCCGACTTGCCCGATGCCGGCCAGCACCCGAACCGCACCATCGGCTTCGGGCCGGACGGCTGGCTTTATGCCAGCCTCGGTTCCACCTGCAACGAATGCGAGGAGCGCAACCCCGAGAACGCCACGATGGTACGGATGAAGCCGGACGGGTCGGGCCGGGAAATCGTCGCCTCGGGACTTCGCAACACCATCGGTTTTGCCTGGGAGCCTGGGACGAAGGCCCTCTACGGCTGGGACGACGGCGTCGACTGGCTCGGAGACAACGAGACGCCGGAGGAGCTGAACCGGATCGAGCCCGGCAAGAAGTACGGCTGGCCCTACATCTTCGGCGCCGGCGTCAAGAACCTCTATCGCGAGGTCCCCAAAAGCTCCCTGGAGCAGTGGGACAAGGACAGCGAACGGCCGGTGCTCACCTGGACGGCACACGCCTCCTCGATGCAGTTCACCTTCTACGACGGCGCGCAGTTCCCGGCCGAATACAAAGGCGATGCCTTCGTCACCATGCACGGCTCTTGGAACCGCAAGCCGCCGAGCGGCTACGAGGTCCTGCGCGTGCATTTCGAGAAGGGCCGTCCGACGTCGATCACCCCATTCGTGTCGGGCTTCCTCACCGAGGGCGGCCCGAGCGGCTGGTCGCGCTTCGCCCGGCCGTTCGGTCTGGCGGTGGCCAAGGATGGAAGCCTTTTCCTTGGCGACGACCAGCACGGGATCGTCTACCGGATCAGCTACAAGGACTGATCCGGGCGAGGGGACACGGTGGTGCCGCTCAGCGCGCGGCGCCCACCGTGTCGGCCATGCGGGCGTCGCGCGTTCCGAGCGGCCGGTCGCGTCCCACCGTGGTGTCGATCTCGGTCTGATGCTCCATCTCGGCGTTGATCTCGGCGCCGAGCAGCACGATCGTGGTCGAGATCCAGATCCAGGTCATGAAGCCGACGACGGCACCGAGGGAGCCATAGGTCTCGTTGTACTTGCCGAAATTGGAGACGTACCAGGAGAAGCCCAGCGAGCCCGCAAGCCAGAGCACGCCGGCGATGGCGCTGCCCCAGGTGACCCAGCGCCAGCGCGGCGCATCCCGGCTCGGACCGTAGCGGTAGAGCAGGGCGAGACCGGCGAGCACCGCCATCAGCAGCACCGGCCAGCGCAGGAGCGAGATGTACCAGGCCTCCGCGCTGAGACCGACGACGTTGATCACCGCCGGCACCACGACGATGCCCACCAGCGCCAGGACGATGAAGAGCAGGGCACCCCCAGTAAAGGCGAGGGAGCGCAGGTTGAGCCAGAAGAAGTTCCGGGTCTCGCGCTCCTCGTAGACGATGTTGAGGGCCTGGAAGACCGCCTTCATCCCGCCATTGGCGCTCCAGATCGACAAGGCCAGACCGGTGAAGAACGTCAGGCCCAGGGTGGTGTCACCCTTCTCCGCGATGCGCTTCACCTGTTCGCCGACGATGTCGAGGGCACCGGACGGGATGACGCCCTGGAGGTTCTGGAGGTGGTCGTTGATGGTCGCGACATCCGCCACCAGCCCGTAGCAGGCGACCAGGGCCGCAATGGCCGGGAAGATCGCTAGCAGAACGTAGAAGGTCACACCGGCGGCCACGGAGACGAGGTTGTTCTCGCCGACATCGTGGAAGACCCGCAGGCCGATGTCCTTCCAGCCCTTGGCCGGGATTTCCGAGGGCTTGGATGCCTGCCGCCCCCGTTCGGTCTCCGTCCTGGCGACGTGCTTGGCGTCCCTTCCCTCATGGGAGGGGGAGGGCTCGCTCGTGCGCGGGGCGGATGGAGACGGGTCCGACAATGACCCGGACGAGGATGGCCGTGTGCCCTTCCTCGGCAGGACGACGAGACCGACGAGCGCGGTCACGAGCCCCAGCGTCCATAGGGTGGAGCCCGCTTGTGCAGGGCCCGCCGCTCCCGCCGGTTCGTGATGTGGTTCGGCCATCGGCGGTTCGTCCTGTGGAGCGGAAAGTGAATACAATTCCCTTCGACAACCTTCCGGCACGCGGAGGGTTTCATGCCGCGCCCCCGACGGTCCGTCAGGGCATAGAACGGTCTTGCAGCGTACAGAGAAGACCGCGGGGGAACCGCCGGGGCGCCGTTCGGCACGGTGCGTGCTCCCAGGCACGGACTGTAAACCCGTCTGCGGTTACGAGCCGCCATTCGGCGCTTGCCCTCGGCCGCCGTTGCCCTCACCGTTTTCGCGAAATCTCCCAAACGAGGACACGACCGCCCCGTGCCGCACGCGACAGAGCTGATTGCCATCATCGCCCTCGGTCTCGTGTTGGCCTTCGCCTGCGGGATGTTGGCCCAACGCCTGCGGCTGCCTCCCCTGGTCGGTTATCTCCTCGCGGGCGTGCTCGTGGGGCCGTACACGCCCGGCTTCGTCGGCAACAGCCAACTCGCGAGCCAGCTCGCCGAGATCGGCGTGATCCTGCTGATGTTCGGGGTTGGCCTGCACTTCTCGATCAAGGACCTGATGGCGGTGCGCACCATCGCCCTGCCGGGGGCCATCGTGCAGATCGTGGCCGCCACCGCCATGGGCGGCCTGCTGGCGCATCTCTGGGGCTGGGGGATCGGTGCCGGCCTCGTCTTCGGCCTCGCCTTGTCGGTGGCGAGCACGGTGGTGCTGCTGCGGGCGCTGGAGGAACGTCGGCTCCTCGACAGCGACAAGGGCCGCATCGCGGTGGGGTGGCTCATCGTCGAGGATCTCGCCATGGTCCTCGCCTTGGTCCTGCTCCCCGCCCTCGCGCCGTCCCTCGGGGGAACCGGCGACGGCGCGGCCCACCATGTCGCCGATGGCAACATCTGGCTCACCCTGGCGCTGACGCTGGCCAAGGTCGCGGTGTTCGCCCTGGTGATGCTGGTGGGCGGGCGCCGCGTGGTGCCCTGGCTCCTCGATCAGGCGGCCCGCACCGGCTCGCGTGAGCTCTTCACCCTGGCGGTCCTCGCCTTGGCGCTGGGCATCGCCTTCGGATCGGCCGAGCTCTTCGGGGTCTCCTTCGCGCTGGGCGCCTTCTTCGCCGGCATGGTGCTGGCCGAATCCGACCTCAGCCATCAGGCGGCCGCCGATTCCCTGCCGCTGCAGGATGCCTTCGCGGTTCTGTTCTTCGTCTCCGTGGGCATGCTGTTCGACCCCGGCATCCTCCTGCGCGAACCGCTCTCGGTCCTCGCGGTCCTCGGCATCATCCTCCTCGGCAAATCGCTTGCCGCCGTGGCCATCGTGCTGGCCTTCAAGCATCCCATCGGCACGGCCCTCACCATCGCGGCAAGTCTGGCGCAGATCGGCGAGTTCTCGTTCATCCTCGTCAGCCTCGGGCTCTCGCTGAAGCTGCTCCCCACCGAGGGGCGCGATCTCATCCTCGGCGGCGCCATCCTCTCCATCACCCTCAACCCGCTGTTCTTCGTGCTGGCCGACCGGGCGACGCGCTTCTTCGCCGAGCGGCCGGACCTCGCGGCCCGGTTCGAGCGGCGAGGTGCTGCGGCGATGGCCGTCACCGAGGAGGCCAAACCCCATCGCGGCCACGCCATCGTCATCGGCTACGGCCGTGTCGGCAGCACCATCGCCAACGCCTTCGCCACCTGGGACATGCCCTACCTCGTGATCGACCGCGACCGCCGCCGCGTCCTCGACCTGCGCAAGGACGGCGTCGAGGCGGTGTTCGGGGACGCCACCGCGCCCGGCATCCTCGAAGCCGCCGATATCGGACAGGCGAAGCTCATCGTGATCGCGTCGCCCGAACCGCATACGGCGCGGCGCCTCGTCGAACTCGCCCGCGAGGCCAATCCCGGCATCGACACGCTGGTGCGCACCCACAACGATGGCGAGCGCCACTATTTCGAGGAGCAGCGCGTCGGCCTCGTCCTCATGGCCGAGCGCGAACTCGCCTACGGGATGACGCTCTACGCCCTGCGCAGCCTCGGTCTGAAGGAGGGCGAAGCGCGCATCTTCGTCGACAGCACCCGCGTGGAAAGCCGCTCGGCCCCCGTGGAGGCCGAAATCGACCAGGGCGCGCCGGAACTGCGCCCGCACAAATCGGACGTGGTGGAGGGGAAGGGGTAGGCGCGCGGCTCCTCCCGTCGGCTCTGCGACGGGAGCGCGCCGGCGGCGACATCCCGACCGGTGAACCGACCTCGAGGGGCGCGCTCGTCTGCGGCTCAGCCCGGCGCGGACAAGGCGCTTTTCGGTAGCAGCATGTGGACGCCCTTGTTGCCGTCGACCGTCTGCGTGATGCGCAGATTGCCGGCCAACGAGCACAGCATGTAGGCCTGATTGCGGGTCAGTCCGCTGCGTGCGCAGACGTGACGGACCATCTCGCGCACCGCCTGGCGCATGGCATCGTCGAGGCTCTCATGCAGGCCGATCGTCATGAGATCGGTGGGCGTCTCGGCGAAGGGCCACCCATAGCCGAGATCCTTGCGCACGGTGAGCCGGAAGGTGCCCGAAAGCCCCGTCTCGAGGGCCGTGATGCAGACCTCGCCGTCGCCCTGCACGCCGTGGCCGTCCCCGGCATAGAATCCGGCGCCGGGATTGAAGACGGGCAGATAGAGCGCCGTGCCGACCTTGAGCTCCTTGTTGTCCATGTTTCCGCCGAAGGCGCGGGGGACCGGAGAGCCGACCCTCCCCCAGGCGGCGGGAGGCGCCGTGCCCATGATCCCGAAGAACGGATCGAGGGGCAGCTCGGCGCCCCAGGGCAGGATCGCGACGCCGCGGGCGACGTCGATGTCGGGATGGATCGTCTCGTAGTCGGTGAACTCGTCCGGCAGGGTGCCGAGCAGAGGCAGGATCGCCACGAAGCCCCAATCCATGCGGAATTTCAGATCGAGGATGTCGACCTGGAGCACGTCGCCGGGTTCGGCCCCGCGGACATGGACCGGGCCGGTCACGAAATGCGGTCCGGGGCCGGAGGCCAGCGTGTCGAGGGCCGCGAGATAATCGGCCGGCACCCTGGCCGGATCGGGATGGAGCGATTCCTTGCCGCCGGCCGGAAACGAGTGGAGCGTGACGGTATCGCCGGACTCGATCTCCAGGACCGGCGGCAGAGCGGCGTCGAAATAGCCGAGCACCATCGTGTCGGGTGTCGCGGGAATCTCGTGATGCGTCGGCATGAGGGAGCCTTTCGGAGATCTGATGGTCAGACAGCGATGTGCCGGGACAGGGTGGCGTGGTCCAAGGTCTCCCGCGTGCCTTGTTCGACCGCGCTGCCACGTGAGAGCACGACGAAGGAATCAGCGAGCCGGAGCGCAGATTTGCGGTACTGCTCCACGAAGACCAGAGTGATCCGGCTCTTGATCGTCGAGACGACGGAGGGCCGGATGCCCTCGGTCAAAGAGGATAAGGCGGGAATGGCTGCCTGTGCGTGCGGGCGATGGCGGCCTGCCGCGTCGTCCCGGCAGGCGAGTCTGCGCCAGCCGATGCGCCCGGCCACGCCCGCCCGCGATGACCGCGTCGACGGGATGGCCGGACAGGAGGGGAAGCCTGCTCATGCCGGTATTGATTGCCGCCGAGCCCCGTATCGTTGCCGAACATCGGCAGCTTGGCGACATCCCCTGGCCGCCCGGGCATCGCTTCGAATGTCCCATGGCCAACGACATTGTTGCGCGCGGCCACGGCTTGGGTTAGGTGTCGTCCACGGTCAGCACCCGTAGCTCAGCTGGATAGAGCGTTGCCCTCCGAAGGCAAAGGTCACACGTTCGAATCGTGTCGGGTGCGCCAACAAATTCAATGACTTAGCTGACTTTTACCGAGGCCCTTGTGGGTCTGTGGAAGCGATGCGGAAGCAAGATACGCGAATCAGCGTATCCCTTGACTAGCTCTACTTTGGCAGACTGATTTCAGGGAGGCCGGTGGAGTACGGCATCACAGTGCGGGCATCGCCGCGGTGGTGGCCAGCTGAAATGATCCAGGATGGCCTGTCGGGTCGCCGGCATCGAGGGCTGGGGTGGTGGGCGGGCGATTCTCTTTTCCGCCCCGCCGCTGCGAGACGTAGGGACTGAAGGAAGGCGTAGGCGATCATCGTCATCAGCGCGTGGTCGGTGCAGCCCGGTCCACGAGCGGCCCTCGAAGTGGTCGAGGCCGAGCTCCTCCTTCATCTGTTGATGCGCCTGCTCGCAGATCCAGCGCGCCTTGATCGTGGCGACGAGCTGCCTGAGGGCCGCATCGGCCGGCAGGTTCGAGAGGTAGAACTTGCGCTCGCCCGAGCCACGCTCTTCACGCACCAGCCAGACAGCTTCCCCGGGTAGGTGCTGGTTGCCTTGTGTGCCGATCCGCTGCGTCGGCCCATCGGCCATCCGGACGCGAAGCCCACAGAAGCGGGCCCGCAGCCGCCCTTTGGTCCCGTGTCGCCACGTCACGGATCGGCCGGCCATGTCCGCCAGGATCGTCTCGGCCGAGACCGAGACCTGATCCGGCACGTGATGCTGGCGGGGTCGCCCCCGCGCCGCGACGGGGAAGATCATCGCCACGTCGGCCGGGTAGACTTTGCTGCGTCCCGAAATCCCTACGGCCCATCTCAAGCCGCGCTCGCTCAGGGCCTGCCGGAACGGAGCGGAGCAGCCGTAACCCGCCTCGGCCAGAACGCAGCCGAAGCGCACGCCACCCGCTCGGACCCGGTCGATCTCCGCAACCGCGATCTCCAGCTTGCTGCGGGCCGCGCGCTGGACCGCCGGCCAGGCGATCGGCCTCGCAGAGAAGCGCCTGCTGCAGCGGCGCTTCATCCCAGATCCCGGCCGCGATGAAGTGGTGCAACCGATCGTAGGGAACCCCATCAGCCCGCGCCGCCATCGGCTGGACGCTCTTGCGGTCGCCCAAGCCGATCAGCCCGGCCACGTAGAGCGGGCACATCGCCCGGCGTGCCGGATGCGACAGGCCCGCCAGGAACGGCTGCAGCCACCGCTCCAGATCGTCACGCCACCCGCCAGCACCTGACATCGCGATCACCCACGAACATCGCCGTGGCATGCGAATCCGCAAGAATCCTACATCGTTCCGTCAATCTGCCAAAGTAGTGCTAATGCCGGGCCGATCTGCCGGGCGACCTCCGGGGAAAGGCGCGCGCCGCCGACTTGAAGAAGCCGCAGGCTCGATAGATCGCTGTCGTCCCATTCGCGCTGCTGCAGCCACAACGAGACCAAGGCTGCGACGAGGGAGGTCACCGTTACCTTCTGTCGAGCGATCAGCGGGAAGGTTTCGTCCCCGCCCGGAGTCCGCGCCATCACGATCCGGCCGCCGCAGGACAGCGTGCCGAGGATGCCAGGGCATGCCAGGGTGAAGTTGTGTGCCGCCGGCAGCGCCGTGAGATAGACTGTGTCAGACGAGAAGCCGCAGAGCTCTGCCGAGGCGCGGGCGTTGTAGGCGTAGTCGGCATGGCTGCGCGGGATCAGCTTGGGTGTCCCCGTGGTGCCGCCGGACAGCAGTAGGCAGGCGATTTCGGTGGGACGCGGAGCAACACCCGTCGGGGGATCGCCGTCGAGTCCATCGAGATTGCAACACTGGCGAGCTTCGCCGTCAACGATGATGTTACCCAGACAGGCGTGACGCGCCACCAACTCCACCCCCATCGCGCGGTAGTCGAAGCCGAGGAACCGGTCCTTGCAGATATAGGCGACCGGCTGCGCGTTCCGGCACAAGCCGTCGAGATCATTGATGCGTTGGGCCGGCAGCACGAAGATTAGAAGTGCGCCGAGCCGGAACAGAGCGAAGCTGAGCGCGACGAAGTTTGCTCCGTTCGGCAGTTGAAGCAACACGCGGTCTCCCGCCGTGATGCCGAGTTCGGGCAGGCCGCCGGCAAGGCGATCAGCGCGCCGATCAAGCGCGGCAAAGCTCATTTCGCCCCGGTGATCTGTCAAGGCAACGTGGTCTTTATAAGCCTCGGCCCAGCGACGCAGGGATTCGCCCAGCGTCTCCTTCTGCCAATAGCCGCGTCGCTGGTAGGCCTCCACAACCTCTGGCGGTTGAAGGAAAGTCTGCTCGGAAGCGATCATCATATCATGTCGATTTCCATGACTTGGTGGTCATCGGGCGGGCAGCCGCTGGGCGATCACCGTTGGCTGATCATGCGTGTCCAGCAGTCTGCACTTGCAACTCGCTTGACGATCCGACTTGCCGAAGCTAATCTTAACTGTTATGTTTATACTTTAAAATATAACTATCATATGATAATTGTATTTACCTCTCAGATAAAAATTTTTCTTTTTTCGAAGCCTTCATAATGACTAACTATATTCTAAAATTGCCTACCTCAACGACCTGGATGTTCGCGATGGGGTATCGGTTGTTCGCGTTTAAGATCAATCTTCGGTGTGGCGTGACTGCTTGGCGCGCAACGACTTGGGAGCGACGCCATAGCGGCGCCGGAATTCAGTGGAGAAATGTTGCTGCTGATACCCCATGGCTCGCGCGACATGGCCGATGGAATGCTCGCCGGCCTCGATCATACGTTTCGCCTCTTCGAAGCGGCGGTTTTTGACGAAGGCGTAGATCGGCTCCCCGAAGAGATCGCGGAACCCGTCCGACAGCTTCCGCTCATTCACACCGACACTGCGAGCCAGTTCGGCGACGGGCGGTGGCGAGGCGAGCGCATCGAGCAGGATGGCCCGCGCTTCGTAGAACCGCTCGATGTCGCGCGCTGACCAAGCGTAGGCCCGTGGGGCGATGGAGCGGAGCGGACAGCGTTTCTGCGTTTGCTGGATCGACTGCGAGACGCATTCCAGGGCCTTGGCCACAAGAAAACAGCGACGTGCTATTCCTGTAAGGGTGGAGGCGCGCATCTGCCAGGCGATGGCACTGATGACACCCGGGCACGGATCCGAGCGGCAGGAATGATCACTCTCAAGGAGGCGACGACCGTCCTCGCCGAGAAGGTCATCGATGCTGGCATCCGGGATCCGCACGAAAACGGCCGAGAGATTTCCATCCTTCAAGGCACGGTGCTGCACCTGGATCGCCTCGCTCGTGTAGAAGGCCACGGCGCTACCCGGCTCCCAGCATGTACGACCGAAACGGGTCTGCTCGACCGACACCGTGCCATCGAGGATGGAGCCGAGCCAGTAACCTCGACCGAGATCGCTTTCCCAGATCGCATCTCGTGAAACGCTCAGATCACCAAGAAACACCTCGATGCCGCCGGCAGATACGACCTCCATTATAGGCTCCTCGCGGTCAAAAAATTATAATTAGATTTGATAAAATCTAACCGATACGAGATTTATGCTATCAGGAATTGTGCATTTCCCCAATGGCAGCAGCATCCCGGCAAACCAATTATGAGGGAGCCCCATCCTTCAGTGCAGGCGAACTTGTTCTACTTCTCTGGCGTCAATGAGGGGCCTCCATCGTCGCCACGATTCCGGGGTTGGCTGATCCCTCCTCCGTTACCGGCCATTCAGCATTCCAAGACGCGTCACGGCGGCACCGCAGCCTGGACGAACGTTCAGGTTCGATATGCACTGAGGCAATGCGCCTACCGACGCGCCGCACTCACCGTTTGCCCATCGCGCGCGAATGATCCGGTTCCCGAACAAAGGACTCCGAAGCCCGAACATCCGCAGCCTTGTCGAGGCCAGCCACGCAATCTAGGAGCAAAAGACAAGCTGGAGCATAAGATGCGAACCGATCTTAAAAGTATTATAATGTTCGGCAGTGTATCTCTTGGCATCTGTGCCGCTCAAGACGCGACGGCTCAAAACGCAAGAATAAATGACACAGCCTCGGTCGCGCTGGATCCGATTACGGTCACCTCGGATCAGCGGACGGATGCAATCGAGAAGCTCCCTGCGGCGACGACCGTCATAGCGAGTCGCGATCTTGGATACGGCAAAGTCAATACCCTGGACGATGTTGCGCAACGTAGCGTCAACGCCATCTTCAGTTCACAGGGCGGTCCGTTCACGATCCGCGGCATCGGATCCCCGGGACTGGACGCTGGTGTCGACAGACAGCCTTCGGTCGGCGTCTTTCTAGATAATGTCTACATCGCGCGGCCGTTTGGATACCCGACGTTCCTCACGGACGTCAGCAACGTCGAGGTTATCCGCGGATCTCAGGCGACACTCTTCGGCAAGAATACGATCGGAGGTGCCGTCAACATCATCCTACGGGATCCGGGAACCGTTCCAGGGGTCGAGGCAGAGGCGGGGATCGGTAGCTACCCGAGCGGCCGGCTCCAGGCCGGCTTCGATACGCATGTGGGATCGTCTGCCTTCAACGCGCGTGGTTTCGTAGCGTGGACCGGCCAGAATGGGTACATCAGGAACCTGCCGAACGGCCAGGATGTCAGCGACGTCAACGCCCTCGCGACACGGTTCGTCATCGCCGGGCCGCTTGGCGAGGCAACGAAACTTAGGCTGTCTTTCGACTATTCCCGCAATCGTGACGATGGCGGACTTTGGTACGCCCCGCTGCCTCTCGCCCAACGCTACAGGGCGATGCACGACTTCAAACCCGACAACAAACTCGATATCGGAGGCATCACCGCCCGCGTCGACCACGACTTCGACGCGTTCCGGATCACGTCGATCACGGCTCTTCGTGGGCACGGCCTCAACACGATGCTCGACGGTGACTTTACCGCAGCCCCGCTATACGGCCAGGCACAGACGGAGGAGCAGAGGCAATTCAGCCAGGATCTTCGCTTCACCTCCACGCTGCCCGGTCCCTTTCGTTGGACCGGCGGCCTGTTCTACATGCATGAGCGGTTCAACGCCGCACAGTTCTTCGACATGGCAACAGTACCGCGCGAGCTGTGGAGCCGCGATGTCTTCAAGCAGGACACCGATACCTACTCCGCCTTCGGAGAGATTGCTTACCGCTTCGACAATGGCTTCGAACTGATCGGAGGCCTGCGCTATACCCACGAAACGAAGAGCACGACATCCGAGATCTCGAGCCCGAGCGGAACCTTCGCGTTCGGCTCCCCTGGACGGATCGCGGCCGACAGTGCCTTCGACAACCTCTCGCCGGAAGCGACGGCGGTCTACCATCTCTCCGAGGACAAGCAGGTCTTCGCCAAGGTCAGCCGCGGCTTCAAGGCAGGCGGAGTCAGCCCTTACATCGAGGCCGACGGCACCGCCAATCGCTACCAGCCCGAGACGACGACCTCGTACGAGATCGGCACCAAGAACTCGTGGCACGGCGGTCGCTATACCCTGAACGGCTCACTCTTCTACATCGACTGGAGTGACCTACAGACTTCCCTATACACGACCCCCTTCACGCGTGTGATCCGCAACGCGGCGGCGGCGACCTCCAAAGGCGTCGAGGTCGAAGGAGGGGTGCGCCTGACCGACAATCTCACGGTGACGGCGGGTTACGGCTACCTCGACGCGCGATACGACACGTTCGTGGATACGGTGCTCGGCAAGACTTACTCCGGCAACCCCCTCCCCTATGCGCCACGAACCAGCATCGAGGGCGGCTTGAGATGGGTCAGCGCCATCACGGACGACATGAATTTTGTCGGCACCGTAAAGTATGCCTACCGGACAACTTACTCATTCACCCCTGAAAACGGCTACCGCCAACCCGACACCCACATCGTCGATGCGCGGCTTGGCGTCGAAGGCCGGACCTGGAGCGCCACGCTTTGGACGAAGAACCTGCTCGACCAGCGTTACCTCCGGCAATACTTTAACTACAGCGGAACCAACATCGGCGTCGCCGCGCAGGGACGTACGCTCGGCTTGATCGTAGCGGCTCGATGGTAGGCACTCCTTCGATGATGCGATCCGGCGCGACCGATGGCCCCCCGGCGATGGCGAATAAAGCATCCCGCTCGGCGTTTCTCATGATCGCCGGGCTCTACGTCTCCCAGGGCTTACCGATCGGGTTCGCCTTCGAAGCTCTGCCGATACTCCTGCGTCAGGCAGGAATCGGACTCGATACCATTGCGCTCACGCCGATCGTGGCGTTGCCTTGGATTCTCAAGTTCCTATGGAGTCCGTTGGTCGATAATACGTGGACGAAGCGGCTTGGACGCAGAAGGAGCTGGATGATCCCCACGCAAGCGGTGCTCGTCATCTCGTTTGTCGGGCTCGCCTTCGTCCCGCTCGGCATCAGCAACATGCCGATCACCGCTGCCCTTCTGCTGTTCGGATCTTGCGCTGGCGCGACCCAGAACATCGTGACCGACGGTTTTGCGGCGGAGGCCCTACAGCACGAAGCGCTCGGAGTGGCGAATGCGCTGCAGATCGGAGGAATCGTGGCAGGCGCCATGCTCGGCGGAGGGGGCTCGCTCATTCTGCATGATTTATGGGGCGTACACGCCGCACTCCTCGTGCTCGCGGCCGTGGCCCTCCTGAGCCTCCTGCCCGTACTGTCCTGGCGAGAATCCATCCAACCGTCGGTCCGTACGCGGCGGAAGGCGCGCCTCCCAACGATCATCCGACGCAGAGGGTTCGGGCCCATCTTGTTGCTGTCGCTCTGCTACGGTGTGGCAAATACCGGGGGCTTCGGGCTTTCGAAGTTGGTCCTCCTCGAGAAAGGGTGGATGGTCTCGCAGATCGGGGCCATCGCCGTTCTGTCGAGCGCCACGGTGATGTTGATCGGGTCGCCCCTCGCTGCCTTCGCGATCAGGCGGTTCGGGCTCTGGCACACCATGCTGGCCGGCCTTTTCGTCGCTCTCGCTCCGGTGATCGCATGGTGGTGGGTGGCCTCCGGTCCTGCCTCGCCATCGTGGGTTCTGGCGGGTGCGGCCACGGTTCTGCTCGGAACCGCCGCGGGTCTGATCTCTGTCGCCGCGTCGACCCTCGCCATGCGCTTTGGCGCACAGGGTAATCAAGCCGGAACGGATGTCGCAGTGCTGCAGAGCGCCAATGTGCTCGGCGAGATGATGATCGCGAGCAGCGCGATGTGGCTGGCCTCGTCCATGGGCTACGCGAACGCCCTTATCGGAGCTACGGCCGCGACCGCTGTGGTTTTTGCGATCGTGCTGTGGTGCAGGGAGTCGGTACCGTCTGTGGTGCTTGAGGGAGCGAAATGATACGATGACCGTAGGATCACGTTCCCATGGCGACCGCATTACGGACGCCATCGCCCGCAAACCTTCGGGCCTTCTCGGCAAGCTACTGTTCCGATACCCTTTCGCACATCTCACCGGCTTCGAGCTCGCCCTGAAGCTTGCGCCCACAAGCGCCTCCGATGTCGTCTTGGATGTCGGCTGCGGCGGCGGCGTTTTCCTACGCGAAGCGCTTCGAACGGGCTGTACGGCGACAGGCCTTGATCACAGTCCGGATATGCTCGCAACAGCCGCGAGCGTGAACGCTGCGGCGATTCGCGAGGAGCGACTCACTCTCGCCGAAGGCGATGCCGGTGCCTTGCCGTTCCAAGAGGCCAGCTTCGACAAGGTCTTCTGTTTGAATGCTTTCTTCTTTTTTTCCGAGCCCGTGGCCGCGATCGCCGAGATGGCGCGGGTGACCCGGGCGGGAGGCTCCGTCGCCATCCTGACGACGGCGAAGCAATGGGCGGGCGATGCGAACTGGCTCGTCCGTCCCCTGGTCAGGCGGATGCGCTGCCATGAGCCGGAGACCCTGTCCGGCTGGGCAGCGGAGGCCGGCTTGCGAACGATCCGGATCGAACCGGTGCCGAAGAGCGGGTATCTCCAGATCTTCGAAAAGGCCAAGCATCCTGCAGCGCGACGTCCGGAGGCTATATGTCCGGTGTGATCGACGTACCCGGCTTCCGCGGCACTGTCATAGGCACCGTCGGAACGATGACGATTGTGCGTGGCACTTTGCATGGGGAGCTTGCGGCCCATGTGGCCGAGACCGACGAACTGGTTGTCTTGCTCTCTGGAGCCATCGTGGTTCAGGTAGATGGGTCCTGCAAAAACCTCCAACCCGGCGACTGCTCCGTTATCCCGAAAGGCACCGAGCATCGCGTCAGCGCGGCCGATCCTTCGCTCGTAGTGATCGTCGCAAGGTAGCGTGCGCTCATGCCGACGAACTGCTTCTTCCAGCGATAAAAGGTCGGCTCGGATACGCCCATCTTCGTACGCCTTCGGTGAAGGCCGCGGTGTGGTCCGGTTGGGGGTGTCAGGCGGCGATCTGATGGAGCCGAGAGGGGGTCCAGTTCCATGGCAGCAGATCGTCGATGCGCCGGGCGGGGTGGTCGGGTAGCCGCGTGAGTACGTCGGCGAGCCACGCCTGGGGATCGACGCCGTTGAGCTTGGCGGTCTCGATCAGGGTGTAGAGGGCCGCGGCGCGATGGCCGCCTGTGTCGGAGCCGGCGAAGGTCCAGTTGCGGCGGCCGACCGCGATGGGGCGGATCGCGCGTTCGGCGGCATTGTTCGAGAGGCAGATGCGCCCGTCGTCGAGGAAGCGGGTGAAGGCGGCCCAGCGTTTGAGCATGTAGTCGATCGCCGCTGCTGTGGGAGCCTTGGCCGAGAGCTTGGCGCGGTTCTCGCGCAGCCATGCCTCCAGGCTGGCGACGAGGGCAATCAAGCGGGTGCTTCGATGTGCGCGACGCTCATCGGGGACGAGGCCGTTGATGGCGCGCTCGATGGCGAAGATCGCATCGATCCGCGTCACCGCCTCGATGGCGATCGGAGCTTGTCTCAGCTCGGCCAGTTCGAAGAACTTGCGTCGGGCATGGGCCCAGCAGGCCGCCTCGCGGATCGGGCCCGGCTTGCGGCCGGGGTCGTATAGCCGGCCGAACCCCGAGAAGGCATCCGCCTGCACGATGCCGTGGAAGTCGCCGAGCCAAGTCTCGGCATGCGCGCCGGAGCGGTCGGGGGAGTAGAAGTAGGCCGCGGCCGGCGGCTCGGGTCCACCGAAGGGGCGGTCGTCGCGCACCACCGTCCAGAGCCGGCCCGTGCGGGTCTTGCCCTTGGCCAGGACCGGTACCGGGGTGTCGTCGAGATGAAGGCGGGCGGCTCCCCGGACATGGGCCTCGATCCGGGCGACCAGGGGCGATAGGGCGGTGGTGACGGCTCCGACCCAGCCGGCCAACGTCGAGACGTCGACCGGTACGCCTTCATGGGCGAAGCGCTGGCTCTGGCGGTGTAGCGGCAGGTGGAGGCCGAACTTGGCCATCATCACCTCCGCCAGGAGGTTCGGCCCGGCCCGCCCCCGCGGGATCGGGTGGAAGGGAGCCGGATTCTGCGCGATGGTCTCACAGTCGCGGCAGGAGAAGCGCTCGCGCACGTGCTGGATCACGACCCAGCGTGCCGGGATCCGCTCCAGGGTCTCAGTGAAGTCTTCGCCGAGAGGGCGCAGGCGTGCCCCGCCGCAGCAGGCGCAGGTGGTCGGTCCGGGATGGACGACACGCTCGCGCAGCAGGTGCTCGGGCAGGGGGCGGCGTGCGGGCTTGCGCCGGGAGGACGCCGTGGTGGCACACGCTTCGGGCTCGACCGTCGCCTGCGCCTCGGTTTCGGCCAGCGTCTCCTCCAGATCCTCCAGCGTCAGTTCGAGCTGGTCGATCCGGGCACTGCGTTCCGACGAAGCCCCGAAGCGCTCCCGCCGCAGCCGGGCGACCTCCAGTTTCAGCCGTTCGACCGCGATCTCGGACACGAGCCGTGCCGCCCGCTCGGCCAGGATCATGGCGTGGGCGGCAGCGAGATCGGTGGGAAGCGGCGGGGGCTTAGGCGCGTTCGGCACACCAACAGATGAGCATATTCCTCAGCCTGTGTAACGCGTTATCCTCAGGCGACAGCGCCAGGACGCCATGTCTCCTGCGGCATGCGCCAGTCGATACCCGAGAGCAGGTAACCGAGCTGCGCCGTCGAGATCGTCACGGCTCCGTCCGCCACCGAGGGCCACAGGAAGCGGCCGCGGTCGAGCCGCTTGGTGTACAGGCATGCGCCCTGGCCATCGTGCCAGATCACTTTGATCAGGTCGCCGCGCCGGCCCCGGAACACGAATAGGTGCCCGCCATGGGGATCGCGCTTCAACGTCTCCTGGACGATCAGCCCCAGGCTGGAGAAGCCCTTGCGCATATCGGTGTGGCCGGTGGCCAGCCAGACCCGGACGTTGGCCGGCAGCGGGATCATCGGCCCTCCAGGGCATCGAGCACTCGTCGCAGCGCCGCGGCATCGACGTCCCGGTCGACCTTGAGACGCCGACCACCGTCGAGATCGATCTCCATGATCCCCGTCTTGCGCCGCGCTCGACGGGGCTGGTCCGCAACACTCGGATCATCCAACCGCAGAGCCGGAACTGCTGGCGACGGCTCCGGGGTGATTGCGACGGGCACGAAGACCGGGGCCTGCTCGTCCCCGCCCAAACAGCCTTGCCGAGCTTGGCGTCGCCAGGTGAACAGCAGACCCTGGGCGATCCCGTGCCGGCGCGCCACCGAGCACACCGACACGCCAGCCTCGTACGAGGCTTCGACGATCCGCGCCTTGTCCTCGAACGACCAGCGCCGCCGCCGTTCGGCCCCCTCCAGTACCTCAACCCGCATCGCCTCGACCCGCTGACCTTAACGCCAGCATTAAGGTCAGGCTTCAGCCGGGTGCGCGATGACGTCCACCGTGGCCATCACCGGACGCGTACCCATCTTCCGGCAGACCTCGTCCACCGTCGCGCCGTTCTCCGYCTGCCGCAGGGCGAAGGCGATCTGTTCGTTCGTGAAGCGTTTGCGAGGCATGGCATCCACCCTCCTTCAGGGTTCAGGATGCCCGAAAAACTTGCGCTCAGCGCGGACCAGTTTGGTGGGGCAGGGTCAGTGTTGTCGGCCTTGAGCGCAGGTGAAGCAACGGGCGTGGTTGACCCCGCTCGTTGCTGTTCGAGCTCGGCAGCGAACGTTGCCGGGGTAGCGTAGCACAACGACGAGTGCAGCCCAGGGCTTCGGATCCGGATTAACGGGCGAGTTCGCCCAGGATTTCTGCGAGGTAGGTTGGGTCCCATCCGGCGCGCTTTCGTCTGAGCTTGATCGAACGTTTGTCGGAGACGGCCCGGACGAGGTAAGGGCGAAGTGCCGGACGACGGCCATGTTGCGGGCGCCGTGGCCTTTTCGCAGGCGGGATTGGTCGTCGGCGAAGACGACGTCGAGGACCCAGTGCAGGCTGTTCTCGATGGCCCAGTGTCCGCGCACGGCGTCTGCGGCGCGTTGTGCCGTGAGGGCTGCCGAGGAGACGTAGTAGCGGGTCTCGGTGCGGCAGCGGTCCTTGAGTTCGGTGCGAGCCCGGACCCGCACGAGGCAGGCGACGCCCGGCAGGCGTGTCTCACCGGGGAAGCGGCGGGGACCGTCGAGCCAGTCGACCTGCCGCACGACGCTGACACGCCTCTCTTCGATGCGGCCGTGTCCCTTGTCGTGCTCGATGACGGTCTCGGTGTCTCCTTCGGCGCTGGTCTCGAACAGGCTCTTGACCTCGGCGCGCAGGGTGGGCTGGTTGGCTTTGACGGCGAGCAGGTGGTCGGCGCCCGCTGCCGTGATGGCGGCGGCGATGCCCGGATTGGTGGCGACGGCGTCGATTGAGACGAGGGCGCCCTCGAGGCCGTCGTTGTCGGACAGTCTCTCGATCAGGATCGGGATGGCGGTGGTCTCGCTCGCTTTGTCGGGCACCGCCTCCTGGCCGAGCACGAGGCGGGCCGTGGTGGCGAAGGCCGAGACCAGATGCAGCGGCGGCCTGCCGGTGGCGCGGTCGTGGCTGCGGCGCGAAGTCTTGCCGTCGATGGCCACGAAGTCGGGCCGCTGCGGCCAAGTGGCCCGGACCCAGGCCGTGAAGGCGGACGCGAACAGGTGCGGATCGATCCGGTTCATCAGGATGGTCAGCCAGCGACCGCCCGGCACGCCGTGATGGTAGGGCAGATAGCGTCGCAGGATCGGCAGGTGGGCCTCGCCCCACTCCGCGATCAGGTCGTAGTCCTCGCAGTCACAGATCGTGCCGCAGACCACCAAGAGCAGCACCTCCGGCAGGGGATGCGCCACCTGCCAGGGGACCCGCGGGTCGTCGATCTCCCCAAAATGATCGAGAAGCGCCTTCAGGCGCGACGGCGGCAGGATGTCCAGGGGCACGACACTCATCAGGGGCTCCCAATCGGCGCTCTCCTCACAGAGTCAGCATTCCCGCAAGCCGTAAACCGCCGTTAACCCGAGTTCGGAGCCCTGCATGTCGCCCGCGATGTTCGGCAGATGCGGACTGCTATGGTAGAGCGAGTGCACTGGGACCGGGCTGCCCACCGCGCAGACGATGGCCGGAAAGGAGAGGCTGCGATAGCACCGCTGCACCCGACCGTTGCCCGCCACGACGATGGCGATCCGCTCGGGGTGGTATTGCACGTAGGCCCGAGCCGCCGTCTCCCTACGGACCGCGACGTCGCGTGCGAGCCTGAGAACGTGCTGCAGATTCGGTTCGGCAAAGGCCGCCATGGCTCCCCGCAGCAGATGAGGGGGCATCAGCACGAGGCAGGCGAAGCGGTTGGCCTCGACCTCCCTACGCTGCCGCTGATCGCCCTCCTTCGCTTACACGCGCAATAGGTCGGAACTCTTGCAGAGGAACCGGCCGGGCTGATCCGGGATGTGTTGCGGCATCAGGAAGTGGCCGAGTTCGTGCAAGATGGTGAAGCGACGACGCGGTTCGCCCCCGCGCTTGGCAAGGATGGTTCCTTCGGACCGCATGGCGTCGGTTACGAGGCCGCCCTCGAACCCGTCAGTGTCCAGGTCCTCGATCCTGAGGATCCCGAGGCGTGCGCACAGCTCCTGGATCGGCACGGGCACCGGAAGGTTCGGCTCTGCCTGTAGAATGCGTTTGACGAGCGCCTCAGGTGTGCCCGCTCCCCCGAGGTCTATCCTGCTGATCGCCATCCGCGCATCGCCTTCCATCCCCGACCCGCTTCGTTAGGCTGCCACGCACCCATTATCTCGAAACCGGACTGCAGGGAGTTCGTACAGGCAGTAATTCGTTGTAGGCGCGTGCCTTGAGCGGTTACCCGCTATTCAAACGAGACCTCCTGGCCGGAAATCAGTGCCTCTGGGCAAAAAAGTCGCGTTGATCGAAAGGCCGCCATGCACCCCAAGCGATCGGCCTAGCGCGCGAGACGAAGTCCAGCGCGATCCAGCTTTAGCCGACACAAGCCGACACAAAATGTGGGGTAAATTGGCGGTGGTCGCCGGCCGTCAGGCCAAATTCCGCAACAGCTACAATGGTTTGGCTTATTCAAATGGCGGAGAGGGGGGGATTCGAACCCCCGATGGGCTTGCACCCATGCCGCATTTCGAGTGCGGTACAATCAACCGCTCTGCCACCTCTCCGCGGGGCGCCTCGATGAGACGGAGGCTCGTTAACACGAGTTCGGTCGACATCACAAGTCGAGAGCGCACAAAGAATGCGCTCCCGTCGAACGTCGCGGGGTCAGCCGCCGGAGGCCAGGGCCGCGGCGACCTTGCGGGCGAAGGCGACGGGGTCGCGTGGGGTGTCGCCGTCCTGAATGCGGGCGAGGTCGACGAGGGTGCCGGCGGGCTCCGTCACGTCCTCCCCGGCCTCGGCCTTCGCCGCGAGGGAAGCGATCAGCGGGTGGCGCGGATTGATCTCGAGGATCGGCAATCCGCCGGCTCCTCGCCCGGCCCGGCGCAACAGGCGCTGCATCTGCAGGTCGGGCCCGCTGCCCGAGGCCGAGAGCACCACGGCACTCTCCACCAGCCGGTCGGTGGCGCGCACGTCGGCCACATCCTTGGCCAGTGCCGCCTTGAGGGCGGCGACGAGGGCATCGACCGGGGCCGGCGCTTCGCCGGCCTCTTCCGCGGCGGCAATCTTCGAAAGGTCGAGGCCGCCCTGGGTCACCGAACGCAGGGGCTTCTCCTCGAACCGGCCGAGCTGCTCCGGCCAGAACGCGTCCACATGGTCGGAGAGCAACAGCACCTCGACGCCACGGGCGCGGAACCCCTCGAGCTGCGGCGAGGAGGCCAGGGCGTCGGCATCGTCGGCCACGAGGTAATAGATCGCCTCCTGGCCGTCCTTCATGCGCGAGACGTAATCGGGCAGGGAGGTCCAGCCTTCCACCGCCGAGGAGCGGAAGCGCAGGAGCGGAGCGATCTCGCCCCGGCGCTCGTAATCCTCGTAGATGCCCTCTTTGAGGACGGGGCCGAAATTCTCCCAGAAGGACTGGTAGCCCTCCGCATCCTTGGCGCGGGTGCCGAGTTCGGAGAGGACACGGCCGGTGACCGCGCGGCGGATCTTGGTGAGAACCGGCGTCGCCTGCAGCATCTCGCGAGACACGTTGAGGGGCAGGTCCTCGGTGTCGACGACGCCCTGGACGAAGCGCAGCCAGGTCGGCAGCAACTCTGCCTCATCGGTGATGAACATGCGCCGGACGTGGAGCCGGACCTTGCTCGCGCGTTCGCCCTCCACTGCCTGGAACGGCTTCATGCCGGGAATGAACAGCAGGGCCGAGAATTCGAGCGCCCCTTCCGCCCGCCAATGCAGGGTCGCCCAGGGCTCGTCGAAGTTCATGCCGACATGGCGGTAGAACTCGGTGTACTGCTCCGGGGTGACCTCGGATTTCGACTTGCGCCACAGGGCCGTGCCCTGGTTCGCGGTCTCGGTCTTGCCCTCGGCGACGATGGCCACCGGCACGGTGATGTGGTCGGCCCATTTGCGCACGACGTGGTCGAGCCGGTAGCTCTCCAGATACTCGTCGGCGTCCTCCTTGAGATGGAGGACGATGTCGGTGCCCGGCTCGTCGCGTGTCGCCTGTTCCAGGGTGTAGCTGCCCTGTCCGTCCGAAGCCCAGGTCCAGGATTCGTCGGAGCCGGCGCGGCGCGAGGTGACGGTGACACGGTCCGCCACCATGAAGGCGGAGTAGAAGCCGACGCCGAACTGGCCGATCAGGCTGGGTTTGTCCTCGGCCTTCGCGTCTCCGAGCGACTGGCTGAAGGCGCGGGTGCCGGAGCGGGCGATGGTGCCGAGGTTCTGCGCCAGTTCGGCCTTGGTCATGCCGATGCCGGGATCGGAGATCGTCAGCGTGCGTGCGGTCTTGTCGGGGGTGATCGTGACCTTCGCGTCGGCCGGCGGGGCAGAGACCGATTGCGTCAGCGCCTCGAAGCGACGCCGGTCCATGGCATCGGCGGCGTTGGCCACCAATTCGCGCAGAAAGATTTCGCGGTCGGAATAGAGGGCGTGGACCACGAGGTCCAACAGCCGGCCGACCTCGGCACCGAATTCGTGCCGTTCCAGGGTATCGCTCAAGGGTTTGCCTCCGGGGATCGAACGGTGCGCGATATGACCCTTGCGGTGCGGAAATTCAATATCGGCAAGTAGAAGCCGGGTCCGTCATGCCGCCGCCGGGGGCAGGCGCCCGGTCCATGCAACCTTGTCCGCTCTCGGGCGTAGCCGTGTCTGACTCACCACGTTCGAGGACGACGACGATGGAACCGATGAAGCCTATGGAACCCATGAAGCCCATGGAGCCGATGAAGCCCATGTCCGGCGGCGAGGCCTGGTGGCCCCAGGAGCTGGGCCAGCCTTCCACCAGCGGTGGCCAGAACGGGATGCGCTACGCCTTCTTCCCCGACTCGCGCCGGCTCGTCATCGACACGGACGGCAAGCGCACGACCTACGATACCGGCGATCACCAGATCAGCGGCGTCTCCCAGAGCAACGGCTCCGCGCCGACCTTCTCGTCCCGCCAGGGCGACGTGTCGGTGAAAGACCTCAAGACGGTGGATTGAGCCCAAAAGGCGGCGCTTGCGAGCGCCGCCATTGCGCCCGGCCTGACGCACCGACATACTCCTCCGACATGACGTCGAGGCGCAAAGCCGACGCATGACGCCGAGGGGACGGGACGGTGAAGGAAGGCACGCGGATGCGTGGGCATCTGTGCGGGATCAGGACCGCCTGGACGGTCGCCGTGACGGCGGCCGAGGCGGTGGCGGACGTCGCCGCCGGCATCGGTCCATCCCGTCTCTCGCATCTGCTGGCCTTCTTCTCCCCCGATTACGTCGTCGATGACCTGAACACCGCCCTGGCAGGCGCTTTCCCCGGCACACCCATCACCGGATGCACCATGTCGGGCGGCATCTGCCCGGCGGGCGGGCTGGAGCGCGGCCTCGTGGTGGTCGCTTTCCCCGAAAAGGGTTTTCGCGTCGTCTCCGCGATCCTCGATGCCATCGACCATCTCGACGTGGCGCGCACCGCCTCGTCCGTCCGTGCCCTGCGGCGGATCCTGGAGACGGAATCCCCCGATGCCGCACCGAACCGGCGCTTCGCCCTGTCCTTCATCGATGGCCTCGCCAATGCGGAGGAGACGGTGGTCTCGGCCATCGCATGGGCGCTCGATGGCATCCCCCTGGTCGGCGGATCCGCCGGCGACGACCTGAATTTCCGCGAGACGGTGCTGCTCCACCAAGGCTCGATCCATCGCCGGGCGGCGGTGGTGGTCCTGGTGGAGACGGATTATCCGTTCCAGATCTTCAAGAGCGATCATTTCGAGCCGACGACCACGAAGTTCGTGGTCACGGCCTCCGACGACGAGCAGCGCATCGTCCACGAGTTGAATGCCGAGCCTGCCGCCCGCGAATACGCCATGGCGGTGGGGCTCGACCCGGAAGCGCTGACGCCGATGAGTTTCGCCGCCTATCCCCTCGCGGTGAAGGTCGGGGGCGAGTACTTCTGCCGCTCGATCCGGCGCATGAACGCCGATGGCTCCCTGAGCTTCTTCTGCGCCATCGACGAGGGCGTCGTCCTCACACTGGCCCAGCCGCGCGACATCGTAGAGACCACCCGGAGCGAACTGACCCGTCTCGAAGCGGCACTCGGGGGGATCGATCTCATCATCGGCTTCGATTGCATCCTGCGCCGTCTCGATGCGGAGAGCCGGCAGGTCCGCCAGGGCATCTGCGACCTCTATCGCCGCTATGACGTGGTGGGGTTCGAGACCTATGGCGAGCAGTACCGGGCGATGCACCTCAACCAGACCTTTACCGGCATCGCCATCGGCCGGCTGGCCGCTTCATGACAGCCGGCTCTCCCAGCGTCGGCGACGAAGAGGCCAGCCGCCGTATCGCCAAGCTGGAGCGTATCAACGCGGCGCTCATGGCGCATGTGGAGCGCACCATGGACCAGCAGGGGGGCGCCTATTCGCTGTTCCAGACCGCGATCATGCTTGAGGGCCGCGTCCGCTCCCGCACCGAGGAACTCACTGGCCTGATGCACAGCCTGGAGCGCTCCAACGCCGCGTTGGTCGCGGCCAAGGAGGAGGCCGAGACCGCCAACCGCTCGAAGACCCGTTTCCTCGCCGCCGCCGGGCACGACCTGCTGCAGCCGCTGAACGCAGCGCGCCTCTCGGCCTCCGCCCTATCGGACATGCCACTCGGCTCGGAAGCCCTGGCGATGTCGGCGCAGGTCGAACGGGGGCTGCAGACCATCGAGGACCTGATCAAGACTCTTCTCGACATCTCCAAGCTCGATGCCGGCATCGTCCGCCCGGTCATCCGGCCGGTGGCTCTCGGCGATCTGCTCGACGGGATCGCGGCGAGCTTCATGCCGATGGCCGAGCGCAAGGGCCTGCGTCTCGCGGTCCGCTACCCGGAGATTCGGGTGGACAGCGACCCGGTCCTCCTTCGGCGCATCCTGCAGAACCTCGTTTCCAACGCGATCCGATATACTGGCCGGGGCGGCGTACTGATCGCCGCGCGCCGGCGTGGTCGGCTGTGCCGCATCGAGGTGATCGATACCGGCTGCGGCATCGCGGAGAGCGAGCGCCATCTCGTCTTCGAGGAATTCTACCGGGGCGGCGGGGCGGGTGACGAGGGCGAGCCGGGACTTGGCCTCGGACTCTCCATCGTCCAGCGCATGGCCACGGCCCTCGACCATGCCCTCGTCCTCGATTCGCGGCTCCGCCACGGCACCCGGGTCAGCCTGTCCGTCCCCATCGGCGCCTCCCCGACCGAGACCATGGCCGGCCCCGCGCCCATCGCCACGCGGTTGACCGGGGCACGCGTCCTCATTGTCGAGAACGACCCGGCCACCGCCGATGCGCTGAGGCGTCTGCTGCAGAACTGGGACGCGGAGGTCAGTGTCCATCGCGACCTTGCGGGTGTGGCGGAGCGCGTCGCCGCCGGGCAGCCCCCGCCGGACGTACTGATCCTGGATTATCACCTCGATCACGGCGCCTGCGGCCTCGATGTCGCGAGCTACCTGCGCGGCGTGGCCCATTCGGCCCTGCCGGTCATCGTGACCACCGCCGACCATTCGCCCGGGATAGAGGCGGACGTGGCGATGATCGGCGCCGAATTGATGCACAAACCGATCAAGCCGGCGCAGCTGCGTGCCCTCCTCACGCACATGCTCGCCTGATCATACGACCGGGCGGGGGCGCCGTATCAGGCCGGGTCGGCGTCGATACGCATCCGGAGGATGGCGTAGGGCGGCTGCCGCATGTCGCGGCCGTTGTTGTAGTCCGGGCTCCGATTGACCTGCGCGGCGGTGATGTAGAGCCAGCGTTCGGGGGTGATCCAAAACGTGTCGGCCCAGATCAGCCGGGGATCGGTGGCGAGGATGGTGACGGTGCCGTCCGTTTCGCGCCGGCCGACCGCATTGTGCTCCTGCAGGGCGAGATACACGCGGTCCTTGGAATCCGCGATGAGGCCGCCGGTCATGCCCTTCTCGCCGAGATCCTCGACGGCGGCGGCGACCTCGGCATCGGACACCGCCGGGTCGAGGAGCGAGGCGGTCTCCACCGCATAGAGCCGCCGGCCCATGAGTGGCGCGTAGTAGAGGCGGCGGCCGTCCGGGCTCAGGGCGATGCCGTTGGCGCCACCCTGCACCGGGCGCGCCGGTCCCTCCGCCTTGCGCTGCAGGATCTGGCGGTTCTCGACGATCTTGACGATGCCCTTCTGGGATTCGGTGCTGGCATGCTCGGCGAGGCGCCGGACGACGCGGCCGCTGGCGAGATCCACCGCCAGGATCGCGCCGTGCCCGTCCTGGCCCTGGTCGGTGATGAAGGCCACCGCCCGGCCGTCGCGGATATCGACCCGCAGGTCGTTGAGCGAGGAGGTCGCGGTGACGCCGGCCTCCAGCGGGACCATTCTAACGATCCGGTTGGTCGCCAGATCGAACTGAACGAGCTTGGCCCCTCCCGGCATGGGCGGCCCCGCGCCGTCCGGCAGCCCGGCATCGAGAACCCAGAGCTTGTCGTCCCGGTCCATCACCCCATTGGGGACATGCAGCAGGCGGGTCTGGGCGTGCTTTGCATCGGGCTGGTTGGTGGTCTCGTCGGGATAGGGCGTCACGCTCCCATCCGGCATGACTTCGCCGAGGGTGAAGGGCACCTTCGCGTTGAAGCGCGGCATCATCACAAAGATGCGGCCGCTCCGCGACAGAGTGAGGCCAGTGGGGTTCGAGGGCGCATCCGCCGCCATGGCGAGTTCGAGTCCCGGCACCCCTGGATCGCTGGCGACCGTCTTGCCGGATGCCGTAGGGGGGGAGCCTCCCTCAGCCGCGGAGGCCTGGCTGCTCAGGCAGGCAAATCCGGCGAGGCCGGCCGCCAGAATGTCACGTCGTGCGAAAGTCATTGATGCTGCAATCCTGAAGAAATGACGTTGGTCAGCTGGCTTTCGCCGCGCCCCGGACCTTGAGATCGATGGCGGCCACCACGGAGCCGGCCGAGATGAAGAGGCGATGCCCGTCCGCCCCACCGAACTCGACGTTGGAGGCCGGCGTCGCCGTGGCGATCAGGCCGAGCAGCGTCCCGTCGGGTAGGTAGATGCGCACGCCGTCGGCACAGGCGGCGTAGATCCGCCCGGCCTCATCAATGGCGAGACCGTCCGGAGCGCCGGCATCGAGCGAGGCGACGACCCGTGGCTTGCCGAGGCGCCGATCCTCCACCGGGAAGGCGAGGATGGCCCGGGCGCCCTCCGCATTGTCGAGGGCGGCACTGGTCTCGGTGACGTAGAGCGTGTGGCCGTCCGGCGCGAAGGCGATGCCGTTGGGCTGGCCGACGGCATCTGTCATGCCCTGGACTTCACCGGCCGGATCGATCCGGTAGACCCGCCTCGCGGATTGGGCCGGCACCGCCTGAATGCCTTCATCCGGCACGGTGATGCCGAAGACGGGATCGGTGAACCAGATCGCTCCGTCGGGCGCGAGCGCCGCGTCGTTGGGTGAGTTCAGGGGCTTGCCGTCGTAGGAATCCGCCAGCACGGTCATCGTCCCGTCGGGTTCGCGGCGGACGACGCGACGGGTCCGGTGCTCGCAAGTGACGAGGCGCCCCTTCGCATCGAGGATGTTGCCGTTGGCGTTGTTGGAGGGATCGCGAAACGGCTTCACCTCGCCGTTTTCCCTGATCACCAGCATGCGGTTCGACCGCACGTCGCTGACGATGAGGCCCCCGAGATGCGGCGCCCAGCACAAGCCTTCGCACCACCGACCCTCGCGGTAGAGGGGCATCGGCCGGGCGGACGGATCGACCAGTTCGGCGAACCGGGGATCGTCTGACCGGAGGATCGGAGCCGCCGAGGCGTGACCGCTCCAGAGACCGGATGCGGCGAGGCCGCAGAGGATGTCGCGTCGGCGCATGGGAAAGCTCACAGGGGAGGGCGGGAATGCCCGGCCGGTCTCGCCGACCGACCGGGCCTTCGGTCTCAGCGGGCGGATGGGATCGTCGTCGATCCGGTGGCATCGCTCGCCGGGGGCTTGATGCTCCACAGGTCTGTGGGCAGGGCCGCCGGTGCATCGGGCTTGTAGAAGGCCGAATCCTGGATGCGAGAGGTCGTCACGTAGAGGGTGCCGTCCGGTCCCTCGGCGAAAGTGTCGGGCCAGCGCAGGCGCTTGTCCTGGATCAGGGTCGTGAGGGCAGAACCCTTGGCGGACAGGTCGCGGACCTTGATCGAGTCATCCTGGGGCGAGGTGACGTACATCCGCCCATCCTTGCGCGAGATGATGAGGCCGTCCGCAGCGCCGTTGTCGCCCACCGTCTCCACCTTGCCCGACAGGCTCCTGTCGCTGAGCGCTTCCGGCACGAGCGACGACGTCATCCAGCCGGTGAGCGCGGATGTCGGCAGGCTGTAGAGGGTCCGCCCCTTGATCGCCTGCCAGTACAGGGTGTCGCCATCGGGCGAGAGGGCGATGCCGTCGGCGGCGAATTCCACGCCGCGTCCATCGGGCCGCCGAAGGGGCCTGCCCTCGTAGGTCACGGTCACCGTCTTGTCGGGCTGGGTCGTCGGATCTCCGTCGAGGAGGCGGCGGGCCTTGCCGCTGGCGAGATCGACCACGACGAGGGCACCACTCGCGCCCGAATCGGTGATGTAGGCGGTCTTTCCATCCGGCGAAAAGCGCACGTCGTTGAGGTAGGAACCCTGAGGGGCCACGGCCTCGTCGAAGGCGATGGTGCGGGCGGGCCTGTTGGTCTTGAGGTCGATCTCCACGAGCTTCGGCCCGTTCTTCACCACCGCCGCCATGCCGGGCGCGGCCGGATCGAGCACCCAGAGATTACCGTCAGGGCTCGCCACCACACTCTGGACGCAGATCCAATGGTCCCCAGCCGAGACATCGTCCTTGCGCGCATTGCGCCAGGCGTTCCACTCGGCGTCGGGAAAAGGTGTGATCCGGCCGTCTTTTACCTCGGCGACGGAGACGGCGCTGTCTTCGGTCCAGCGTGGGAAGTTGACGAACACGCGACCATCCTTGGAGACGGTGACGCCGGTGACCTGATGCTCGAAGCTGGCGACCTTGGTGAGTGTGCCGGCGGCGGGACCCGGCTGGGCTTCAGCCGCAGCGGCCCCGGTGGCGATCGTGCCGGAGAGAAGCAGCGCGGCCAGGGCGGCGCGGGTCGTCGTCGATGACGTCATGGGGCACTCGTCGCGAGAAAAGGAGGAATCACTCCCTTCGGCAACGCAATGACCGGCGGCCAAGCTTCATCGAAATTTCGCAGACGTGCGGCCCGTTCAGGCGGCGAGCGCGCGTTTCACCGTCGAGCGCAGGTCGGCCAGGGAGAAGGGCTTCGTCAGCACATCGGTGACGATGGCGTCGAGGCCACGGGCCCGCTCGCGCTGGTCTGCGAACCCCGTCATCAGGAGGATGGTCAGGTCGGGAAAATCGCGCTTGGCCGCGAGAGCGAGGGCGATCCCGTCCATCAGCGGCATACGGATATCGGTGAGCAACAGATCGAACCCGCCATCAGCCTCCATCAGCCGATCGAGCCCGTCGCTCCCATCCGACGCCGTCACGACGGAATGCCCGTCGATTTCCAGGCCCCGTTTCAGGAAGCCACGCACGGGCTCTTCATCGTCAACGAGGAGGATTCGTGCCATCAACTCTTTGTCTCTGCTGGATCGTCCAGACTGCGCTTTTACTTAGCTTCGATGTCAAGGGCCGCTTTGCATCAAATGATATGCAAATGTCCTGCGTAACCCGACCGCGCGCAATTGTCGCCCTAAAGCCACGGCTGTGCCTGATCGTCAGCTTCGCGTGCCTGCAGGACGGGCTCAGGTGCCGCCGAACAGGTCCGGCTCGCTGCTCACGTGGTCGACCAGGCCGACGAAGGGGAGCTGACGATATTCGTGGGCTACATCCATCCCGTAGCCGACCACGAACACATCAGGGCAGGTGAATCCGACAAAATCGGCATCGATGGTCACCGCCCGCTTGCCCGGCTTCTCGAGCAGGACGGCAGTCAGGACCCGCTTGGCGCCACGCGCCATGAGCAGGTCCTTGGCGAAGACGACGGTGCGTCCGGATTCCAGGATGTCGTCCACCAGGAGGACGTCGCGGCCGCGAACCTCACTCTCGACGTCGCGCAGGATCTCTACCTGCCCCGAGGAAACCGTGCCGCTGCGATAGCTCGACAGGTGGACGAACTCGACCTGCGGTGACAGGCCGGACCGGTGCAGCGCCCTCAGCAGGTCGGCTGCGAACATGAAGCTTCCCTTGAGAACCGCCACGACGAGGAGGTTCTCGGGCTTGGCCGCGACGATGGCCGCTGCCAGCTCCTCGTTGCGGTTCGCGATGGCGGTTTCGTCGAAGAGGACGCGCACGCGTCGGGTCGGGCTGGTCATACGATCTCTCTACCACGAGCGGGCGCGGGTGGCACCGTTTTTTGCCCTGCGCGAGAGGCAACGTCCGGTGTCAATGACCGAGATCCGTCTCCGGCACACCGCGCTCCGGTGCGAACCCGACCTTGATCGTGCGCCCCTGCGCCGGCGGCGCCGACAAGCTTGCCCTGAACCGGGCCGTCTCGCGATCCTCGAGGCTGGAGCGCGGCGGCGCCACGGTCCAGCGGTAGATGGTCTGGTCCTGCGCATCGCGCACCTCGACTTCGATCGGCGGCACCGGGACGGGGTTGCCCGCCACGCCGACCACGTCGCCCTCGACGACGAGTTGGGACGCGGCGCCCTCGCCCTGGGTCTGGAAGGCCGAAAGATCGCGGATCTCGATGCCGCGCAGGTTCACGGGCATGCCGATCCCGGCATAAAGTGCAGCGCTCTGGGGCATGGCCCGCACCACGGTGCTGCGGGCAAGTAGCGCCAAGGGTATGCCCGCCAGCAAAGCGAGCCCGAAGGCGGCGACCGGCGACATAGCGCCCCATCGTTTCGGAGGGGGCGTGCGCCCGCGGGGCTTGCTGACCGGCTTCTCCTCCGGCATCGGATCCACCGCTGCGGCCTGGGCCTCCTCGGCCAGTGCCGCTTCCCATGCATCGAGATCGGCCTGCGCTTCCCCGCGCCCCTCCACCGAGCCCATCGCCGCCTGAATCTCGGCCATCTCCTCGGCGAGAGCAGCAGCGACCTCATCGGGTGAGATGAACCAAGTCTCGCGACAGGCGGCGCAGCGCACCGAGCGGCCTTCGACGCCGACCCTGTCGGTGGCGATGTCGTATTCGCTTGCGCAGGCCGGGCATACGATCAGCATGGCGAATCGACGCCTCGAATTCTCGATCGGCGGTTGCCGGTTCGGTGAAAAAGACTCACACCATCATCGCCAAGAGCGGTTAATCCTCCGTGAAGCGGCAGAATGGGAGCGCAGGCTTGTCAGCAGAATCAGGCATCAACGGATCCGGGCATCTCGCGTGACCGCTGACAGCCTCCTGTCGGGCGTCGAGGAGCCCGTGGTCCAGTTCGAAAATGTCGGCATGCGCTACGGCCTCGGGCCGGAAGTGCTGAGCGACGTGAGCTTCCAGATCGCCCCGCGTTCGTTCCAGTTTCTCACCGGTCCCTCCGGCGCGGGAAAGACCACCCTGCTGCGCCTGATCCTTCTCTCGGTCCGGCCGACGCGCGGGCTGGTCTCGGTGTTCGGAGAGGAAGTCAGCGACATCTCCAACGAGGCGCTCACCGGTTTGCGCCGGCGGATGGGCATCGTATTCCAGGATTTCCGGCTGCTCGACCACCTCACCACTTACGAGAACGTCGCCCTGCCGCTGCGCGTCCAGGGCAGGTCGGAGACGAGCTACCGTGCCGAGGTGGTCGAACTCCTGCGTTGGGTCGGTCTCGGCGAGCGCATGCACGTCCTCCCGCCGCTTCTGTCGGGCGGCGAAAAGCAGCGCGCGGCGATCGCCCGGGCGCTCATCGCGCGGCCGGACCTTCTCCTCGCCGATGAACCAACCGGCAACGTCGATCCCGGTCTCGGCCGGCGGCTGCTGCGGCTATTCATCGAACTCAATCGGCTCGGAACCTCCGTCCTGATCGCCACCCACGACTTCGCCCTGATGGACCTCGTCGACGCCCCCCGGCTCGTCCTGGGTCAGGGTCGGCTGCAGATCGAACACTGATGGGTCGTCAGGCAAGCCCACCGCCGCATCCCTCGATGCCCATCGCTACCGACCAGGAAGCCCTTCCGGCGACCCTGCGACGCAACGCTCCCCTCGTCCCCACCGACTCGGCCGCGAGCCGGGCGCTCGCGGCCGTCATCGCGATCCTGACTTTCCTGGCGGCTCTTTGCGCCGGGGCGGCCGAGATCGTCGCCTCCAGCGCCGATCAGTGGCAGGGCAGCGTTGCGCAGGAGGTGACGATTCAGGTGAGGCCGAGCGCCGGTCGCGATATCGATGCCGATGTCGCCAAGGCCGATGCGCTGGCAAAGGCGACGCCCGGAATCGCCACGACGCGGATCTTTTCGAAGGCGGAAGCCGAACGCCTGCTCGAGCCCTGGCTCGGCAGCGGCCTCGATCTTTCCGACCTGCCGGTTCCGCGGCTCGTGACCCTGAAACTCGCGGATTCCCCCGCGCCGGATCTGAAAGGACTCCGGGGCGCGCTCGGCGAAGCCCTGCCGGGGGTGGCGAGCCTCGACGACCATGCCCTATGGCTTCAGCGGCTCTCGACCATGGCCAACACCTTCGTCGGTGTCGGCGTCGGCATCGTCGCCCTCGTCCTGATCGCCACCGGGCTCGCGGTCGTGTTCGCCACGCGCGGCGCCATGGCCGGCAATCGGGAAGTGGTGGAGGTGCTGCACTTCGTCGGCGCGAACGACGATTTCATTGCCCGCGCATTCCAACGCCGCTTCTTCGGCCTCGGCCTACGCGGAGGCGTCATCGGCTCGTGCCTGGCACTTGCGGTCTTCGCGCTAGCGGGACTGCTCGCCCGGCTCTGGCGATCGGGGCCGGCCGGAGACGAGATCGAGGCGCTGTTCGGCGCCTTCCATATCGGTTGGCGTGGCTACGCCGCCGTCCTGCTCATCGGCGTGATCGCCTCCGTGGTGACCGGTATCGTTTCGCGGCTCACGGTCAGACGATTCCTGCGCTGAAGCTGGGTTTTCGACTGCGGGACAGGGCTCTTCGCCCCCTTGCTGCATGACATCGCACAGGGTTCCGAGTTCCCGGAATCGCGTTAACTATTCGTAAACCCTTAGGGGCAGAAGTATCGCCTCGCGGATGCCGCATTCGGCACTACCTTCGGAGAATGGCCACGCGGATGTCAGGACTCGGCACCACTCGCCCGCTGGAGGCGTTCGGTTGGGTCTGGCCACGCGGTCGGGCGGAATTGTCGGCGCCTCCCGCACGGATCGCAAGGGTGATGTCTCCAACACTGCAGCGTATCGGCTATGTCACCCTCGGCCTCGGTGCCATCGCCACCCTGGCGCTGGTTGCCGGGTTCCTGATCTTCGCCGAATCCATCGCCCGTGACGAGCGCACGCTCGACGGCCGGGCGGACGGGATCGTGGTCCTAACGGGCGGCGCACAGCGTATCGGCGACGCAATCGATCTTCTCGCCGGCGGTTATGGCCGGCGCCTGCTGATCACCGGCGTCAACGAGCGAACGAGCCGCGACGAGATCGCCCGCCTGAATCCGACCCAGCGCCACTGGATCGAGTGCTGCGTCGATCTCGATTACCGGGCGCGCAACACGATCGGCAACGCCATCGAAACCCGTCGCTGGATGCGCCAGCACCGGTTCAATACCGTCGCGGTGGTCACCTCGAACTACCACATGCCCCGGACCTTGGTGGAGCTCGACCACGCGTTGATGGGCAAGGACCGCGTTCTGCCCCACCCCGTGATCGCGGAAGGCTTCGACGCCGATCGCTGGTGGCGGCACCCTGGAACGGCAAGGCTCATCGGCTCGGAATACCTGAAGTTCCTCGTTTCATGGCTGCGGACACGGTTCGAATCCGATCCGGAGCAATCACGAGCGGCGATCATGATGGGGCGCGGAAAACCCATCAAGCTCGTCTCCGAATCGATCATGCGCGCGCAATACTGACACCGCGCTCTCAGCGCGAGGCGTGTCGCCCGATAGCCACCGTCACAATCCTCGCTCCGGCCTGTATCGGCAGATTTATGGATGTCGAAACCGGATTCCGTCTTCCCCGAGACAGTATCCTCGGACCTTGGCTTCGGGCCTTGCGTCTCGCCTCGGTGGGCGTTTCGATCACGTATAGGGTGGGCGTTCCGACGGGTGCGGGGCGGATGCCGGTGGCGGTGGGAACATCGTATGTTCCATATCCCCAAGCGCTCGGGACAAGCTCGGTTGGGCGGGGTATTGGCGGCAACAACCCAGTACGAGAGGCTGCGACGACATAAGGCCCGGCGTAGCTCTCATCGAACCGCGGTCGGAACGTATCGGGATGGCCGTAGCCCGAAGCTGTGACGTCCTGTGCATGAGCTACTGGTGTCACCACGAGGGCAAGCGCCAGGGTGCATCCCGGCATCATCCATCTCAGCGTGGCCGACATACGAACCTCGTCGTATCGAGACGGACCTCGATAGACCGGCACGACGAGAATGATCGTGCCAAGGTGAAGTCTGATAGTAGGGGCGAGGGGTAAGGTGCGGCAGTCCCTAAGTAGCTGCAAGGCATCGAAGTCGACGCCCACATGCCGTCATCCGAAAGCGGAGGCATTGCCTCAGCGGCAAGTGGTGACACGGCGGACGATCCAGCCCTCGCCATCGACGAACAAGCGCTTGCGCGATTTGGTGCAAGCGAGAGTATCGTCCTCGGCCTCGACCGTCAGGGCTACCTTGCCAAGCTCCGCATCCCGGTGAGGAGTACCGGTCGAGGATCCCTCAGTGCCAGGCATTGCCTCAGCGGAAAAAGAGGACACGCCGACGACGAGCGCAATGCCCATCGCACTGAAAAGCCTGAACCGTTTCGTCATCGCAACCCTGCCCGCGCTCCGTTTTACGAAGCACCATCCAGACCCAAGCCATTGCACTTACCGCAGCGCTTGGTTTGTAAATCGCGGGAGGGCGAAACGGTTGCAGCGCAATGAAGCGCCACACGCGAATAGTTGGGTTTGCCACACTGCTTGTGTGACATCACACCGTCACGATCGTGATTGCGCGTCGAGAAGCCTCTCCGCCGCCGCCGACGGCGCGCCACGAAATCCCGTGGGGTGGCTTCAATGCGCAGCGGTGACACTGAGGAGCGGCAGGGTCACGGCAAGTTCCGGGGCGCCGAGGATCCGGGGCGTCAGGGAGGGAAGGGCCAGGGCTGCGATGCCGAGGACGAGGGTCAAGCCGAGAAGAGACGTTTCGAGCCCGCGGTAGATCACATCCATTCCCACCTCCACCCTGTAGGGACGAGTGGATCATGAGCGGGAGTGGGTTAACCAATCCCTCACGTGTACTTCGCGGAAAGGAGACGTGGGATTGCCCCGTTTTTGTGAACACCAAAAACGCTTTCGCGTGAGGTGATTGTCCAAGGCCCAAGGGCCGCCTTCCATACCCCGCCGAGTTTCGCCGACAGATGGTCGAGTTGGTCCGCGCCGGCCGTGATCCGAACGATCTGGCTCGCGAGTTCGAGCCATCCGCAACTGGGTGGCCGAGGCTGAGCGTAGCGGAGGACAGCGTGATGCAAAGCCACCGTCTGCCGACCCCAGCCTGACAGCGGACGAGTGCGATGAACTCGTCCGGCCACGGCGCGAGAACCGACAATTCAAGCTGGAGCGCGAACCGAAGGCTTGCGAGACAATATTCTCTCTCGCGCGACGGCTTGGTCTGCTCGGGAGACCGGGGGTCTGCCGTCGGGGTCTTCCGGTTCATGAACGCGAATCAGGCCGACTGCCCGATCGCTGGCATGGCACGCGTGCTCGGTGTGTCGAAGGCGAAATACTAGGGTCTGGACTCAATCAGCACCAGAAGGCGATGACAGCGGCGAGTGCGACGGCGGAGGCATAGTTGCGGGCCATCTTGTCGTATCGGGTGGCGATACGACGGAAGTCTTTGAGGCGGCAGAAGGTGGCCTCGACGCGCCAGCGCTCGCGATAGCGGCGCTTGTCGTGGCGGATCTTGCGTTTGCGGCTGCGTTTGCCTGGAATGACGGGGGTGATGCCCTTCTCCCGCAGATCGGCGCGCAGCCAGTCGGCGTCGTAGCCCTTGTCGGCGGTCAGGCTGCGGATACGGCCTGGGGCTTCGGCCAGCACGTCCGGGGCTGTACGGACGTCGCTGGCGTTGCCGGATGTCAGCAGGAGGACGCCGGGGCGTCCGAGGACATCGGTGAGGGCGTGGATCTTGGTCGTCCGGCCCCCACGCGACGGGCCGATGGCCTGCGCTTTGCCCCCCCTTTACCGCCGTGGGCGGAGCGATGCGCTTTGACGTAAGTGCTGTCGATGGCCGCCGCTTCGCCCGACCACCCGGCCTTGGCCAAGGCGGCCAGCATCGCCCGCCAGAACCCGCGCCGAGACCACCGGTTGAAGCGATTGTAGACCGTGGTGCGTGGACCGTACTCCGCCGGGCAATCCTGCCAGCGGCAGCCTGAGATGAGCACATGCAGCATGCCCGAGATGATCTTCCGGTCGTCCTTGCGCTCGGGGCCGGGTTGGTTGACCGGCATGAACGGCCCGATCACCGCCCACTGCTCATCCGAAAGCCAGAACAGGTCCGCCATCATCGCCTCCATGCTGAAAACCGCGAACGTGAATCACAAAACTGCAGCCGCAGCAATATCTTGGTTCGGTTCAGACCCTCGGCCCAGTTGCGCAACGCCTCGCCCGAGCCGCCGATCTTGGCCGCGATCGACTGCATCGCCAGCCATTGCGAGCCATGCTCGCCCTGGTAGTCGAAAACCATCCGCACGGCACGTTCGCGGACTTCGAGAGAATAGGGCGGGGATCGCTTCGTTATGGCTCCATCCTCTCACGAGGCGGAGCCTCCGGGAAAGCCGGAGCGGTTCACACGCCAACCGCGCCAAGCAAGGATTCTCTCCGCCTCAGACGCAGGGTCGCCGCATGGGACGACGACTTCCTCCGAGCCATCGTCACACAATGGAAAAACTCACCCGATTGCCCTGCGGCTTCACACGGCTGCGGGAAAAGATCTGCCGGATGAGATCGGGAGTTCGATCGAGACGGTCGTGCCGTGCCCCGGTTCCGAAGTGATCTGCATCGTGGCCGACCAATCCAGAATGATCCCCTTGACGATCGCGAGCCCGAGGCCGGTGCCTTTACCGCTCGCTTTCGTGGTGAAGTACGGATCGGCCGCGTGTGCGACCACGTCCGCCGACATGCCGTGGCCGTTGTCCATGACCGCGAGCCGCATCCACGGCCTCTGTCCGCCGAGCACACCCGAGGCGTCCGGCAGGTCACGGTAGATGCGATCCACTTCGACCGAGATCCGCGTCGCTCCGGCCTGCAGCGAATTTTGAACGAGGTTGAGCAGGATCTGGGTCAATTCTCCCGGCAAAGCGAGAACCCGGGATTCATGATCGCGGATCGTCACGTCGAGCGGCTGACGCAGGGCGGGCTGTAGGAAGTCGCAGGCCGTCGTCACGGCGGCACCGAACGCCAGGCTCTGCGGCGCGATCGTCTCGCGCCGGACATAGCTGAGGATGCCCTGGATGACGGTGACCGCCTGCTTGGCGCAGGATTCCACGATCTCGATATCGGCCCGTTCGGGCGGCTTCTTCGCGAGGTCGAGGAGCATGATCTCGGTCATGCCGCAGACGGGCTGGAGCAGGTTGTTGAGCTCGTGCGCCACCGAGGCCATGAGCTGCCCGAGGGTTTCGAGGCGCTGGCGGTCCCGCTCGGTCCTGTCCCGCTCCTGCTGCCGCTGCCGCTCGAGCAGGTCGATCTTGGTGCGATAGGCGATGGTCGACGAGATCATCAGCGCGCTGAGGCAGGCCGACATGCGCCGGATGATCTCCGGCTCGTTGATCGGCACCCCCTGGTCGGCCAGGGCGAGGGCCGCGCCCTCGTGCAGACCGGCGATCTCGTCGAGGGCGAAATCCTCCATGATCGCGTGGCGACCGAGCTCTTCGATGTCGAGGAGCGATGCCTCGGCGCAGGTCGCCACATGGCTGGCCATGCCCGTGGTGTATCGCTGGAGCAGCGCCTTCATGCCGTTTCATTCGCCGAAGGTGATGCACAGGACGGCGCAATCGTCGCTCTGGCGTCCGAGACTGGCCATGAGCTGCGCGGCGAGCCGCTCCGGATCGTCGTGCGGCACCGTCGGGTCGGTCCCGAGATCCACGGGCCGGAGTCCGTCGGTCCACAGGATCAGGAGATCGTCGCACGCGAAGGGCAGGTCGAGGGGTTTGAGGTGACGCAGCCCCGCCCCCACGATCCCCGGGGTTCCGTCGAAGCGGCGCGTGCGCGCGCCGAACAGAGCCCCCTGGATGTTTCCCACCGCGGCCACCGTGACGATCCTCGTGCCGGGATCGATCCGGACGAGGGCCGCGGCGGCGCCGCGGGTGTGGCGCATGGCCCGGTCGCCGGTCACGAGCCGCTGCGCCAGGTCGATCTCCGGCTGGCCCTCCAGCAGGGCGAGCAGGGTCTGGGCGGCACGATGGGCGTCCGGTCCGTGGCCGAGCCCATCGGCGATACAGGCCAGGGTCGCCGGCCCCTCGCGCCACCAGGAGACCTGATCGCCGCAGACGGTCTCCCCGGGATAGACCCGTGAGGCGGCCGCGATCCTCGGCCATTCCCTCATGACAGCCGCCTCATGGCCGCCGCATCGCGCAGACGATGCGCGTCCCGCGCCCGACCTCGGAGGTGATCGCGAACTCGTCCATCAGGCGACGGGTCCCGGGCAGCCCGCAGCCCAGTCCGCCGCGGGTCGAGTATCCGTCCTGCATGGCGAGGGCGATATCGGGGATGCCCGGCCCCTCGTCCTCGGCCACCACCTCGACCACGGCCGCTCCCGCCTCGCCCTGTGCTGTGAGGTGGATCAGACCGCCCCGCGCGGTGTGGAGCACGAGGTTCATGCCGAGCTCGGAGACCGCAGTCGCGATCCCGTGCGCCCGCACGGTCCCGAACCCGTGACGCAGGGCGAGGAGACGCGCCTTCTGCCGCGCCTCGACCACATCCATCTCGGACGTCACCCTGACGTCGAGCCTGTCCGGCTCCGGTTTCATCGGCGCCTCGCCATCGAGGCTTGGATCAGGGTGCGTCCCGGCCGCGTCTCCACCGACATGTGGTCCATCAGCTTGTGCACGGCGGGGAGGCCGAGGCCGAGTCCCCCTCCCGTGGAGTATCCGGGCATCATCGCATCGGCGATGTCGTCGATTCCCGGCCCGCTATCCTCCATCTCGATCACAATGCTCCGCTCCACGGGGGTCAGGCGGCTCACCACGCGGCATTCGCCGGTGCCGGCATAGGTCAGGATGTTGCGCGCCAGTTCGGAGACGACGGTGGCGAGGCGGGTCTGGTCGACGGTGCCGAAGCCGATCGCCGCAGCCGCGCCGCGGCTCGATTGCCGGGCGCGGAGGATGTCTTCCTGGACCCGGATCGGAATGACGCAGACAGTTTCGTCCCGCGTCACCGCATCGAGCGGGTCAGACCGTGGGGACTTCGTCATGGCGACCTCCGCGGGACGCTACCAGCCGGGCGACTTTCGCGACCCCGCCCTCGAGATCGAAGGCAGTCTCCATGTGGATCATGTTCTGGCCCATCTCGACTAGGGTCAGAGCCACGGCGGGCCGCATGCCGGCCAGGACGGCGATGCCGCCCATGATCGTCACCATCTTCGCCGTTTCGGAAAGCATTCGGGCCATGTACGAATCGACGACGTCCGCCGCGGTGATGTCGATGACGAGCCCGTCGGCCTTGCCCGCCTGGATCAGCGCCAGGGCGTCGATCTGGAGGTCCATCACCTGCTGATCCGTGAGATCGGATGGCAGCGAGGTCAGAAGGACCCGACCGAGCCGGAGAATGGGAACGCGCATCAGAAGGGGCTCCCGCTCATGCCCTGGTTCCGCTGGGCGAGGAGCCGGAAGGCTTCTGCCAGGCCCACCTGCAGGGTGCCCCTGGTGATCATGCTGGACAGATCGACATCGAGCTTGACCAGGGTCTGCGCCGCGTCCGGGCTGATGCCGGTGACGATCACCTGGGAGCCGAGCAGGCGGGCCGCCTCGACGGTCTTGGTCAGGTGCAGGGCGACGCGGCTGTCGATCAACGGCACCCCCGTGACGTCGAGGATCGCGATATGCGCTTCCTCCCGGGCGAGGGCCTCCAGCAGCCACTCCATCACCTGTCTGGCCCTCTGGGTGTCAATGATTCCCACCAAAGGCATCAGGATGATGTGACGCCAGATCGGAAGGGCCGGGGTCGCCATGTCCAGGAGCGCCCGGCCCTGACGCTGGATGATGTCCTCCCGCGTTTCGACGAAAGCCGCGAAGGTGACGAGTGCCAGCCTGTCGACCACCGCATCCACCCCGATCCGCATCCCGTCCCGGTCGCCGCCGACCTCCCGATCGAGAAGGTCCCGCGTGATGGTCTTCAGCGACATGATGAGGGTCGCGGTCTCCAGGGGGGTCAGCCCGTCGCGGGCACACGCGGCGCTGATCGTGGCGGCCTGGTCTTCGACGGGTTTGAAGAGGGGGCCGCCGAGATCGTGGTCGCCCGCGTTAAAATAGGCGACGAGCTTGTCGACCAGCATCCCCAGCTCGATCTTGAGCAACTGGAACGTGGCCGGCCGCGCCCCGGCCGCGCCGCCGGGAAGGCGTTCGAGCCATGCATCCAGGACCGCCCCGCGATTGTCGAGGATGATCTGTCCGATACTGTGCATGCGTTCCGCTTTCCTAAGCAGGTTCAGCAAAAGTGGTCACGGGTTTCGTGTCTGAAAACCCGTTACACTTCAAAGGCCCAAGTGAGGTGAAGCGTTGGCATCGCCAATGCTGACCTGTTCAGATGCGCGATCCGATGAGATCGGTGACGGCGGACAGGAGTTCCTGCATGCCGACGGGTTTCATGAGCACGCGGTCGGCGCCGGCCCGAGCAGCCTCTTCCATGGAGAAGACCTGCGGCGTCCGCGGAGCCCCCCCGGTGACCGCGATGATGGGCATGCCGCGGTGCTGGGCTTTCACCCAGGCGATCAGCGTCAGGCCGTCCCGGCCGGGCATCCACAGGTCGGTGACGAGGATGTCGAACGACTGGCTGGACAGGATCTGTTCCGCCGCGTCAGCGGAGTCACAGTCCCTGACCGTGTGACCGCCCCGTTCGAGAAAGCGCCGGATCGTCATCCGGACAACGGCGACGTCGTCGGTCAGTAGGATCGAGGCCATGGATCGATACTCTCACCGCATGTATCCGCTGATATGAGACGGCGATGAGTGGACCTCATCGCCGTCTGCCCGTGCGACCGGGCGGCGGGATTCTAAGCGGGGCGGCATTGGCAAGCCAACGCTTCACCTCGCTTAGGTCGTTGAAATGACGCAGGTTTTGTTACACAAAACCGGCGTCCGGTTTTGCCGGACCCGATCAGAACAACTCGATGTCGTTCCCGCGTTTCAATCTCGACCGGGGCGGAGACGGGCCTTCCGCCAGGGCCAGTTCGGCGAAGGCGACAGCATCTGGCCATGTCTCGGGGCGGGGATTGGAAAGATCCATCGCATCGAGATTCTTGCGGGCCGCCGCGAAGATTCCCTCGAGATGCTGCAGCCGCTGTCGCGTGACGTCCTGAAACTGGATCGATCCGATGAGCTGCACGACGGGTTCGGCGATGCGGGCGCTCTCTTCCTGGACCTTCACCAACGTGTCCCTCTGGTGAGAGACCAGGCGTTCCATGTTCTCCGTCAGGCCCGAGATGGCCGTCGAGATCTTTGTGAGCTCGCCCCGCTCCCCTTCGATGCGCTGGCTGACCAGGGTGGCGAAGTTGTCCCGGATCGATTCGCGGAGGCTGGCGAGGCCCTGGCTGATCCGGGTCGCGGTGGCTGCCGAGGCGTGGGAGAGTTGCTTGACCTCGGCGGCCACCACCGCGAAGCCGCGACCGGCCTCGCCCGCGCGGGCCGCCTCGATCGTCGCGTTCAGGGCGAGCAGGTTGGTCTGACGGGCGATCGTCTGAACCCCGTCGATGGCGCGGGTCAGCTCCTCGGTGGTGTCGTCGAGGATTTCGAGACGCCGCTGGGATTCTTCGATATCGGAGTCGCGTTGCGCCAGGAATACGGTGATGAGGCGGCGGTTCTCGATCAACTGCTGATCGGTCTGATCCACGATCTCCATCACCCGGACGTTGGAACCCGACACGTCGAGGAAGGTCAGAAGATCGGTCATCGCGCCGTCCACGGCCTTCAGGCTCGACATGATGTCGAAGGCGGCGGCCTCCGTCTCCTCGGTCACCGACGCGGTGTCCTGCGACGCGCGCTCGAAGAGGCGGTCATAGGCCGTGAAATGGTCCGCCAGGGCCCCCGTCAGGTCGATTCGGGGCTCCAATACCACCGGTTCGGGTTCCGGCGGCGCGTCGGCCTCCGGCGCCGCCCCGGCAACCGGGGCGTCCTTCGCGGGCGGGGTCCGTTGCGAACCCAGCGACAGGCGCATCAGCGCGGTCGAGCTCCAGGTCATGACGAAGCCGGCCACCGCGATCAGGGCCACGCCGGGCACCGGCCCGAAGGCCGCGGCGGCGATGGCGGAGAGGCACAAGGCAGCGAGCCCTGCGCAGAGCGGGCCGATCCATCTGGGAGAAAGCGTTCGACCCGCAAGCGACATGGTCACGCTCCGGGAACGAGCTGGCGGATCACGCCGAGCAATCCGTCGGAATCCACCGGCTTGACGATCCAGCCCGTGGCACCCGCGGATTTCGCCTCGTTGCGCTTGTCCTGCTGCGACTCGGTGGTCAACATCAGGATCGGCAGGAAGGCGAATCCCGGCAGCTTGCGAACCTTGCGGATCAGGTCGATGCCGTTCATCTCGCCCATGTTGAGGTCGGTGATGAGCAGGTTGGGCTTGGTGCCCGACTTCAACGTATCCAGGGCCTTCTCGCCGCTCGGTGCCTTGACCACAGTGAGGCCGGCCTTGGTCAGAATACCTTCGATGCTCAGCAGCATGGTCGGCGAATCGTCGACAATCATGATCGTCGCGGCCATCCTAGTCTCCTCGGTGTAATGCTTGCGTTGGGGGATCGGATTGTGGCGCCGGGGCGCCGCGATCCGATCGGTGAAGGCTATGCCCGCGCCGGGCGCGGGTCGTTTTTCAGGAGGCCGCCCGGGAGGCCTGCAGGAACGGCATGACGATGCCGGCCAGCGTCAGATCGGCGGGCGGCGCGATGGTGACGCCCGGCGCGGCGGCGAGGACCTGGAGGAGGGCGGTGTGCATCCCCAGGCAAGCGGTGAGCACGATCTTGGGCTGGCGCGGCTTGCGGAGGGCTTCCAGAAGCGTGAGCGCTTCCTCCACCGTGCAATGGCCCTCGAGATGAACGACGTTGCGCGCGATTCGGATCGGCATCACAGGAGCTCTTTGAGGTCGAGGACCAGGAGGACGCGGCCGTCGCCGAGGAGGGCCGTTCCGGAATAGCCGCCTATGCCGGTCAGGACGCCCTCGAGCGGCTTCAGGATCACGTCCATGCCTTCCCGGAAGTTGTCGATGATCAGCCCGACGCGCCGGCCGTTCACCTGGCAGACAAGCACCGCGGCTTCCGCGTCGTCCTGCCGCCGGTCGGCCAACCGCAGCAGGCGCGACATCCGGACCAGCGGGATGACGGTCTGGCGCAGCACGAACGTCTCGGCCTTCTTGATCGTCCGGATGCGCTCTCTGGGCACGCGCACCGTCTCGACGATCATGTCCATCGGCACCCCGTAGAGGCTGCCGGCGGCCTCCACCATCATGATCCGGGTCACCGCCATGCTGAGCGGCATGGAGAGACTCGTCGTCGTCCCCTCGCCGAGACGGGAGGTGACGGAGACCTGGCCTCCGAGCTTCTCCACCGTGGTCAGCACCACGTCCATGCCGACCCCGCGGCCGGACAGATCGGAGATCTCCTGCGCTGTCGAGAAGCCGGGACGGTAGATGAGATTGATCGCCTCCTGATCGGACAGGCGGTCGGCCTCTTCCTGATCGATGACACCCTTGGCGACCGCCACGGCGCGAATTCTGGCCGGATCGATGCCGCGACCGTCGTCCTGGATCTCGATGACGACGCGGTCGGTCTCCTGGCGGGCCTTGAGCAGCAGGCGCGCCGTCGCCGGCTTGGCCGCCGCGAGACGCTCGTCCGGCCCCTCGATGCCGTGATCGAGGGAGTTGCGGACGATGTGCAGCAGCGGATCGCCGAGCGCCTCGATGATGGTCTTGTCGGCCGCCGTATCCCCGCCCTCGACGACGAGGTCGATCCGCTTGCCGAGCTTGCGTGCGAGGTCACGCACGAGGCGCGGGAACCGGTCGAAGATGTCCGACACCGGCAGCATGCGGACCTGCATGATCGCGCCCTGCATCTCCTGGGCGAGCCGATCGATGATCGCGTATTGCTCCTTGATCTCCCGGGACATCTCCCGCGAGCCGTAGGTTTCCTCGGCGCGTTTGGCGAGGAACGGCAAGGCGTTCTTGGAGACGACGAGCTCGCCGATGAGGTTCATCAGCAGGTCGATCTTCGCCTGGTCGACCTTGAGGGTCTTCGCCGCCGCCCGGACTTCCGCATCCACTGGGACCGGTGCCGAGTCCTTTGCCACCGGCGCCGATTCCTGCGCGACCGCGACCGGTTTTGGGGCGACCGGTGCTGCGACCGAGGGCTCCGCGCGGTGATCGGTGGGGAAGAGCGGGGCCGGCGCGGCCTCCGTATCCTCGTCACCGAGGAAGGCGGCGATGGCGGTAAGCAGCGGCGCGGTCGAACGGGCCTCGCGCGCCACGTCGAGGGCGGTCTGGAACGCCGCGCGCTGCGCGTTGCGGCCGAGGCTGCTCAGGACGTTGCCGACGATCGTTCCCACCGAGGCGAGGCGAACCTCGTCGTAGCCCGCGCTGACGAGCGCCAGACGCTGGTCGATCAGGATGGTCCGGGCCAGCGCCTGGCGCGAGTCGGCATCGGCCGGGGCAGAGGTCGGCGGGGTGAGCGACCTGGAGCCGACCGCCGCGACCAGGAAGGCGACGAGATCCGGGTCCGGTTGCGCGGCCGAGGCGGCCACTTCCAGCCAGGCGAGGGCATGGCTGCGCCAGAGCGTCGGGTCGGCGCGACCGCGCAGGGAAGCGGCGGCATCGGCCAGGCCGGCATAGTTCTCCGCCGCGAGGAGCGCGGAGGCGCCCTCGTGGAAGTCGTCCCAGATCGCTCCGTCGCCCGGCTGACCGTCGATGCGGATCAGGTCGCGGACGCGCACCGGCGCGACCACGATCTGCTCAAGCTCGTAGCGCATCGCCTGCTCGATCTCGAGCTGGGTGGCCGTGGTCAGCAGGGAGAAGCGAAGGTTGCACTGGTAGGGATCGAGGTCCGCCAGCGGCTCCCAGGGTCGGATCGTCTCGATGTCGAGGGCGATCGACCCGGAAACTTGCAGGATCGCCTGCAGCGGGTCGGTGCCGTTGTAGAAGCAGCCCGGATCGGGCTCGTAGCGGACGGCGTGGATCGCCTGGCCTCCGCAGGCGAGGCGGAACGCTTCGAGGCGGCTCTCGACGGGCATGCGGTCGAGCGTCGCCGGGGACGCAGCGGTGACGGAGGATGGGGCCGGCGGCATGGAGGCCTCCGACATGGTCTCCGCGGATTCCACCGGCGTGCCGAGCCGGCCGCGCAGCGCGATCGACATCCGGTGCGCGACGCCGTCGGCATCCGCCGGCAGCTGAGCCCGTGCCTCGAGCTGGTCGATCCAGAGACTCATCTGATCGAGGCTGTCGAGCAGCATGTCGATCAGACTCGAATCGATCTGCAGCTGCTCCGCCCGGACGGCGCAGAGGAGATCCTCCGCGGCATGGACGAGGCGTGTGAGGGCCGCGGCCTCGAACAGGCCGGACGAGCCCTTCAGCGTATGGACGGCCCGGAAGACCTCGTTGATGGCCGTCTCGTCCGTCGGGCCGCGCTCGAGCTTCAGGAGGCCGCCCGCGGAGGTCTGCAGCAATTCGCGCGCCTCGGGGATGAACCGGGCGAGAAGGGATGCGTTCATGCCCGCGCTCCGGTCAGCAGGCGAGCCATCTCCACGAGGCTTGCGGGGTCGGCGGGTTTGACGATGTAGAGGTTGGCGCCGGCTTCGTAGGCCCGCGTCGCGTCCTCGCCCTGTGCTTCGGTGCTGATGGTGACCACCGGGATCGCCCGCAGGGAGGGTTCGCGGCGGATGCGCGTCACCAGTTCGTAGCCGTCCATCTTCGGCATGTTGATGTCGACGATCATCAGGTCGAAATGACCGAGCAGGGCCTTCTCAAGCCCTTCCACACCGTTCGCCGCCTCCTCCACCGCGAACCCGGCCTTGCCGAGCACGTCCTGATAGAACATGCGCATGGTAATGCCGTCCTCGACGACGAGTATTCGCTTCTCGAGCATGTGCGCCTCAATCATGTTCGATCGGCCTCTGATAAACGATCGTGTCCCCGAACTTCCGCGGCAGGAACATCGACGACATGCGGCTCATGTAAAGGGCGGACCAATTCCAGGCCGCTGCGGCGGAGTAAAACCAGGCCAGTGGCGGTCGGCCGCTTGAACGATGAAGGGGCCCGATCGGGCCCCTTCA